>JBGSNT010000134.1:0-22214 GCA_041739575.1 Nodosilinea sp. | reverse complement strand
CTAGGCGTTGGTGGAGCTCCATAATAAGTCTGGCTGCTGATAATCACTTCAGCCAGTCTCGGACATGACGGCCCTCCGGGGCGCAGGCGTGTCCGTTTTTCTTCACCTTTCCCACGGCCTGAGAACTTCGCACTGTTCAGTATTTTAGAACAACGCATCATGTACTGGTTGGCAATTCATCGAGAATGGGTGACCTTTGCAGAATTGATCGAAGATATACTGCCAGCCGCCCCACAAACCCGATTGTTAGAAGCTATTGAGTCGCTAAGTTGTCGAAATTTAATTGAGCAGCAACAGGACAAGTTGACTCAGCAGCCAATCGTGATGGAATACGTCATTGAGCGACTAGTAGAGACAATCGCAAATGAAATTATTTGCCAAAAAATTGATTTATTCAATCACTATACTTTATTAAAAACAAGCGCTAAAGAATATATCAGAGAAGCTCAACGACAATTAATTTTAATGGAGATTGTCACTCATTTACGGAATTCATTTAATTCTCCGAAGCAGTTAGAAAGGCAATTAAAGAAAACTTTGCAACTATTACGCGCAGGAACAACCCCTCGTCTGTACGGAGCTGGGAATTTAATTAATCTTTTCTGTCATCTCCAAATTGATTTAACCGGTTGTAACTTCTCCGGTCTTCTCCTGCGTCATGCTGATCTTCAGGGACAATATCTCCAATCTGTTGATTTCCAGAATAGCCAATTTCAGAGTGCCTCTTTTACGCAAACGAACAAAGCGCTGTTTGCGGTGGCATTTAGTCTCGATGGTAGCCTGTTGGCCAGTGGAGGAAACTGCGGTCAAATTTTTGTGCGACGCTTTCAGGGCGGCGTCGATCGCCAGATCCTCTCATCCTGGCAGGGGCACACCGACACCATTTGGGATCTGAAATGGAGTCCCGATGGCAGAACCTTTGCCACCAGTAGCAATGACGGTACGATTCGAGTTTGGGAACCCCTGACGGGAAAGTGTTTACAGACCATTCAAGCCACCAGCATTGTTTGGACGATCGCCTGGAGCACAGATGGTCAACAGTTGGTCAGCACGGGAACTGAGGAAGCACTCCATGTGTGGGATGCCGCTACAGGAAAATGTTTGCAGGTTATCCCAACACCAGAGCATCGGTCAAAGGTTGCCCTGTGGAGTGCAGATGGGAACTGGATTGTCAGCGGTGGCGAAGATGGCACTGTGAAAGTCTGGCATTCCCAAACCAGAGATTGCCTCCAAACCCTGACGGGGCACACGAGGGGGCTATGGTGCTTAGCATGGCAGAGTGAGCGCAGCGACCCTGACGGGGAAACGCTCGCCAATCCTCCTCTCCTCGCAAGCAGCAGTGCTGACCATACCATTCGGCTCTGGGATCTCAGCAGTGGACATTGCCTCCACACGTTGCAAGGACACGATAACGCAGTGCTTCGGCTGGTATGGAGTCCAGATGGTCGTACCCTGGCTAGCAGCAGTGACGATGCTACTATTCGCCTTTGGGATGGGCAAACGGGGCAGCGTCTGCGAATCTTGCAGGGGCATCAGAGTTCGATCTGGGCCATCGATTGGAGCCGGACAGAGTCAGTTCTTGTCAGCGGCAGCGCAGACCATACGCTGCGACTATGGAATCCCCATCAGGGGGACTGTTTACAGGTGCTCCAGGGATATAGCGCCGCCATTCACTCCCTGGATTGGAGTACCGACAGCCGCACCCTAATAGCAGGGTCCGATGACCACATGATTCGTCTCTGGAATAGCCAAACGGGGCAATGCTTGAAGCAACTGCGAAGCCAGCTCAACCAGATTTGGTCTGTAGTCTGGAGCCCGGATCATCAAACAATCGCTGCCTGTAGCGACAATGCCGCGATCGAACTATGGAACCCTCACACAGGAGAACACTTAAAAACCTTGCAGGGGCACACCAATTGGGTTTGGTCAGTGGTATGGAGCCGTGACGGTCACCGGCTGATCAGTGGCAGTAATGATCAAACAATCCGAGTGTGGGATGTCAACACTGGGGACTGTTTGCAGTGTTTTAATCGGGAGGGCTGGGTGACGGCGGTCGCTCTCAGTCCCAATGGCAAAACCCTGGTTAGCGGTGATATGGATTATCAGGTTAGATTGCTGGATCTCAATACAGGAAAGCATCTCCTGACGTTGCAGGGGCACGAAGGCTGGATCTGGTCAGTCCGCTTCAGCCCAGATGGACATCGGTTGGCCACCGGCAGCGAGGATGGCACTGTGCGACTCTGGGATGTTGAGACGGGACGGTGCTTGCATATCCTGCGACCTCGCCAAAGCCGCATCTTCTCTGTGGATTGGAGTCCTGACGGTCGCCAGATTGCCTGCGGTGGTGGTGGTGGTGGGATCGTGCAAATTTGGGATGGAGTAACGGGGAAGTGCCTCACTCAATTAGAAGGGCATACAAGTTCAATCTGGGAAGTGGTGTGGCAACCCGCAGGACGGCTCCTAGCCAGTTCGAGTGATGACGACATCCGTATTTGGCAAGTAGATACAGGAAAGTGCTTACATATTTTGAAAGGCGATCGCCCCTACGAAGGCATGAACATTGTGGGAGTCACAGGTTTGACAGAATCTCAGAAGGCAATGTTGAAGGGGTTGGGAGCAGTAGAAGAAAACCATAGCTCAAATATCTTCTCGAGTAGGGAGCAGGGCAACCGGATGATATCGGTCTAAATTAACCAGAATCGTGGGCACTGCTGAATAACGGTATGAACCTGAGGACCGGGAAATCGGGGGAATTGTGTAGCGGCCCTGCTATTTTAGGGGCTGTACCCTCGTTTTCATGGGGATGTTCACGGCATATTATTGAACGAGTCTATGAATCAGCAAAACTGTCTAGGGTATCTGCCCAAAGAACTTCGCCAAGCCAGCAATCTTGCCCAAGATATACAATTCTGTAGAAATTAGAGACAAACTGCATCTTTCTCCGAATCCAGAGAGCTGAATCAGGGTCTCTAAACCACCGCAGCGCCTCATACTCATACTCAATGAGATGAGCGTCGCGCTTGAGGTGATTACAGCGCTTGACTAACTCGTCATCATAGTTGAGTTCATGGGCGGTAGAGCGTAAAAAATTGCTGGGTGGTTTAGCAGCTTGGGCCATAAAAGCTGCATTATTCAGGTATAGATTTTGCTGAGTATCCAATTGAGATACATACACCGGTCGATGGTAAGCCTGGATAGCAGTCCAATCGACTGCGTAGCCTGAGCTTAAGCTGTAGATCATGTCGATAGTATGCCTACAGCTACAGTCTTCCTCTGGATTTATTAGCATTGCTGCCCGAGATGAAACATGCGCTTGAAGGCTGATTCGAGCGACTGGCTGCGATCGCGACTGCGGAAGCTTGAGCCCAGGGCAGTCGGGCGTTTCATAGGTATTTTGAAGGACTTGCCTCAGTTCCTCAGAATCATGATCAATCTGATGACTCCTGCCGGGCTGAAAGTAGTCTTGATTATTTAACCGCAATCCAAACGCCTCAAAGTATAAGCGCAAAGAGCTAACATCGACGGCTTTCTCTCGACCATGGATTTTTAAGAGCGTATTACGGCTGAGCCCTGTATGAATTGATAGTTCACCCAAGCTCATCACATAGCTTTGGTTTTGCTTCAGCTCAAATGCTCGCTTTGCTGCTTCCAACCGTTGGTGAGCGGCTAGGGAAAGCACAGCCCCCCTCAGACGCTTTTGGCAGATATTAAGTTCATGAGTCATGGAATGCGGCTTCTCTAAAATTGTTGCCTATGGAAAATGACTAATAAATTTTCATAGGCCAGAATCTTTTCTGTTGCAGACTATTAGTGCCGACAGCATAGAGCTAATGGGCAGCCGGAAAGACGACTCAGGAACAGCGCCCACAGACGGGCGCATCTCTCTTTAGGCTTATACAGAGGCTGGCCTTCCTATCCGGACGATCTAAAAGAACTCATGTAAAATTCATTTTTGCCTGGGCAAGTTCAAGGCAAGGTCAAAATATTAAGCTATGTCAATAAGTTGATTCTGAGCGTTTTACTAAATTGACTCATAACTTGGATACGCGACAAGTGGTCGGTATGTTATCGTTTTATTTATTGAGGATCTTTACCAATTTTTTGAAGGGTCTTGAGCTGACATGCTCTCGTCCAAAGGTCAAATATAGCTCTTATCTTGAAATCGTCAGTCTTGGTAAGGATTGACTGTACAGCACTTAAGGTGTCCCTGCTAACTTTCACTTGTCTGTGGCTGTTGGTTGGCCGTGCTTCTGTATATTGAAAGCAGTCATAGGTTCACTCCCTATCCTCTTAATCAGGGGGTAGGGAGATCCTTCAGACGTACATCACTAAATTGAGAACCGCTATAAAGAGAGCGATGATTTGCCAAGCGATTTCTTGGTTGCATCCTTGAGTACAAGCTAATATTTAAAATGCTAAAGACTTTGGATCATGATTCTTTATCAAGTCGCAGTGACGCTCCCACATTTGAGCGCCTTGAAACAGACGCTTTTATATCCTATTCTCGCAAAGACAAAGACTTTATTGAAAGGTTGTATCACGCGCTGACGCAGCAAGGCCAAAGGGTCTGGGTAGACTGGAAAAATATTCCGCCAACCGCAGACTGGCTCTCAGAGATCTATGAAGGTATTGTTGCCACCAATAATTTTATTTTTGTCCTCAGCCCAAATTCAGTGATCTCTAAGGAATGCCAGAAAGAGCTAGATTTCGCGGTCAAAAATCATAAAAAAATAATTCCTGTTGTATATCAAAGCGTCAAAGGACAGGTTGTTGATGCCCGTTTGACCTCAATTAACTGGCTATTCTTTCGGGAAGACGATGACTTTTCGGCGGCGCTAGAGACTCTGTTGGCAGCCCTGAAGACTGATTTAGAGTATGTCAAAGAGCATACTCGACTGCTGGTTCGCGCCAGTGAATGGGAGCATAAGCGCCAGAACCCGGCCTTCTTGCTCTATGGCGAAGCCCTAGCAGATGCGCAGAACTTGATTGACCGCGGTAGGAATAAACAGCCCGAGCTCGGCCCCCTCCAAATTCAGTATGTGGTGGCCAGTCAGTCAGCCCTAGCCCAGCGGCAGCGGCGGTTGGCGATCGCCCTGGGTGCGGGCCTGCTGCTGACCATGACGATGGCGCTGACGGCCCTTTGGCAGGCTAATCTGGCCCAGCAGCGGCGCAATCGGGCGATTGAAAACGAGGTGCGCGCGCTCCTTAGATCGTCAGAGAGCTACAGCTATTCCGATGACCAGCTCAGTGCGTTAACGACTGCGGTGGCCGCCAGCGAGAAAATTTTAGCTCTGCCGAGGCGATCGCCAGAGCTTTATGCCGACGTTGTCACCGTGCTTAGCCAAACGCTGTTGAGCATGGAGGAAAAGAACCGCTGGAACTCCCAGAAGGGCAGAATTTGGGACGCCGACTTTAACCCCGAGGGAGACCTGCTGGCCACAGCCAGCGGCGATGGCGTCGTTAAACTTTGGCGGCCTACGGGGGAATTGCTAACCACCATTGCGGCCAATTCAGGACGCATCTGGAAGGTAGATTTCAGCCCCGATGGCACCCAAATTGCCACGGCCAACAATGACGGCACCATTAAGCTGTTTAATCTCGAGGGCAAGCTCCTCCATACCCTATCGGGCCACCGCAATAAGGTGTTTGACCTGGCCTACAGCACCGATGGTAAAACCCTAACCAGCGCCAGCGAGGATGGCACCGTCAAGGTGTGGAGCCCTGACGGTAAGCTGCTTCAGTCTCTGGGCGGGCACCAGTGGGGGGCGATCACCCTGGCCCGCAGCCCCGATGGCAAAATTTTGGTGACGGCGGCGGCGGATGGGGTCTTAAACCTGTGGAATGCCTCTGGGGAATTGGTGCAATCGTGGCAGGGCCATGACGCTGAGATCGATAGTTTAGCCTTTAGCCCCGATGGGCAACGATTTGCCTCGGGTGGACTAGACGGTCTGGTGAAAGTTTGGGATGCGAACGGGCAGCTGCTGCACGTGCTCGATCATCAAGCGGGAGGGGTTAACTACGTTCAATTCAGCCCCTCTGGGGAGATGTTGGCGGCGGCCAGCAACGACAACGTAGTGAGCCTGTGGCATCGAGATGGGGTCTTAGTGAGAACCCTCCATGGCCACCGCGACATGGTGCTGGCGGTGGCGTTTAATCCTAAGGATCAAACCCTGGTTACCACCAGCGCCGACCAAACCATTCGCCTTTGGGACTATCAACAGTCTGCCCTGACGATTTTAGAGGGCCATGACGCCACGGTGCAGGATGTCAGCATTAGCCCCGACAACCGGTGGATTGCGTCGGCTGGGTTCGATCGCACCCTCAGACTGTGGACCATCGATGGCCGGTTGACCGGGGTGATTGAAGCCCACGCCGATGTGGTCAACTCAGTCGATTTTGCCCCCGATAGCCAGCGCGTGGTCACCGCCAGCGATGATGGCATGGTCAAAATTTGGCACCGCGACGGCCAGTTACTCCATGAGTTGCAGGTCAACAAAATGCAGGTGCGGGCGGCGAGATTTAGCCCCGATGGCAAAACCGTGGCGATCGCCAGCGAAGACGGCGAAATCCGGCTGTGGCAGCCTGAGCAAAATACGATTAAAACCCTCAGTGGGCATACAGGCCCGGTAATATGGCTCAGTTTCAGCCCCGATGGCGGGCAGTTGGCGTCGGGAGGCAGCGATAGCCTGGTCAAACTTTGGAGTACCGAGGGCAAGCTTTTGCACACGTTAACGGGCCATGGCGGCTGGGTGAAGAGTGTTGAATTTAGCCCCGACAGCAAAACCATTTTGAGCAGTGCCGAAGATGGCTCGGTCAGACTGTGGAGCGCGACGGGGCAATCGTTGGCGATCTTCAACCAAACCGGGCGCGTGGTGCAGCGGGCGGTGTTTAGCGGCGATGGCCGGTTTGTGGCCACCGGGGGCAGCGACGGCGAAGTGCGCCTCTGGAACGCCCAGGGGCAGCGGCTCACCACGCTGCGGCTGAAGGCTGAGGTGCTGGGTTTAGCCTTCAGCCCCGACGGGTCTCGGCTGGCGATGGCGACCGGCGATAACACCGTCCAGCTCTGGCATTTTAATCAGCTAGAGATTGACCCCAGCCATCTAGCCGAGTCCCTGGAGCTTAACCCCAGCCATTTAGCAGAGCTGCGTGACTCAGGCTGTCAGTGGCTCGCTGACTATTTGGCGATCAATCCGGCGATTTGGCAGCAGTTTCCGTCACTGTGTGAACCCCAGATTCCCCGTTAGTTAACCCTGTCGATGGGTGAGGCACCCGCCGAGCTTGCCGCTTCTATCACAATGTTTATCCATTCCCTTAGGTCAGGTCTATGAGTTCTCTACCCTTTATCATTCGCAAGTTTGCCTTTAGCCCTCAAAACACCGTTGATATCGTAGACCTGGGGGCCGAAGCTGCCACGGAGGCCGCCATTCCGGGATATTTTGTCATGAGCAGCGCCCCGCCCAACATTGAAGAGGCGCAGGAATCGAGCCCAGAAACTCGCCACCAGGCCAGGGCTGGCATTGCCGAAATCACGGAGTATTTGTACCGTCGGCTAACGGATTCTGCGGAGCAGACCGCCGAACTGGTGATTGTGGTACACGGCTACAACACCAGCCGCAGCTCGGTCAAAACCTGGTACAAGGGAATTTTTAAGACCATCAACCACCGCGATCGCGCGATTCAAACCCAGGCCAACAGCGTCTTTATTGGCTATCGCTGGCCGTCAGAAAAGGTCGGCCTCAGCGATCGCAAAGAGGTGATCGCCGCCCTCGCCGCCCTGCCCCCCGTGCCCCGCGATTTGTTGATGACCGGGGGATTTTGTGCCCTGCTGCTGCTGCTGTTTAACCTGTTCGCCTGGGATGAACGGTGGTGGGGTTTGGTGGCCTCGGTGGTGCTGGGGCTGCTGGTGAGCCTGGGGCTGCTGGTGCTGTCGCTGGTGGTGCTGCGGCTGGTGGTGTATTTTCGCGATCGCTACCGGGCCGAAAATTTTGGCGTGCTCGATCTAGTGGAGCTGCTGCGGCAGATCGACCAGGCCCTTTTGGTGCGATCGGCCCAGGATATGTTTCCCGACGCGGGCGACGGGGTGCCCACCGAGGAGGCATTGCATCAGGCGCGCGACTACTGGCATCAGCGATCGCACAGCCGCGTCAAGCTCAGCTTCATTGGCCACAGCATGGGCGGGTTTGTGGTCACCCATGTGGTGCGGCTGCTGGCCGATGTGTTTGATATCTCCGCCGTGGGCAAGCAGCCCACCGCCGATGTGGGCAGCCTGTTTCGGCTAGAGCGGTTGATTTTGGCCTCTCCCGATATTCCCGTCCTCACCATTATTTCCAACCGGGCCAACTTTCTGGCCTCGTCGCTACGGCGGTTTTCAGAGTCGTACTTGTTTTGCAATGAGGGCGATATTGCCCTGCGCATTGCCTCCACCGCCGCCAACTACATTGCCTTCCCCAGCCGCACCCAGTCGCGGGGCTATCGGTTGGGCAATGTGGCCCTGCAAAACCGGCACAGCAGCGCCCTCGACTACGGCCTGATCAATCTCAACACCCTCGATCGCGATTTTCCCGAGCACCTGCCCATTGGCGATGCCATTGCCAAGTCTGACACCAGGGTGATGGAAAACCTGTTTCTCACCTACAAGCGATTTCAAAAACGCGGCGCGGTTACCCTGGCCGATCTGTTTGAGATCCAGGGTGATCCTAGTGGCGAAAAAACTGCCCAGGGGGGCGATCGCAGTCAGGTCACCGTAGCCGACTTCTTTACCTATTTCGACTGCACCGACTACACCGATATTGAATACAACCCCGAGACCGATGCCCGCTCAGCTAAACCCATGGGCCTGCTCACTCGGGCCAAGGGCAAAGCTACCCTCACCCCTTGGGACTATCTTGGGCTCACCCTCGACTACGGCCGGGGCAAGCGCGATGTCCATGGCGGCTATTTCAAGGGCGAATTTAGCCAGCAGCTACTCTATCGACTGGCCTTTTTGGGGTTTAGCGACTACCTCACAACCCTCCACCCCGACCCCCAGGTAGCCCTCAGCGAGCTGCATAACCGCTGCCAGCAAAAGCAAATTCAAGGCTTTTTATCCCCCTTTCGCTACCGAGTCACCATTCAGGGCGGCAGCTTAGAGGGCAGCAAGCAGGAATTGCTAGAGGCGATTCGGCGATCGACAATCCAAAAATAAAGAGTAATGCAGCTCATTCAAATAGCTTTTGACAGATCATGCAGCGGTAGAAATGGCTAAATCTATGACATGCGCTCCCTCTCTCTGGCAAGCAAAAAATGTGTTTTATATGCAGCTTTAATCGCAGACCTAGAAGAGCCATTTATCTATACCAGCTTTCTCCAAAAAATGACTTAAGTTGGATACTAAATTGCCTCTTAAGTTGAACCTTCGGGAACATTTTGAGAATTAAGAGTGTTATTGTCTGATTATGACTAATGAATCAATGCAAAGCCAAAATACTTCTCTACCACAGAGCAAGAACGCTTCCATGCTTACCAGGCTATCGTGCATCTGAATCACATTTGATATTTCTGAAGTCTTTGCTAGTTCACGACCTTTTTTTTGTAAAGCTATTTCAGGCATTGACTGATGTAGTTTGAACGCCTAACCGCTAACAGCATCTAGCCCAGACACGTTTTCTAAAATATTGAATCCAATCCCTTTAAGGAGAAATTACCATGACTGTTGCAGTTGATAATTCTACCGGAAGCCAGAGCTTAAATCCTAGCGGCGATTTTCTTGACGACGCCAGTGGAAACCAAACTTTCATTTTAAAGAGTAGCGATCAAGTAGATTTACAAGCTTATGTAGAAGCGGGTATAAAGCTGCCAACATCAGATTCTGAAATGAGAATGATGTTGGGTTATACCGATGATGAGTCCAGCAGGATTTTTTCCAATCTTGTCAATGTTTACTCCGACATTTATACTCACTGCAGTGAATTCAAGACTCTGGTGTATCCCAAAAGCGTTTCTACAGCCTATGACGTCTACAATTATGCGTCAAAAGTACCTGAGTATTTGGATGGATTGATAGAGGTCATTGATGGTTTACAGGCAGGGCTGATACTTAAAACTGAAGCAAAAGATGCTGTTGATGATCTGGTGGGCTCTTTAAAACAAGATATAGATAGATACGTGAATAGAATTGATGAGGTACACAATGCTATTCAGCAATTTGACACTGACACAGTTGCTGACAAAGGCAATCTTGATACCGTAACCTCTGTATATTCCACTCAGTACAATTTAAACGATCAGGTAATTCTGGATGAGCAAACAGAGATCGAATCTTTAAAGAGTGAAATTGCTTCTCTCAAGGAGGAATATAAGCAGGACGTTATTATTGCCTCAACAACTGTTACCTACACATGGGTGCCTTTCATCGGCTGGCTAATTGGACCTACAATCGCAGGCGTTTATGGTGATAAGGCAGTTCAGGCAAATGAAAAAATTAGTGCGAAACAGACTGACCTTGATAACAAAGAGGCTGATCTAAAGAGAAGAATCGTTCTGAAGGGTTCGCTAACCCTTGCAAATGAGAGTTTGACAGGCATATCCGATAAGGCAAAAAAAGCGCTTGATGCCCTAGCGCTCATGAAAACGAGCTGGACCAATCAAAAATCGGCATTAGATCAAGCCAGCTCGGATATAGATAGCCTTCTAGATGACAAAACGAAAATTGGGATCAAGACAGACATTGACACAGCAAAAACAAGCTGGGCGAAAATTGCCAAACTCGCTGAGAACTATACAACGACGGCCTACCTAAAGGTTGAAGAGGGCAAAACTGTCTAATCTAAAACTGCTTTTTCCCGGCAGATATTTTTGCCCTAGTTCAGCAAGATTGATGGCATTAATCGATCTACTTTTTGAAAGTTTTCTTGCTTGAACTAGGGCATCTCTATAAATTCTTCAGGGAAACAGTTTTTTTGAAATGCTCGTTTCAATTAAATCTGGGAAAAAATATCTGGAGAGTGTCTTTATGGCTCGTTCAGAAAATAGTTTCCTTTGGGTTCACTAGTCCCAACTCATTTGTCAAAAGAGAAAAAGCCATGACTGATGTTCAAACACTTGATCTCAACAACTTTGTGCTAGAAAAAGCCGATCAATTTAAGGTGCAAACTTATGTTGAGGCTGGCGTAAATATACCTAGCACCTCGACAGCTATGAAAGTATACATTGAGAATAACCTGAGGGGTGGCGGCCTCGAAACTGAGGTAACAGAGGAAGAGGTTCAAACCAACTTCGACCAACTGCTTACTGTCTATGGAACCGTAAATAGTCACTGTAGAGACTTCAAAACCCGAATTTATCCCAAAACGGTTCAAATGGCGGATAATCTTGCTCACTATGGAAGCATTGCCCATATCAATTACCAAGGCATTTTGGAGACGGCCTATGCCTGGTTAGATGGCACTTACTCCGCTGACGAGGCTACCGCAGTCCTACAGGATTTGGCGGCTAACCTGGAAACAACGGCAAAAAACTACGCTGGCCATGTTAGTCAGGTAAAACAAGATATCGTCCAGTTCTGTTCAGATACCAAAGCAGATCAGGAAAGCTTAAATACAGTCAATACTACCTACACCAATAATTTTAATTTGGCAGGGGATAACCTGAAGCAGATTCAGGCAGATATTGACGTGCTAAATGTGAGCATAGCAAGTTTGCAATCTCAGTACGAACAAGCCTGCATTGTTGCAGGCACTTCTCCAACCTACTTACTGTTGACCGGGACAGTTCTACCAATTTTGGGTCCTATAGGGCTTCTAGCTCCTGTCGCAACTGCCATAGTAGCAGGTATTTTTGGTAAGCAAGCGACTGATTTGCTAACCAAAATCGATGGAGAAAAACAGAAAATCGCCCAGGAGACTGAAGAACTCCAAAAAGCACTCGCTTTAAAGAACCTGTTGGATGCCGGAGATAATAGCCTGGTTAATATACTGGACAAGTTAAATGCAGCAATTCCAGTGCTAGAAACCATCCAAGCTCTATGGACTGAGTTAGCCTCAAAAGCTGCTGAAATTCCTAGTGTAATTGAGCAAAATATTATTAATGGAGATCTGGCACAATCTGACACTGCCTATATGGGGCTAATTGATCGCTGGAAAATTCTAGCTAATGCAGCAGGTAAGTACCGCGACACAGCTTATATCAGGATGGCGGATGTAGATTTGGAAAAACTTAAGGAAAATCCGGAAGCCTACTTAGATATTGATCCGTCCATCATTCAGTGGGAAGACGTGCCGGAAAAGGTTCCTGCTAGCGTTTAGCGATATTTGCGAAGTACATCTCTGTAGAACTCCTATGCCTGCTATTGGCAATTGAGCCAGCTTATTCAGGAGTGGTTAGAAAATCGCGCCTGACAGGGCTGAAAGCTCTGATTTCTCGTTCCCAGAGTCGGGATTTACACAAAAATGTGATCGCGCCAGTTTATTCTCTGTCAAACCTCAGCATTTTCTCAGCGGAGATTGTCCAATGATTCCCATCAAAATCAACAGCTTTTTTGCAAATGTATTTACTGCTGCCAGACTCCCCGAAAGCTCTACGGAAATCTATGATGCCGTTCATACTGTTATTCGAAATCCCTATGTGAATTTGAAAACAGTGTTTGAGGCGATGGATTCAAAGGGGATTTCGCCTGGGCAAGTTTCAGTCTATGCAGACACTCTCTATATCGCAAAAGGCGATCGCCCTCTCAAAATCTCGTCAGGATTAACCCTAGTGGCCCGTCAGCTTGTGGTAGAAGACGGGGCAAGTTTTGAGATTGATTATACGGAAAGCCATCTCGCTTCCCTGGTGATGTATACGCGCCATATCCAGGGCAGCTTTAGCGGCACTGTGGCGTTACAGGATAGTCCACAAACTACTGACGTCTCTGGGCTTTTTGCGGCATCCCCAAACCTCTGCGGCATTAAAGTATACTACCGCCTCAACCTGGTAGATGGTACCGGCACTGTACAGGTGGCAAAATTCCAAGACTTTAGCGGAATTAATTTGGCGGAGCTGTCTCCCCTGAAGATGCTGCTTGGCACCACTTTTCAGATCGCGACTGTTATCTATCAGACCGAGCCTGAGTTAACTAAAGATATGCTCAGTTGGATCGTTGCAATAGGCAACAGCGCCAAGGAGGGAGTTGAGTTAAATGCTCAGAGTGCAGCGTTTTTGGCAGAGTTAACGGTATCATCGGACGTTAGCTCTGTTCCAGATTTGAGCCGAGATTTTTATGTGAGTGAGTTTGCTGGCTTGGTCGAACTCGCCAAAATCTACGAAGCTCAGTACAACCGATTTGCGGATCTTAGCAATACCTTAGAGGATCGTAAGACGGCTGCCAATATTCTTCTCAGCAAAGAAAACGATACCGCAGACTATTATCAAAGACTTTACGAGCAGGCAAACAATAACTTTACTAATGCTCAGGCTGCGATCGATAGAGGCATCGCATCCCTAACCACTCAAACGAGGGCGGTTGAAATTGCAGGGGTTGATTTGAATACTGCCATGACGATATGGCTTAAGGAGCAGGAGATTAAGCTGGCTTTGGATATCATCACTACGGTTTTGAGTTTTGCAGTATCGATCGGCACCATGTGTGTGGGCATGGAAGGGGGAGCAGCTGCAACTACTAAAGCGGTGAGTGATGCAGCTAAGAATACGGTCGCATATAATACAGCCATGAAGGCTTTGGCTGAGAGAAGAAATGAGATTACAGTTACAGAGCTTCAAAATGCATTGTCAGAGGATAATCTTTTTTACGATCCTTTAGTTCCTGCTGCGCTAGAAGCATTAAAAAATGACGCAAATCAGCTTCTCGCAGCTGCACAGAATGCCCAAACAGCAGCGCCATTGCTCAATATGGCAGCTTATATTACTAAGCTAAAGGAGATGATGGATAATCTCAAAAATAGCGTTGACATCATTTCTAAGCTGATTGCCAACACGCAACAGATAATTGCTGCTTCTAGAATTTTTAGCATACAACCTAACCCAATTAAATTGCCGTCAGAACCAGGTGCCATCGATCAATCTGCTGATGGATATGATTTAACAGCGTTTCAAGATGCCCTCACCAATTGGGATATTTTTCAGGTTACGGTAGAGGGGTTATTAGATTCCTCAGTTGCCTTGGCAACCAGTGCAACTGGAACAAAACCATTGCAGGATGCTGTATTTAAGTACAGGACGGAGCTGGAGAAGCTGGTCATTTATGGTAAGGCCGTTATTACCAGCCAACTGTCTGCTATTCAGTTTGGTCGAGAGGCATCTAATCTGATCCTTCAGAAGCAGATTAATGAGAACCAAAAAACTCGTTTGCAGAGATATATTGATCAGCTCTCAGAAGATGCTACTAAAGACGAAGAGATGATGCACCTGCTATTTTCTCTTCAGCTCAATACAAAACGCTGGCTGTATATCTCTCTCCAAAATTACCGACGAGCCTATCGTTACTGGGCGCTTCGCGACTCGACTGTTAGTTTTTCAATTACTCAGTCTGCAGCTGAGTTTGTAAACAATAAAACGCAAATGGAGGCAGACTTCAAAAATGCTCTCCAGCAGTTTAAGCCCCGTGTTCCCCAAAACATGAATCGCCTGGAGATCATTATTCCAGATACTCCAGAGGGGCTTTATAAGGATGTGGTTAAGAATTTTAGAGATACAGGAGAAACTCAGTTTGTCATTAGCCTTGGGGATGAGAATCTGGCGGGATATGAGCGCGTTAGAATTGACCGGGTTCGGATCTGGCTAGAAGGCGTTGATGCATCGGTTAGTGCCCCAGTTCAGGTTCTATTTTCTAATATTGGATCATTTAGCGATCGCCTAACTCTTGCATCCAATGGTGATACTAGCCCAAAAGTCTTTGCGTTCTCAGGCCCCTTGCTGCAACGGGAGTTTGACTATCAAGGTGTCATTGGCGATGCTAATCAGATCAAGGTAGATGGAAATGTTGCTGAGGATATGGCAATTTTCTACTCTCAGCCGACTCCATTTACGGAATGGTCCGTCAAAGCACCTCAGGGTTCTAAATTCGATCGCACCAAAGTGACTGCTTTTAGATTAGAGCTGAGTGGTTCAGTTTTGGGGCGTCTAAGCTTCTAGAACATATGCTGACCTTTAGAAGGTATGTGGAGGCAGTATTTTCTATGTCTCCATATACTTTCTAAGGGGTAACTGTTGTGATGGATATTAAAGTTTTCATTTTTAAAAGTTTGCCGATTCGATTCGCCACCTTAAAAGAGGCGTTCTAATTGTATTGCTTTATCTGTTGCTGGGGTAGATGTTATGTGCCTATAAAGGCTTAGAAGTTTTGGCCTAGTACCAACCAGGCTACTTACTGATATTCGAGGCGATCTTAACTATGTCAACTGAAAATCCCTTCATTACTGAAGGAGTTAATGAATTTTGCAAAGTGCCAGAATTGACCTGGGTCGTCTTAAACAAGCGATCCTGCCTGCTTAGTGCGGGCAGTTGGGGCGGTGGATATTATGAGCGCTATAGCAATTTCCCTCAATTAAATGAGCTTATTTCAGAAGCCGGTATATGGAAAAATCATACGTTCTCGGTCGGCATTGTCGAAACGGCGCACAAGATTGTGGAATTTACAAAGATCATGCAAGATCTTTTTTCTGCGATTGAGGACTTGAGAGCTAATCCTGATACTTTGCAGGTTGTGATCTCGAATTTTCAATCGACTTCAGCTACCGCAAATAGTATTGTACAGAAAACCGAAGAGTCTTTGCAGCGAATTAATCGATTTGAAGAGCTGAACGATAGTGCAGAGAGGAGTATCCAATTTATTTCTGTTGACAGTTCTGACCTTTACTATTTTGATGTTCTAGGGCCTAATCCTCAAGAGGTTTCCTTAGCGTTTGGAAGCATTAAGGGAATATGGTCAACTCTCAACAGTGAGTTGGAATATGCCCTGAGCGAACTGACCAAGTCTCCCGTTAGTGCCCTTGCGGGCATTTTAGCAAAAATTAGAGTTGAAACTGCTACCAAATTTTGGATAAATGTTGCTACGGATACCAGCGCTTTTATCGAAAAAACCTCACAACAACAAAAATATTTGAATGGGGAGTATCTCTACGATAAAGCCCCCATTCAGGAAGGGGTGGGCTACTACATCGGCTTCTTGACGGCCTATGGTATCAAGGTGCTGTATGCGGGCGATCGCGTGCAGGATGTCAGCGGCGGCGGCTACAGCTATCACCTGGGTGTGACGACCATTGGCAACAGCGGGCCGATCGCCAATGGCGGCGGCCAGTGGTTTTTCATCAAGGCGGGCGGCTACGGCTGCTACCGCATCACCAATGGGCGGATTGGCCCCAGCTATTCCCTCGATGTGTTTGGCGGCTCGATGATGCCGGTGCTGCTGCCAACGGGGAGTTACACCGGCCAATATTGGCGCTTTTATGGCGATCGCCTGGCCAATACCTACATTAAAAACCAGGGCTGGCTGAGCCTGGTGGGCTCTGCCGTGGCCATGGGCAAAGCTGGCGACTCTAACCTGGGTTTTTCTACCAGCGCTAGCTTTGCGGTGCTGCTGCCCCCGGTGCAGACGGATATTCTCTACGAGACTACGCCGCTGGCGACGCGGGTCGGTGACTTTGGGGCGGTGTACGCCCAGGCCGATCCGGGGGGTGGCATCGGCGGCTACGACCTGCGAAACGGCAGCGATCGCGGCTTTGCCTTTGACTACGACAGCAGCGGCAAGTGCGACCACCTGGTCTTTTACCGCCCCGGTGCCGGGACAGTTTACATTCTGCAAAACAGGTTCTACGGCAGCTTTGTGGCCCGCTACGCCCAGGGGGGGATTGGCGGCTACAACCTGATGAGCCCCAGCGATCGCGGCTTTGCCTTCGACTACGACGGCAGCGGCAAACTCGACCACCTGGTGTTTTACCGGCCCGGTCGGGGGGCCATTTTCATTGTCAAAAACAACCGCAATGGCAGCTTTTCGCCGGTCTATGCCCAGGGCGATCCGGGCAATGGCATTGGTACCTATAACCTGATGAGCCCAGACGATCGCGGCTTTGCCTTTGACTACGACGGCAGCGGCAAACTCGACCACCTGGTCTTCTACCGACCGGGCCGGGGGGCGATTTTCATTGTCAAAAATAATCGCGATGGCACCTTTGCTCCGGTCTATGCCCAGGGTGATCCGGGCAATGGCATTGGCGGCTATAACCTGCTGAGTCCGGACGATCGCGGCTTTGCCTTTGACTACGACGGCAGCGGCAAGCTCGACCACCTGGTGTTCTACCGGCCCGGTCGGGGGGCCATTTTTATCCTCAAAAACAACCGCAATGGCAGTTTTTCGCCGGTCTATGCCCAGGGGGATCCAGGCAGCGGCATCGGTACCTACAACCTGCTGAGTCCGGACGATCGCGGCTTTGCCTTTGACTACGACGGCAGCGGCAAGCTCGACCATCTAGTGTTTTACCGGCCCGGTCGGGGGGCCGTGTTCATTCTCAAAAACAACCGCAATGGCAGCTTTACACCGGTCTATGCCCAGGGCGATCCGGGTAGCGGCCTGGGCGGCTACAACCTAGCGGATGCGGGCGATCGCGGCTTTGCCTACGACTACGACGGTAGCGGCAAGCTCGACCATTTGACCTTCTACCGGCCGGGCCACGGGGCGATCTACATCAACCAGCATTTGTCGTGACTAGCTGTTTCTAGCCCCGGCAAACCCGTTATCCCTGCCGGGGAATGCCCCGAGCAGCCCACTGCATCAGGCCACACAAGCGCCAGGCATCGGCCCTGGCTGCGTCAGGTTTTTCCCCACCTATTTAGGAACATCCGTCATGGATTCTCAGATTCTTTCCATTGGCAAAGCCAGCATCTTTAACACCTACCCCGACTGGCTACCCGTGCAGGTCAACCCCAACTACAACCACACCCCCGGCCCCACCTGCACTGTGCCTGGGCAGCCCATCCCCACCAACAACTGGTTTTCGCCCCTGTTCTGGTGGGTCAACGACCTCGACTACGACAACTGGCCCGATGCCACCCACGGCGCCACGGGCGCAGCGCCGGGGGCGGCCATTGCCCTGCGCCCCATGCCCGCCATGTACCAGGTCTCGCCCTGGGGGCTGATGCTCACCTACCGGCACAACCCCGAAATCAAATGCGGCGGCGAGGGCGACCAGCCCCCCTGCGGCTGGCCCAGCAGCACCCAAGAGATGGGCTGTAGCAACTGGACGAACTGGCGCAGCGATCGCGACCCCAACGCGATTTTTGCCGCCCTGGTGATCTCCGTCGATGGGCTGCTGGTCGATAAACCGACTACCCCCTTCTTCGTCAGCGCCAGCGACTTTGGCGACTGGGATGCCACCCTGCACTGGAATGACGGCCAGCGCCAGCTCAGCCTCACCACCCTGGCGGGTAGCCCCATGCTCTACGGCAGTGCCACGGGCGGCGAACTCGAATTTCAGCTGCCCGCCGCCGATGCTCTGCGCCGCATTACCGCCTACGACAGTCAGGGCAACAGCCTGGGGCAAGCCTTCATGGGTGCGCCTGGTGGCCTCAATCTGGCGGCGGCCACCGACGGCGTGCTGGGTCTGTCGTTTAAGACCCTAGAGGGCGACACCGTCTACTACGCCATCTTTGCCCCCCAGGGCGCCACCTGGAGCTTTGCCCAGGGCACCACCGACACCAGCCACAACCCAGGCCGGGGGGGCTATCTGTCGAAGCTCAAGTCCACCAACCTGGCCGGTCAGTCGCCCATTGCCTTTACGGTGGCGGTGCTGCCCGAGCCCCCGGCGAGGGTGGCCTTTCCGGTCAAGGCGCTGCAGGCCTTTGCCCAGGCGGCGGGCTTCCACGTCGCCAGAACCACCTTCACCTGGGACCCATGGGATGCCCAGAGCAGCACCATTACCGCCCACTACGCCTTTGCGGGCAAAGCCCTGGGCGGGGCCGCCCATCCCACGGTGATCACCACCCTGTTCAAGCCCCACCAAAACCTGCTGGGCAGCGCCGCCCCCTACCTGCTCAACGAAGTGGGCGAACCCTACGCCTACAACTCGCCCCGTGGCCCGCTAAAGGTGATTCAACTGCCCGTGGACGCTGCCGCCAGCACCGCGCAGTACTCCGTCAGCTATCCCTACTACGGCTACGTGCCCATTCTCCCCGACCCTGGGCTAACGGGGGATGACCTAGCGACCCTGATCACCTACCTGTCTGCCGACTCTTGCCAGACCACCGCCGCCGCCGCCGACTTTCTCAAAGAAGACCAGCCCGATGCCTACGCCACCGGCACCAAGCTCTATTACAAAATGATTCAGCTCGCCCTCTGGCTAAAGCAGTTCGAGGGGGTTGAGACCATCCCCAACTGGCGCAACACCGGCCAGCCAGTGGCCAAAGTCGACGCCATCCAGCTGATCGTTGACTTTCTCAAGGCCGATTTAGAGACCTTTTTCTCCGCCACCCGCCCGCCAGATTTGGCCTACCAGTGGCACTACTTCAACCCGCCCGCCGGGGATGTCTCTGGGTTTAAGCCCACCCCGCTGCCCGCTGGGGAAACCCTGCCGCTGATGTTTCCCTGCCCCGGTAACTCGCAGTGCAACCCCAACGGCGACCCCCTACGCAGCGATCTGCAAACCGGCCCCTACTGGACCGTCACCCAGCAGGATTTGATCGACGCCCACCAGACGGGGGTAAACCCCTACCTGGTGATGCGCGGGCTCGATTTTACGGTCAACGCCCTGACCCACACCGGCCCTTCGGTAGACACGCTGCTGCACTTTGCGTGGAAGCAGACCAGCCCAACCCAGACCCAGAACGTGGTGCTGTTTGTCTTTGTGGCCTCCAAGGCGGCCAAGGCCGACCCCAAGGATCTCAGCGCCTGGAAGCAATGTATCTGGACGACAGATTCTCCCAAGGGCAGCCTCAACCTGCACACCAGCAGCAGTTACGGCCTGGGGGCCTGGAGCGCCCTGGACAAGGCCGACACCCCCTGGCGCATCGGGTCGATTCCCTACAATGGCACCTCCACCGTGGCCCCCAACCGCCTTGCCCCCGACACCTACGACATCATGGTGGTGATCGACTGCGGGGCCAACTGCCAAACCTTCCCCGCCATGTGCACCATCGACCCACCCCAGCTGCCCCCCGATGTCAGCAACCCGGTTTGGGCCGGTTGGGAACTCACCCTGGGGCCAGTGCACTTTGAAGGCAAAATCAACAAGTTCATTGCCTACCACCCCAAATGGAATGCGCTGCTGGGCAACTATTCCTGGTACGGCTCTACCGAAAACCTCTCGGACCACCACTTTGGCTGGGGCTATTTAATCAAGGCGGCGGCCCTGGTGGCCCAGCTCGACACCACCCTCGACCCCGATACTCAAAAGCCCTGGTGGGATGTGGAGACCGGCTGGGGCGGCATTGTCAATCTGCTGATTCGCGATGTGATGGACTGGCGCAAACCCGGCGAGGCCGACCTGCTAGGGCTATCCTTTGTGCGCTGCAAGTACCTCAACCCGGTGGAGGGCCACATGTACGCCAACGGCCACGGCAACGGCGGCGACGGCAACGACGAAGAGTCGTCGTCGGAGGCGGTGAACTTTGCCAATGCCTGCATCGAGTGGGGCACCGTCACCCAGCAGCCGGAGATTCGCGATTTGGGCATTTTGCTGCGATCGCTCTATGCCCAGGCGGTGCCGCTCTACTGGTTCAACGTCGATGGCGACGTGCTGCCCTCTACCACCGCCGACCAGCCCTTCCCCATCGCGGCCCAGATCACCGGCGCGGGCAACCGCCACGACACCTTTTTCTCCGGCGGCGGGCCAGACCTCGACCACGGCTGTAGCTCCCGCAATAGCGATGTGGTGGCGATTGAAACCCTGCCCGTGACGGCGGGCACCCTGCGGCTGACCCTGTTTACCCCCCAGCTTAAGGTCGCCTGGGACACCGTGATGAAAGCCGGCGGCCCCTACTGCGGAGCCCAGGTGAAGTGCTACCTGTCTACGCTGCTGTGCTTCCAGGCGTTGCTTGACCCGGCCAAGGCCAAGGCCAACCTGCTGGCCCAGGCCGACCCCAATCAGCCGTTTAGCACCTGGTACAACACCGCGCCCAGCACGGGCGGTCTGAAGCAGCCCGAAGACCATTCCTATGCGGCGGCCTATGCCTTTATTTGCAGCCTAGAGCGCCTGGGGGCAGCGAAGGCCGACTGCCTGGCCAGCCCCGATTTGAACCCGTTTTACATGCCCATGGCCGATGGCTCGATGCTGGTCTACAACTACAAATCAACCCAGGAGACTTACCACATTGGTGGTACTGCGGTGGCCGTGCCGCCCTGGGGCTGCCTACAGGTCAAGCTCAGCTAAGGCGCTGGCTCACCCATACCCTAGCGGCTAGGGCATCGCCGCGACAAAAAGCGCTCCCTGACTGGGAGCGCTTTTTGTTAAGCAATGGGGCAATTAGTCAAGACTAGGGTCTGTTTTAAAGCCCCCTGAAACCTTTATTCTTCCTATGAAGGAATCAGATTTCGCCCGACTGTTAAGGCAGTTTCCGAGAAAGAAGATACCCCCAGGTAGGGGCGCAGGGCCTGCGCCCTTGAGCGGAATCAAAATTCTCGGGTATTTTCGTTTCCAGAATTGTCCTAAAGCACGCTCTGGCCTGAGACCATTATCACGCTAGGCATCCAGGAAGAATTGCAGGCTGCGGCTGTTGTTGAAGTTGGTGTGTTGGAAACTCAACCGAACGAAGTAGCCGTGGGCCGCCACGATGTTGAATGAGGTGGCATAAATGCGATCGATAGTTCGGCTTGCAGACGAACTGTCTACCGCTCCAAAGATGTCCAAAAATGCCCAAACATGCCCAAAAGCCTGGACTTTGGCACATTATTGAGATAAGGATTGAGATAAAAGCTGATTCACAAATTTATCTAGGTGCCAAAACTGCTTCTTTATAAGGCTTTCAAAAATATGACCGCCCGATTCGTAATCGAGCGGTCGCGGGTTCAAATCCCGCCATCGGCTTCCCTTACCTCATCAGGGTTTCAGCGGTTTCTATGGTCACTGAAAGGTGCGTCCTAATGCGATGGGGTATGTCCAAACTGTGTCCACTATCTAGCACGGTAGGCCTATCTTAGGCAACCGTCTAGGGCTATGGAATTGTTTCTGCATCAGGGTTTCAGCGATTGCAGGCCCCTAACCTACGGTCTGCAAGCTCTCCCTACGGTGGGCCTGTGGGATTGGACACACCCT
>JBGSNT010000122.1:0-5415 GCA_041739575.1 Nodosilinea sp. | reverse complement strand
CCGGCGGCCTCAACCAACGGGGCCGACCCCGATCCAATAGCCGCCGCTGCGCCGTCACCGCCGCCGCCGCCGCCGCCGCCCGAGGATGCGATCGCCCCCGCGCCGGTTCCCGATGAAACCTTTGCCGACCTCTGGATCCGGATCATTGCCGTGCTAGAGCCCCTGGGCACCCGTGCCCTGATGCAGCAGCAGGGCAGCCTGCTCTTCTACGACGGCGTGGTCGCCCGTGTGGGAATTAGTTCTAGGCCACTGTTTAAGATGGCCCAGGGCCGCGTTGAAAATGTCGAGGCGGCCTTTCAAAAGGTTTTGGGACAGCACGTGCAGGTTTCCCTGGAGGTGCTGCCCGACCCAAAGCCTGAGTCACCAGCCCCCAATATCTCCCAGGCTGCTGGACAGGGCCAACCAATTGATCCAGGGGCGCCACCGCTAACCTACGCTTCAGAGCCATCACCGGCTGCCCCGCCCCAGGCCCCACCTCCGGCGAATTCCGCACCAGTTACCTCGCCGCCGGTCACCCCCCCAGCTGCGGCATCTACTTCAGTCGCACTGCCTGCTGATCCAGCCCCAGCCCCGCTGCCAGCCATTGCCAGCGACTTCGATCGCGCTGTCAAGAACTTTGCCCAATTTTTCAATGGCCAGGTGGTAGATATGGATGAGGATGGGCCGCTGGGGAGTGAGCCCCTGAAGCCTTCCAAAGCGGCGGCTAATCAGCCCTCCCACCCAGATAAAGACGTGCCTTTCTAGGGCTAGCTGGATGTGAGGTCATAGCACCGGTCTTCAGCCGGGGCATGGCCATAGCCGAAGGGGTCGCGCTCATCCATTTCCGACCCCCATGGTTTTACCCTCCATCATCGGCCCAGGTAGTTCAAAATCCCCCTAGCGATGCCGTCGGCGATCTGGTTTACTGCGGTGGGGTTGCGGAAGCGGGCGGCGTCGGTGGCCCCGGTGACGAACCCCGTTTCCACCAGCACCGAGGGCATGGTGGTGTAGCGCAGCACGTAGAAACGGGCCGTGCGCACACCGCGATCGCTCATATCCGTATTCCGTAGCACGCTGGCGTGGATGCTGCGGGCCAATCGCTCGCCGCTGGAGAAGTAGTAGGTCTCCAGACCGTTGATTTCGGGGCGATCCATACTGATAGCGTTGGCGTGGATGCTGACAAACAGGTCGGCCCCGGCCCGGTTGGCGTACTGGGCGCGGGCGTCGAGATCGACAAAGACATCATTACTGCGGGTCATCAGCACCGTAATGCCCGCTGCCTGGAGCTGCTGCTGTACCCGGTTAGAGATGGCGGTGTTGATCTGCTTTTCCTGCAGACCGCCGATGCCCACCGCACCGGGGTCGCGACCGCCGTGGCCGGGGTCAATCACCACCACCACCGCCCCCTGGGGAATGGAGGGGATGGCCGGGGTAGAGGCCACCGCCGGTGCCGAGGCGCTGAGAATCTTGGCGGGCAGGCTGGCCGCGACCAGAGCGTTGTAGATCTCGTCGGCCCGTTGGCGATCGCGAAACAGCCCCACCTGCACCACCGCCTGCCCCTCCACAGTGGTGCGAAAGGCTTCGGGTTCAACGGCGCGCACCTGCTGCAGGGTGTCGCCGCTCGTGATGGGCACCACCACGCGAAAGTGGTTGCCTGTGGCTGTAGTGCCGCTGGGCGGCGGCGGCGTTGGCAGGGGTTGGGTTTGGGCGATCGGGACGCTAGGCCGAGCGGGGGCGGGCGGGGCCTGGGCCAGGGACGGGGCAGTCCCTGCGGCAAAGCGAATATCGAGCGGGGCGTCGTGGGTGAGATAGATGTGGCCTACGGGCTGGCCATTGTAGGTGCGGCGAGCCATCTGCCAACCGGGGTTGAGCTGGATTTTGAGAAAGCCGTTGGCGCGGCCGTTGGTGCGGCCAATTTCAATCGGTGGAGCGGTGCGATCGCGGGTGGGGCGGGCAAACAACACCAGATCGTTCTGACGGGGCGAAATCTCTAGCCGGTACTGCACCCCCAGGTCTTGGCCGTTGACCCGCACCGAGTAGCCGTTGCCGTCGGTGCTGCGATCGCAGGCCCCGGTAAAGTCAAAGTTCAGCAGCAGCGGGTCGACCACCACCGGTCCACTGTCCTGTCCCTGCTCCTGCCAGCACTGGCGTTGATTGGGCACCTGGGTCAAAATCATCAGATTGTAGAGCGCCCCCTCCCGGACCGGGCTGGCGATTGCCACCGCTAGGTTGGGGGCGATGGGCTGCTGATCAAACTGCTGCGCCTGCGCTCCTGGACTAGCGGCCAGCCCGGCTAACACCACGGCGGCGGTGGTTATCAACGTTTTCAGCGGTCGAGACGGCAAAGGCATAGGGTATGGAGGCAGCGGCGGAGGGGAAGGACTCAGAGCCCAGCGAGGCAAGACTCCTAATCCTACTGATGATTGTGGCGATCGCGATCCTCCCTTAGAGAATCGGGGTGTCGCAGTTTACCAATTGTCCCTGAGCAAAACAAAACCGGCCCAGTATTCCTGGGCCGGTTCAAAGCCGTTAACGTGCCCTTCACCGGGCAACTCTGAGCCGTTGGCTACCGATCTAAATCTCGAAAGGTCTGGTAAGCCCGCTCAGGGTGATAGATATGACAGCGTTCGGTAATGGTCTGCATCAGATCCCAGGAGAACTTGGTTTCCTTCATCAGCGGAGCCCAGTTTTCCTTCAGCGCCGCGTAGGCAGGCCGCAGGTTGTAGGACGGAATACCCACTGAGACATGGTGGGGAACATGGACGTTAATGTCGTGGCACAGCACCTCGACCCACTTGGGGTAGTCACAGTGCAGGGTGCCCGAGAGCTGGGATTCGGCCTCGTTCCAGGTGTCGCCGTAGTGAAACTGAATCTCAGGAATAGTGTGGTGCACCAGGGTAAAGGTGCTCATCCAGAAGTGGTAGCCCAGCCAGGGCATCAGCCAGTATTTCACCACGCCCCAGGGGCCAGCAAAGTAGAGCAGCGTAGGGAAAAACACCGCCGAGAAAACCACCACAGCGGCAATAGAACGCTTGACCTTGGCGCGATCGCGGGGTTCAAAGTTGCGCAGGTCAAAGTGCAGCGCTCCCCAGTGGGCCACCGACGCCAGCCACCACAGCTTGCCCCGCATACCCTGGTAAACCATCTGTAAAAAGCCACCGGCTCCGGTGTACTCTTCCTTACTCCAGGGTGCCCAGGCGTTGTCGATCTCCATATTGTTGGTATGGCGGTGGTGAATATCGTGGAGCAGCCGCCAGCTGTGGAAGGGGTAAATCAGCGGCAGAAACATAATGTGGCCCAGCCAGTTGTTGACCCAGCGGCGATTGGCGAAGGACCGGTGACCACAGTCGTGGCCGATCACAAAAAAGCCGGTTAGCGCGGTGCCGGTCAAAAACCAGGTAATTGGCAGCAGAAACCAGGGCGAAAGGGCGATCGCAACATAACCTAGGGCTACAGCGCCTACACTCAGCGCTACCGCAGTCCACGCTTTGCGAGGATCTTTTTGAAAATAAGCTTTAGGAATAGTTTGAATCACCTGCTTTAGGGTCAGGTTGTCGTAGGCAGTTTCATCCGCGACTCTGGCGGAAGGCTCAAAAATTGCAGTCAAGGAATAGTCTCTCCACAGAAGTTAACGTGCGCACATCAGAGCTGGACTATTTTGCCCAAAAAAAATCTGTCCACCCCGAAGGAAGCCGAACAGAGCCAAAGCTTGATTGCAAAATCGAGATATCAGCCAACTGAACTACTTCAACAACTCTGATAACCGCCGCAAATAGCTTAATGGGGCAAAGATTGGCCCATAAGAATGCTTATAATTCCTTAACATTTATAGCACGTTGGGCATCGCTTGGGTGCAAGCCCGGCGGTTTTGTCGAGTCGGTTGTCCTAGCCAGGGTTGCATTGTATGAATCAACCCGCTGAAAGCCTGAGCATTAAGGGACAATGGATATAATCCAAAGCAAAGGCCAGCGGGCAACGCTTCCCCCACCAAAGAAGGCTAACCCAGGGGAATGTCTAACGCTTCATCCCCAAGTACCTACCCGCTATGGCTGCTAGAGCTGAGGCTGTTTGAGCTGAGTTGTGGAGGCTGTCTTCAATGGATATTCAACAGTTTTTGCACGAGTATAACCGGGGCGATCGCAACTTTTCGGGGGTGCGTCTCCATGGGGTTGACCTGCGAGGGGCAACCCTGAGCGGCATAGACCTCAGTGAGGCCGATCTCTCCCAGGCTGACCTCAGCGATGCCGACCTGTCGCGGGCCAACCTAGAGCGGGCTAACCTAACCGATGCCGACCTCACCGGGGCCGACCTGAGCGGAGCCAATCTCAAGCACATCAACCTGATTGGCGCAGATCTGGGTCGAGCTAGCCTGGTGGGGGCCGACCTGAGCCATGGCGACCTACGCAGCGCCGATTTAGATCAGGCCGACCTGCGCGGGGGCATTTTGTGCGATGTGGCTCTCAGCGGGGCCAACCTTACCCACGCCAATCTACTGAGCGCCTGGGTCGAAAACACCGACCTGGAGGAGGCTGATCTGGACGCTGCTAACCTCGCTCGAATTAAGCATTGTCGCAACAGCGACACCCTGGAAGCCAGCTCTCGGTGGGTGTCGTGGGGGCTGCACTAGCGGCATGGGGCAACCCTACCCCTCCCCTCCAATGATCAGCTTGAGGGTTGCCACCACCTGATCCGCGATCGAGGGCGGCAAGCAGTCGCCCGTGCTGCGCCACCAGCGCTGGCTCAAATCTAGCGTACGCACCTGTTCGGCAATCACAGAGCCGCTCACCTTAAACCCTGCCGGGATGGAAATCAACGTCTTAATCTCTGGCTTTACTGTGTTGGTGATGGGGGCAACAATCACAATGCCACCCCTAGAGGCGTTAAACGCCGTCTGGCTCAAGACCAAACAGGGGCGGCCCTCCCCCATTTGTTCCCTGCCCTGGGTGGGGTTTAGATTCACGCGTATGACCTCACCACGGCGAAGTTGCATCGCAGCTCCCCTGCGCTACAGCAGTTCTTGCCCGATTGGCTGACTATCGACAAAGTCGCCCACATCTTCGGGATAGCAAAAATCGACCGGAATACTCGCCAGCAGCTCATCCAGGGTTAGGGCCGCTGCCTTTTTGCGAATCATCAGCGCCCCATCGACCTCTAGCATCTCAACGGTAGAGTTTTCATCCCAGCCAAAGCTAGCCGCTAGCCGATGGGGAATGCGTAAGCCGAGGCTGTTGCCCCACTTTTTGAGCTGAATATCCATTCGCTTGGCCCGAGATTATACTTTGTATAATAGCCCGGCTTTTTTATTGTGCCGATGGTTTAGGGCAGATTGCCTGCCGCAAAGCTGCGGTGCGTTACGGCCCTTGCAGGATGAAGTGTAGATTTGCATGGATGGATAGAGGCCGGGAACGCACCCTACTGTTGCCGCAGCGACTCTAG
>JBGSNT010000085.1:0-24157 GCA_041739575.1 Nodosilinea sp. | reverse complement strand
TCCGGCTGGGTAGTAGATCGCCCGGTGAGCCGCTGCACCAGCAGCTGAATGCCTAGCAGAAACAGGCCCAGACCCGCCAGGCCAAAAATCCCCGTGCCGAGGGCGGCCATACCGACCACCAGGGTTCGCACCGCCGCCGAGATGTTGGCCGTCGCTTGATTGTCTGTCACGATCGGGTGGGCCGCAAAGTTAGCGGCAATGGAGAGCATCATGCGGTAGGCGAGCATGGCGATGGTCCCCGCCACGAAGGCCCCGCTGAAGCACTGCAAAATTTTGGACGCCGAAGCGGGAACCGGGGTGCTAGCGGGAGTAGAGTCGTCGGCCATGGGTTTAAGGGGGCTAGAAGACGATAGAGGTGGGGCCAAGCTGGGGCTGCGATCGCGAGCTATGGGCTGAATTTGCCGAGAGGATGGGGAGGTAGGGCCTTGGCCCAACGGCTGCGGGTTGACTGACTGCGCTGAAGCTGGGCTCTCCCAGGGGATAGACCGGACCAGTCCTGCCTGCCCTGACGATTCCTCTAGGGTATCCACTATAGAGGGAAACGACAGGTCAATCTGGCCAGAAGGGGGATTGAAGTTTATTGAGCAGGGTGTAGAACGGTTCCCAGTTATCGTCAGCGACGATCGGCTCCCAGATTGCCTCAATCTGGGGTCGAAGCAGAACGGTTGCGGGGTTCGAGCGCCTGAGGCAGGCCGCGATCGCCCCCATGGATGCTGGCCCCAGGCTCTGGAGACAGCGGTGGTAGATCGCCCGCCAGGGCTGCAGCTGGGCCGCCGCCGCCGGGTCCGAGGCCTGTAGGGTGGTGCTAAAGATCTGGTCGGCCTCCCCGCGCCAGTCGGGGGAAAACTGCTGGGTGAGGGCGAGGAAAAAGTCGTGGTAGCCCACCTCAACCGCCCCCAGTAGGTCGAGGGTCTGACTGACCAGGGCGGTAGCGAGGTCAGCGTCAAGCTGCTCAAAGCCCAGTTTGCGCAGCAGGCGCTGCTGGTAGTAGGCGGCGTAGCGATCCTTGAAAGGGGCGAGGACCGCGTCAAGGTCGGCGTTGGGCATCACTAACTTGAGGGGCTTTTGCAGCGCCTTGAGGTTCATCTGGCAGATGATCGGCTGGTTGCCGTAGCTGTAGCGCCCGGCATAGTCGAAGTAGGCGGCGGTAAAGCGGGGGTCGTAGCGATCGATAAAGGCGTAGGGGCCGTAGTCAAAACTTTCGCCGGTGATCGACATGTTGTCGGTGTTGAGCACGGCGTGGCAAAAGCCGACGGACATCCACTGGGCAGCCAGGGCGGCGATGCGATCGCACAATTCTCCATAGAAGTGCAAATACCGCTCCTGGGCATCGGTAAATAGACGCGACTCGGGGTAGTAGAGGTCGATGACATGCTCCAGCAGCTTGGCGGTCAGGTCTGGGCGCTGGTGGTATTCCAGCCGCTCAAAGGTGCCAAAGCGAATGTGTGATTTGCTAAAGCGAACCAATACCGAGGATCGCGTGGGGGAAGGCTCGTCACCGCGCCAGAGGGATTCTCCCGTCTCTACCAGGCTGAGGGCGCGGGAGGTGGTCACCCCCAGGGCGTGGAGGGCCTCGGCCGCCAGCACCTCGCGAACCCCGCCCTTGAGGGTCAGCATGCCGTCACCGCCACGGGAGTAGGGGGTGGTGCCAGAGCCCTTGGTGCCAAAGTCGTAGAGGGTGCCGTCGAGGCCCCGCACCTGGCCGTAGAGAAACCCCCGCCCATCGCCTAGAAAGGGGTTGTATTCACCAAATTGGTAGCCGTGGTAGCGCAGGGCTAAAAAGGGTTCGCGCCCCTGAAACTTGCCAAAGGCCGCCAGAAAGTCTTGATCGCTAACGGCGGCCGGGTCTAGCCCCAGCCGCTGGACAATATCGTCGTTGCGAAAACGCAGGATCTGCTGGGGAAATTCGGCGGCGGCCACCACATCGTAATAATCTTCCCCCAAGGACTCGAAGGCGGGCAGGTAGTCGAGGGCAAGCAGGGGATTGACGGTGGCCATAGGGAAGGACTTAGACAACAGTACTTTAGCAACCAAGATATTACTAAAGTACTATAAAAAAATTCACCTCTGGGTTGATTAGGGGGTCTCGGGCCGCTGAGAAAACGATTAACCCACCCCAGACCTGCTCCCCCCGCGCGGCCTGAGAAAGCGACCTGAAGGCCAAAGGATTCGCGCTGAAATAAGATACCGGCTACACAAGTTAATCCACCATGGATTCCCGCCTTCACGGGAATGACGCCAGGACTTTATTTGTTTGCAGATCCCTAAGCGACCTACTAGCAGAGGAGGATGGCAATCCTCATTTTGCGGTTGGCTCAGCTTCTAAAGCGTCACAGGGTCCACCTGTACAGTCCTGCCGAGGGCTTACCCTACAGACTGGTAGCTGAGACCCAGAGCTCAGTAGTACGGTTAGGCCAGTAGCACGGTTAGGCCAGTAGCACGGTTAGGAGAGACGCTATGCAGACCCCAAGAATTTTAGCGGCGGCGCTCGGGATGGCAGTTTTGGTCGGCCCTGGAACCATGGTTCTAGGGAGGCAGCCCGCCCTAGCGGTGGAATCAGCGGCCATCCCCAGCCTGCTGGATCAGGGCCGACAGCAGGCGGAGCAGGGGCAGCTAGAGGCGGCGATCGCCACCTACAGCCAGGCCATAGAGGCCGATGCTGACAACGCCAGTATCTATTTCCATCGCGGCATTGCCTACCACGACCTAGGGGAGTATGAACTCGCCATTGCGGACTTTTCCACCGCGCTGCAGATTCGCCCCAATCATCCCGTCACTTTGTACAACCGGGGGGAGGCCTACGCCCACCTGTTCAATGCCGAGGCGGCGATCGCCGATTTATCCCTGGCCATTGAACTGGACCCTGACTTTGTGCGGCCCTACCTGGATCGGGGCATTATCTTCGCCGCTACCGGCAACCTACCCCAGGCCCTCAGCGACCTAGATACCGCTATTGCCCTGGCCCCCGACAACGCCGACGCCCACTACAACCGAGGCAAAGTCTACACCGGGCTGGGCGATGCCGAAGCCGCCCTCCTGGACTTCACCACCGCGATTGGTCTCAATCCTGACTTGGCCGAGGCCTTCGGCAATCGAGGCATTCTACAGTACCAGCTCGGTGACCCCCAGGCTGCCCTAGCCGATCTGCGTCAGGCGGCCGATTTGTTCCAGGCCCAGGGCGACCCGCAGAACTATCAGCAAACCCAGGACTTCATCCAGCAGGTGCAGCAGGAGACCGGCCCCACCCCATAGTGCTTAGGGACTCGCAGGAAAATAAAGTACCCGCTGATCGGACTTCGACTTCGCTCAGTCCTCGATCACTGAAGGTTGAGCGAAGTCGTTTTGCTCCGCAACGCTATCGCGAACGCTTTGCGTCTCCCTACGGGAGAAAACCTGGCCACCGGTTACACCATTAACCCGCAGATCCCTTAACCCGCCAACCTCTGAACAGTTGTTCAAGGGGTTATGCCGTCCAGTATCACGCTCAGTATCATAGGGAAAAAGCCGGAACACCTGACCGATGGCCCCTTCTAGTTCCCCAGAGCAACCGTCCATACCAGCCGCCGATGCCCCTAGCTGTGCCGCCTCGCTGGTGCATTTGGACAGCGTACGCCAGGTGCAGCGGCAGGTGCTAGCCACGGAAAAGGCCCAGCGCATGGCGGAGTTTTTTAGCGCCCTCGCCGACCCCCACCGGCTCAAATTGCTGTCGGCCCTGGCCCAGCAAGAGCTCTGCGTGTGCGACCTAGCCGCCACGGTGAAGATGGGCGAGTCGGCGGTATCGCACCAGCTGCGGGTGCTGCGATCGCACCGCCTAGTCAAATATCGCCGCCAGGGCCGCAATGTCTACTACAGCCTGGCCGACGACCACATCATGGCCCTCTACCGAGAAGTGGCCGCCCATCTAGAGGAGTAAGGGACTCGCAGGAAAATAAGGTACCAGCTGATCGGACTTTCTCCCTGCGGGAGACGCCAGCGAACGACTTCGCTCAGTCCTCGATCGCTGAAGGTTGAGCGAAGTCGAAACCTGGCTACCTGGTACACCATTAACCCGCAGATCCCTAAGTCCTGGGGGGAGCCCTGTCTGGGAGGCTGGGGGAGAGGTGACTCGGCCTAGGCACTGCCCGCGCATACTGTGAGTCGCCCCATCGGCTATCATCTGAATAACCCTTCAGATGTTCAGCAAATACTCGCCGGGTACCCCGATGGCAGACTCTCATTCCCATAACGGTTGCGGTAGCCATGGGCCGTCCCGGTCGCCGCTGTCCGATCGTGAGGCTCAGGGCGGCTGCTGTGGGTCTGACCACGGCCACAGCCACGATCGAGCAGACTTTGACCTGCGGCAAGAACTGACACCCATCGCCATCGCCGCCCCCCTCTTCCTGGTCGGCCTCATTTTTCATGAAGCGCTGCACCGTACCCCCTACGCGATCGCCGAATACGCGGTGCTGATGCCCGCCTACCTGATCAGCGGCTGGACGGTGTTGACCACGGCGGGGCGCAACATTCTGCGGGGGCGCATCTTTGACGAAAACTTTCTGATGACAATCGCCACCCTGGGGGCGATCGCCATCCACGAGATTCCCGAAGCCGTTGCCGTAATGCTGTTCTTCCAGGTGGGGGAGCTGTTTCAGGGCTATTCGGTGGGGCGATCGCGCCGCTCGATCAAGGCCCTGCTGGAGGTGCGGCCCGACACCGCCAACCTCAGCATTGACGGCGGCATTCAAACGGTGGCCCCCGAGACTGTCGCCGTGGGGGAGGTGATTGTGGTGCGGCCCGGCGAGAAGGTGCCCCTGGATGGGGAAATTTTGACCGGTAGCTCCCTGGTAGATACCTCGGCCCTCACCGGCGAATCGGTGCCCCGCGCCGTCGGCCCCGGCGAAACCCTGCTGGCCGGCATGATCAACCAGGCGGGGCTGCTGACGGTGCGGGTGAGCAAACCCTTCGGCGAGTCGTCCATCGCCAGAATTTTAGAGCTGGTGGAAAACGCCAGCAGCAAAAAAGCCGACACCGAGAAATTTATTACCCGCTTTGCCCGCTACTACACCCCGGTGGTGGTGGTTCTCTCCCTGGCGGTGGCCATTTTGCCCCCTCTCCTAGTCCCGGGGGCCAGCCCGGCCCAGTGGGTGTATCGGGCCCTGGTGCTGCTGGTGATTTCTTGCCCCTGCGGATTGGTGATTAGCATTCCCCTGGGCTACTTTGGCGGGGTCGGGGGCGCGGCCAAGCGTGGCATTTTGGTCAAGGGCTCGACCTACCTAGACACCCTGGCCCAGGTGAAGACGGTGGTTTTCGACAAGACCGGCACCCTCACCCAGGGCAATTTTCGGGTCACCCAGGTGGTCACCCACAACGGCCTGAACCGAGATCAACTGCTGGAACTGGCCGCCCAGGTCGAGTCCCAGTCCAACCATCCGGTGGCCCAGTCAATTCGCCAGGCCTACGGACAGACCGTCGATAGCTCTGGCGTTCACGACTACGAAGAAATTGCCGGCCACGGCATTCGCGCCCGGGTAAATGGCCGCGCTGTTCTGGCGGGCAATGACCGTCTCTTGCATCGGGAAGAGATTCCCCACGATGTCTGCGTGGTCGAGGGCACCGTGGCCCACCTGGCGGTGGATGGGGAATACAGCGGTCGCATTCTGGTCGCCGACGAGCTCAAAGCAGACGCGATCGCCGCCATTGCTGCCCTTCATGCCCAGGGCATTGCCACCGCCATGCTGACCGGCGACAGCCAGGCGGTGGCCGACAACATCGCCCAGCAGCTCGGCCTCGACCAATATCGGGCCGAGCTGTTGCCCGAACATAAAGTAGATGCCCTGGAGGAGTTTTTGCGGCAGGCCCGTCAGACCCAGAGCAAGGTGGCCTTTGTCGGCGATGGCATCAACGATGCCCCAGCCCTGGCCAGGGCCGACGTGGGCATTGCCATGGGGGGGCTGGGCTCAGATGCGGCGATCGAAACCGCCGACGTGGTGATCATGACCGATGCGCCCTCGAAGGTGGCCGAAGCCATTCAAATTGCCCAAAAAACCCGTCGCATTGTCTGGCAGAACATCTTTCTCGCCATGGCTATCAAGAGTCTCTTTATCGTCCTGGGGGCGATCGGCCTGGCCACCCTCTGGGAGGCGGTGTTTGCCGATGTGGGCGTGGCCCTGCTGGCGATCCTAAATGCGGGGCGAATTATTCGGAACCCTCGATGAAAGGGGATCTGCTGTTCCGTCTCCCCAGGATTTAGGCTGAGTGGGTATACTCGGTACCGGGATCGCAGCGGTAGGCCAAGCCACCCTCGCTACCATGGGGTAAGGCCTAGTCACGACAAGCCACCCCGTGGGCATGGCCCTGGTCGGGTCGGCCCCAGCAACCTCTTGATTGGAGAACACTATAGCCATGCCGCGTAAACAGTCCACCTCTTGGGTTCATCGCCATGCCCGGCCCCTCATGGCGGGGTTAGCGGCGATCGGTGCCGTTGTCACCGCCTACTTAACCATCAACAAGCTCACCGGCAGCGCCACCGCCTGCCCCACCAGGGGCTGCGACATCGTGCTCTCTAGTCCCTACGCCACGGTGTTTGGCCAGCCCCTAGCCCTCTTTGGGTTCCTGGCCTATGTGGCCATGGTCGGGCTGGCGATCGCCCCGCTACTCGTCCGTGGGGCCGATAAAAAAGACCTCAGAGAAAAACTCACCGGCTTAACCCAACCCCTCCTTCTGATTGGCGGCACCGCCATGATGATCTTTAGCGGCTACCTGATGTATCTGCTCACCGCAGAGATCAAGGCCGTCTGCCTCTACTGCGTTGGGTCAGCGCTGCTCTCCACCAGCCTGTTTCTCCTTGCCCTGCTCGGCCAGCGCTGGCCCGATCTCTCTCAACCCTTCTTTATTGGCGTCATTACAGCCTTTCTGGTGGTGGTGGGCACCCTGGGGGTCTACGCCAATGTCAACAATCCCACCGCTGCCGATGGATCGGGCGATCAGCTCGGGCCCGCCATCACCACCCAGTCTGGCCCCGCTGAAATGGCCCTGGCCCAGCATTTGAGAGATACCGGCGCGATTTTCTATGGTGCCTGGTGGTGCCCCCACTGCCACGACCAAAAGCAGCTGTTTGGCCAGGCGGCCAGCCAGGTCATGCCCTACGTAGAGTGCTCGACCCCCGAAGGCCAGCAGCAAACCGCCGAGTGCCAGGCCGCCGATGTAGGCGGCTACCCCACCTGGGAAATCGACGGCAAACGCCTATCCGGGACCCAAACCCTAGAGGGACTGGCCCAGCTCTCCGGCTATACCGGCCCTAGGAATTTTCAAAATTAAATTCGATTGGGTGCGGATGCTGAGCCGCCTGCGGCCTCCCCTCAACATCGACACCGAAACCTTTTTGCGCCGCATCAAGCAAGAGGGGGGTGTACCCAAAGGCGTATCGGCAGAGGCGGTGGTGAGCGCGGTCTTCTCCACCGCCCGAGAGGAGCTATCTGAAGCCCAGATTGCGGAGATCTCCAGCACCCTGCCCGACGGCCTCAAGGTGATGTGGGATCAAATTTAGCCCCACCCTAGGGGGCGGCGCTAGTTAACCCTAACCCCGTCGCCCCCTGCGATCGCCCTGTGCCCCGCTGCCCCGCAGAGCACGGGGCAGAGTAGTCTCTACCCTCAGGTAGAGCCATCGCCAGATCGGTTAGGACATTTCCCGTGATCCTCTAAGCGATGGCTCTACGCCATCTGTAGGCTCAAATCATAGCGGCAACATCCCCCGGGCAACTCCTTTTCAGGTGTAGCCGATCGCCCCTGGCCGGCTCCCCAAGCGCCCCTTCTGATAGACAACCGCAATGGCTGAAGAGTTGACGCTGATTGTTGAAATGGTGACGGTGCTCGGGGCCGCCACCCTGGGTGGGTACCTGGCCACTCGTTTCCGGCAGCCGGTGCTGCTGGGCTATCTGCTAGGGGGCATGCTAATCGGCCCGGCCGGGTTTGGGCTGATCACCCTGGAAGGGGATATTGAGGTGTTGGCCAACATGGGCGTGGCACTGCTGCTGTTTGCGCTAGGCATCGAGTTTTCCCTCAAAGACCTGCTGCAGGTGCGGGCGATCGCCCTGGGGGGCGGGTCGCTCCAGATCATTCTCACCATTTTGCTGGGGGGTGGCCTGGCCTACCTGACCGGCTGGGTCGACACCATTCCCACGGCTATTTTTCTAGGGGCGGTGCTGTCGCTGTCCTCTACAGCGGTGGTGCTCAAAAGCCTGATCGAACGCAACGAAATGCAGACCAACCACGGGCAGATCATGCTCGCCATCCTGATTGCCCAGGATTTAGGCGTGGGTCTAATGCTGGCGATTTTGCCCGCCCTCACCGAACCCACGGCGGTGATTGGGGTGGCCCTGACGGCGGCGGTGGTCAAGGCGCTGCTGTTTTTGGCGGGGGCGATTCTGGTGGGCAAATGGATGGTGCCCCCGGTGGTACGGCTACTGGCCCGCAGCGGCTCCCAGGAGCTGTTTTTGCTGGGCATTTTGGTGCTCTGCCTGGGCATTGCCCTGCTCACCTCGGCCCTGGGGCTGGGCATTGAGATGGGCGCCTTTGTGGCCGGGCTGATGATTTCCAATGTGGAGTACGCCGACCACGCCCTCGATCGCATGCTGCCCATGCGCGATGTATTTGCCACGCTGTTTTTTGCCTCCATTGGCATTTTGATCGACCCGGCCTTTTTGCTGGCCAACAGCTGGGTGCTGCTGGGGCTGGTGTCTGTCGCCATGGTGGGCAAGGCGGTGATTGCCGCCGGGGTGGTCACCCTGTTTGGCTATTCCCTCAAAACGGCCCTGACCGTGGGGTTGGGGATTAACCAAATTGGGGAGTTTTCCTTTGTGCTGGCGGGGGTGGCCCAGCAGCAGGGGCTGTTTTCCCCCCGCCTGTACGGGCTCACCGTGGGCACCACGGCAGCGACGCTGCTGCTCACCCCTTTTCTGCTGCGGGCCACGCCCTATATTTTGACGGCCCTAGAGCGCCTGCCCTGGGTCAACAATGCCCTGCGCCTGAGTCAGGCCCCCCGCCTGGTGGGGGCCGAGGAAGACCTAGTGGGCCACGTCGTGGTGGTGGGCTGCGGTCGGGTGGGCCACACCCTGGTGCGCATGCTCTACTTTCAGGGCTACAAAATTCTGGTCATCGACAACAATGAGGCGGTGCTGCAATCCCTGCGCGATCGCGGCATCGCCTATCTCTACGGCGATGGGTCTAGCCCGCTGCTGCTGGAAAAAGCGCGGCTGCCCCAGGCCATGGCCATGGCGATCGCCCTGCCCGACCCGATGGCCACCCGTCTTACCCTCAACCGGGCCCTGGGTCTAGCCCCCAACCTGGATATTACCGTGCGGGCCCACGGCAACGCCGAGATCGATACCCTCTACCAGCTCGGGGCCCAGGAGGTGGTGCAGCCCGAGTTTGAAGCCTCCCTGGAGATGGGGGCCCACCTGCTGCTCAACCTGGGCGATTCTACCTTTGAGGTGCAGCAGGTAGTCAACCGCTACCGCACCCGCCGCTACCGCGACATTCTGCCAGAACGGTCAGAATACTGGGGTGAGGTGGATCTCGACACCGCCATTGAGGGACTGCAGCGGCGCTGGTACGAGCTATCGCCCACCTCGCCCCTGGCCGGTGCCACCCTGGCTAAGGCCAATATTCGCCGCTTGACCGGAGCCACCATCATGGCGATCGAGCGCCACAAGCAGCTGCACCGCCACCCCACCGGAGAGATAGGGCTGGCAGAGGGCGATCGCCTGCTGGTAGTCGGCAGCCCCGAAGCCCACACCGCCTTCGCTACCCTCCTCACCCCCCCCTAGCTCCCCCGCTCCCTAATTCTCCTCAAACCCGCTCAGCACAGCCCGACAATCCTGCGCGATCGCCCACTCCTCCTGGGTATGCACCACCAACACCTGCACCGCCGAATCCGCCGCCGCAATAGTCTGATCTACCTCACTGCGGCTCAGCTCATCCCTGAGCCGCAGCCCCAAAAACTCAAAGGGCGCGCAGGCCCGCCGCCACACCAGGGGGCTGTTTTCGCCAATGCCAGCGGTAAACACCACCCCATCTAGCCCCCCCAGGCTGGCGATCATTCCCCCCATCTCGCGGCACAGTCGGTGAATGAACACATCGATGGCCAGCCGCGCCTGGGGATTGCCCTGCGCCATGGCCTCAACCACCAGCCGTAGGTCGTTAGATAGACCAGACAGCCCCTTTAGGCCCGAGTCCTTATTCAGCAGCCGGTCCAACTGGTCGGCACTATAGCCGTCGTGGCGAATTAGGTGAATCAGAATGCCGGGGTCTACACTGCCCGAGCGGCTACCCATCATCAGCCCGTCCAGGGGCGTAAAGCCCATCGTTGTATCGACGCTAATGCCCCCCTTGACCGCAGCCAGCGAGCACCCGTTGCCCAGGTGACAGGTGAGCAGCTTGAGCTCCGTCAGATCTCGCCCCACCATGGCCGCCGCCCGCTGGGCCACGTATTGGTGGCTAATGCCGTGGAAGCCATAGCGGCGAATGCCCTGCTCGACCCAGGCGTAGGGGCCAGCATAGGTGGAGGCCGCCTCGGGCATGTGGGCGTGAAAGGCTGTATCAAACACCACCACGTGGGGAATGTCGGGCAGAAGCTGCTCGATCGCCTCAATGCCCTGCAGATTGGCCGGGTTATGGGCGGGTGCCAGGGGAATCAGCCCTTGAATCGCCGTCTTCACCGCCTCAGTCACGCGCCTACTGTCAATATACTCACGCCCGCCGTGCACCACCCGATGCCCCACGGCGTCAATGGCCGAGAGACTGTCCAGCACCTGGGTAGGCCCCTCGACTAACGTCTTCACCATGGCCTCTAGGCCGGCAGCTTTGTCGGTGATGGGCAGCACCTGGTGCACCGATGCCCCGGCGGCGCTGACGGCGGTGAGCTCTACACTGCCCGGCTGGTGAGTCCAGTCGAGGGCGGCCTGCCAGGCCGGGGTAGGAGCTAGGCCGTTTGCGGTCCCCTGGGTGAGGTCAAACAGACAGCTTTTGTGGCTGCTTGACCCGGCATTGAGGACCAAAATCTTCATGGTATATCTCGAAACTCAGCAATCATCTCTTGGGTGTGAAACATCGTATCGGCAATGGATACGGCATTGTTGAGCACGTGGTAAAACTCAATTTTACGGGTCAGATCCTGGAGTTCCTGGTGTAGTCGAATTTCCTCTTCTCCGGCGGCGGTTTCGAGCTGCCCCAGCAGAGAGCCCCGGGAAATCTGGTAGTAGGACTGCATATCGCGGCAAAAGGAGTGCAGCTCAGTCACCGTTTTGATCGGATTGTAGCCCTGAATGCCAAAGACAGGCTTTTTGTTATCCTTCATCGCCTATAAATTTCCACTAACGAAAGAATTGACCCGATATTAAGGGGAAATCCAAAATTTCGGAGAGTAGCCAATAACGCAAGAAAGGGATTTGAAGCTCAAATTTGACCGGCCCAATTGCCAGACCCTCGCCCCGGCCCCCTGGATTTCCTGATCCCCCGCCCTCTAAGTCCCTGGCCTCCTCTCCAACTCCTCTGGCAGGTGGGATCGATCGCCGTGCTTGGCCAACATGGGACCGTGCTTGGCAAAGCGCACAAGGCTGACCGAGGCGACGGGGAGATCGATGCGATCGCGGTACCGACCGCTGTCGATGCCCAGAAGATTGCAGAGAATCAGCCGAATCGTCGTCTTGTGAGACACAATCAGCACATTGCCCGAACTGTGTTTGGCCTCGATCTCAGCCACCACCAGGGCAGCGCGGCTGGCCACCTGCACCCCCGTCTCGCCGCTGGTGGGCGGGTTCCAGGCCGGTTCGGTGAGCCAGCTTAGGTAGTCTTCGCCGTACTGTTGATGAACCTCATCGTGGGTCTTGCCCTCCCACTCACCAAAAAACATTTCCTTGAGCCCGTCGCGCAGCTCCATGGTGTGGCCGGTGGCCTCACACAAGGGGCTGGCCGTCGCCACGGTGCGCTTTAGGGGGCTGGCATAGACCGCCTGCCAAGGGAGGCGCTGATACTTGTCGGCAAAGGCCTGGGCCATGGCATTGCCCGCGGCGGTCAGGTTTACGTCAGAAAAGCCGCAGTAGGTGCCAGTCTGGCTCGATTCAGTTTCGCCGTGGCGGAGGAGGTAGAGATGAAGAGACATAGGACTAGGGGGAACGGTGGGCAGTGGGGCCTGTAGGCCGTGGGAAATCACACGTTCAGGCCGGCCTGAGCCTGGACGTAATCCTTCATCTCAATATGTACTGGCTCGACTCGCCAGATCTGCTTGCAGTAGTCGCGAATGGAGCGATCGCTCGAAAACTTGCCCATTCGCACGGCATTGAGAATTGACATGTGCGACCAGTGCTCCTGATCCTGGTAGGCTATGCCAACTTGATCCTGGCAGTCGATGTAGGCCTGGTAGTCGGCCAGCAGCAGGTAGGGATCGCTGTAGAGCAGGTTGTCGGTGAGGGGTTTAAACAGCCCGCCATCGCCCTTGGCAAAGAAGCCTGAATTGATCAGGTCGATGACGGCCTTTAGCTCAGGGTTACCGTTGTAGTAGTCCCAGGGGTTGTAGCCGCTGGCCTTGAGGGCCATCACCTCCTCGGTGACCAGGCCAAACAGAAAGAAGTTTTCGTCGCCCACCAGCTCGCGGATTTCCACGTTGGCCCCGTCAAGGGTGCCAATCGTCAGGGCGCCGTTCATGGAGAACTTCATGTTGCCGGTGCCCGAGGCCTCTTTACCGGCGGTGGAAATTTGTTCAGACAGGTCGGCGGCGGGGTAGACCCGCTGGCCAAAGGTGACGTTGTAGTCGGGCAAAAAGACCACCTTGAGGCGATCGCCGATGGCCGCGTCATTATTCACCACATCCCCCACGGCGGTAATGAACTTAATCATCAGCTTAGCCATGTAGTAGCCGGGAGCCGCCTTGCCGCCAAAGATAAAGGTGCGGGGGGTGATCTCTAGACTGGGGTTTTGCTTCAGCCGCTCGTAGAGGGTGATGATGTGCAGCACGTTGAGGTGCTGGCGCTTGTACTCGTGAATGCGCTTCACCTGCACGTCAAACAGCGAGTCGGGGCTGACGGATATGCCGGTGCGGGTGTGGATGTAGGTGGCCAGATCCTGCTTGATGTCGTGCTTGATCTGCCGCCAGTACTGGCGAAAGCCGGGGTCGTCGGCGTAGCCCTCTAGCTGCCGCAGCTGCTCCATATCCTGCAGCCAGCCGTCCCCCAGTTTCTTGGTGTAGAGGGCGGCCAATCGGGGGTTAGATAGGGCAATCCAGCGGCGGGGGGTGACGCCGTTGGTGACGTTGAGAATTTTGTTCGGAAACAGCTCATGGAAGTCTTTGAGGATGGTCTGTTTGACCAGCTCGCTGTGCAGGGCGGCCACCCCGTTGATGGCGTGGCTACCCAGGCTGGCCAGGTTGGCCATGCGCACGTAGCGATCGCCGCTTTCGTCAATCAGCGACAGGCTGGCCAGCTTGGCCGGATCGTTGTGGTACTGGACCCGAATCTGGTCCATAAACCGCTGGTTGATCTCAAAGATAATTTCCAGGTGGCGGGGCAGCAGACCGCCAAACAGCGAAATGGGCCATTTCTCTAGCGCTTCGGGCAGCAGGGTGTGGTTGGTGTAGGCAAAGGTGTGTTGGGTGATATGCCAGGCCTGATCCCAGCCCATGCGGTAATCGTCTATCAGCAAACGCATCAGCTCGGCGACGCCGACGGCGGGGTGGGTGTCGTTGAGCTGGGCGGCAAATTTTTCGTGGAAGCTGTCGAGGGTGCGGCCCGAGGCCAGGTGAATGCGGATCATATCCTGTAGGGCGCAGGAGACAAAGAAGAACTGCTGCTCCAGGCGCAGCTGCTTGCCTTCGATCTGCTCGTCGTTGGGGTAGAGCACTTTGGAGATATTCTCGGAGGTGACTTTACTGTCGACTGCGCCGTAGTAGTTACCGGTATTAAACGACTGAAAATTAAAGGACTCTACTGCCTCGGCCTTCCACAGGCGCAGGGTGTTGACGGTGTTGACCCGGTAGCCGGGGATGGGGGTGTCGTAGGGAATGCCCTTGACCTGCTTCGCGGGGAGCCAGCGCTTGCGGTAGCAGCCATCGGAGTCGGTATAGCCCTCGGTGCGGCCGCCAAAGCCCACGGTAACGGCGGCCTCGGGGTGGGCAATTTCCCAGGGATTGCCGTACTGGAGCCACTTGTCGGTGATTTCGACCTGCCAGCCGTCACGGATCTGCTGATCAAAAATGCCAAACTCGTAGCGAATGCCGTAGCCAATGGCGGGAATTTGCAGGCTCGATAGGGATTCCATGTAGCAGGCGGCGAGACGACCCAGCCCCCCGTTGCCCAGGCCGGGCTCCTCCTCCTGGGCAATCAGCGCCTCAAAATCAAGGCCTGATTCCTGCACCGCCTGCTTGACGGGGTCTGCGATGCCCAGGTTGATCAGGTTGCGGCCCAGGTGCGGGCCGAGGAGAAACTCCGCCGATAGGTAGGTCACCACCCGCACCTCAGACCGCAGATAGTTGCGGGTGGAGTTGAGCCAGCACTGCATCATGCGATCGCGCACCGTGTAGGCCAGAGCCAGATAAAAATCATTCCGGTTGGCCACCTCGGGCCACTTGCCCTGTATATAAAACAGGTTGTCGGCCAGGGCGCGGCGCAGGGTCTCGACGCTGAGGCCGGTGCGATCGTCTTCAACATCGACCGTGGGACAATTGGGGGGGATTGTCATAGGGGTCTCCTGAGCAGGGGCAGAATGTGCGCGTGTCCTAAATCTGCGATGCCTTTTTTCGCCACTGTAAAGGAAATAGGTTATGAACGGGTTTAGACCCGGAAAGGTTTAAGGTTCGGGGTTAATACAGTTTTTCCTGGGCAGGGGAGCGGGCTTAACTATCTGGCTAGATTGAGATTGCCATTGAGGCGGTTTCCTCGGCCACGGTATAGGTGGTCATACAATAGCGGTGAGGGCAAGGAGCGATTTTGCTGGTTGCAGACCATGAATGAGGCGGCGCAACCCCTACGAATTCATCTGTTGGGCGACTTTCGCCTGATCGATGGTGGTGCCACCGTTACTGGACTGCGGTTGCGATCGCAGCAGCTCCTCGCCTACCTGATCCTGCACCGCCAGGCCTCGCAACCCCGCCGCCGGGTCGCGGCAGACCTCTGGCCAGATACCTTCGACAGCCAGGCCCGCACCAACCTGCGTAAGGAGTTGCACCACCTGCGGCAGACCTTCCCGCTAGTTGAACAGTTGATCGTGACTACGCCGCAAACGCTGCACTGGCAGCCCCAGGTGCCCTGCGATCTGGATCTGGAGATTTTTGAAATCGCGCTTGCCGCTGCCGAAACCTCTACGGGGCGAGCGTCCCTGCAACAATTAGAGATAGCCCTCAGCGCCTACCAGGATGACCTCTGGCCCGACTGCGACACCGAATGGATCTATCCCGATCAAGAACGCCTCCGGCAGCACCACATTCGCGCCCTGGCCCAGGCCACCCGGCTGCTCAAAGATCTGGGGGAAACCGACCGGGCCATTACCCTGGGCCAGCAGTGGCTGGAGGCCGCGCCTCTGGACGAAGGGGGCTACCAAACCCTGATGGCGCTCTACGGCGAGAGGGGCGATCGCGCCACCGCTCTCCAGCTCTACCACCAGTGCATGACCATTCTGCAAAGCGAACTGGGGGTATCGCCCAGTGCCACGACCGCTGAAATCTACCAAACGCTGCTGCTGGCGGAAGAGCCTAGCGCGCACCCCGCAGTTCCTAAGTCCAGTAGCGATCTACCGATGCCAGCGCCTCTGGCGACGCCGACGTCCACTCAGCCGCTGGTGGGCCGCGAGGAACTTTTTGCCCAACTAGAGCAGTGGCTCTCCTCCACCGAAAGTCCTGCGCCGCTGCTGTTGCTGACTGGTGAACCCGGCATCGGCAAAACTCGGTTGCTAGAGGCTTTGGCCAACAGCGCCACCCACTATCAGATTCAGCCCTGTTGGGGGCGGGCCTTCGCCGCTGAGCAGCTGCGCTCCTACGGGGTTTGGGTTGACCTGCTGCGATACTCCGGGGGAGTGGCGTTGCCAACGCTGCCCGACCCATTGCCCCAGCTCCAGCGTCTGCCCACCGACCTGCAAACATTGTTGTCAGAAACACTGCACCCGTCTCCCCGGTCAGGGCCGCGCCACCGGAGCGATCTGCTGGATGCTGTGGTTCAGAGTTTGGGCGCAGTGGCGACCCCTGAACGGCCCTTGCTGCTGCTGTTCGACGATATCCACTGGCTTGACGACGCCTCGACAACGCTGTTGCATTATGTGTTTCGCCTGCTGGGGCAGGGGCCATTGCGCCTGGCCTGCGCTGCCCGTGGGCAAGAGCTGACAGAAAACCCTGCGGTCTTGAATCTGGTCACGTCGCTGCGGCGGGCTAACCGCCTCCAGGAGGTAGCCGTCCCCCCGCTCTCGCCAGAGGCGGTATCGGCGCTGGTGCAGCCGCTGCAAACTGCCGCCCCGGCCCATCCCCCTAATATTCAAAAAATCTATGCCGACAGCGGCGGCAACCCGCTCTTTGCCCTAGAATCCGCCCGCGCCGTAAACCAAGCCACCAGCAATCTAGCCGACCTGATTGGCGATCGCCTGCAACGTCTAGACCCAGCAGCCCGAGATCTACTGCCCTGGGCCGCTGCGCTGGGCCATCACTTTGATCCAGAAACCCTGGCCCTGGCGGCGGGCTATCCCCCCATGCAGTTTTTGACGGCGATCGAACAACTCGAAGACCAGCAGATCGTTTGTCCGGTCATGATTAGTCAGGCTGAAGATGCGGGACACTACAACTTCGTCCATGATTTGGTGCGCCAGGTGGCCTACGAACGGCTGTCTCAGCCGCGCCGCCGACTGATCCATGGGCAGCTGGCCAAAACTCTGAATGCCCAAACCGTAGACGCCAACTTGGCCAGTCAGGTAGCTTACCATGCCGGGCTAGCGGGGGATCACGCCCTGGCCGCGCAAGCCTACGCCTCAGCGGCGACCCGCAGTTTACGGTTGTTTGCCTACGCCGATGTGATGCAACTGGCGGCTGAGGGGCTACATCACTGCCAGTTTTTGCCTAGCCGCGATCGCCTCCTGTGGTCAGCCCAACTGCTGCGCAGCCGGGTGATGGCTGGGGTCGCGCCAGACGCGGCGGCGGCATTGGAGCGACAGCTTCAGCAGTTGCTCACCGATATGACTGGCTTGGCCCTGGCCGAAGCCGAAGTCACCGCCCAAGATGCGTTGAATCTTCTGCACTTCTACCAGGGCAACCATAGCGCCGTGCACGAACAGACCCTGAAGGCGCTAGACACCTTGCCGCCCAGCCCTCAACTCCAGGCTCAGAGCATGGCCGCCAATGGCTGCTGTCTGGCCGAGATTGAGCGCGATATGGACCGGGCTGAAGCCGTGTTGCTAGAAGCTCAGTCCTTAGCGGAGCGACTGGGGCTATCGCTGAGCGATATTGCCATCGGCCTGGGCTGTGTGGAACGCTATCGCGGCAGCTACGATACAGCCCTTACCTACCTGAATCAGGGCCGTCAGCTGTCCCAAAATCAGCAGGATGTTATCGTCCAGGGGCAGGCGCTGGGCCATCTAGCGATGACGGGTTGGGACTGCCACCAGCCTGACAGGGCTGTAGCCAAAGCCCTATTGGAACTATCGACCCAACTGCCTGCTGGCAGCGAGGGCAGTTTTGCCACGGCGCTGATCGCGTTGAGTGCCTATGCTGAGGCCACTCATCCGACTGAGGCTACGACTGAGGCGCTGGACCAGGCTCTAGACCAGTTGAACCAGCTCGATGCCCAGCGCAAGATTGTCTTTGTGGCCAGCCACGCCAGCGAGCTGGATCTGGGCCGCGATCGCCCCACCGCCGCCCAGCACTACAGCGCGATCGCCCACCAGGCCGCCCAGCGGGTCGGGCATCCCAATGATCTAGTCATTGCAGGCGCATTGCAGGTGCTGAGCGCGCCTACAGCAGGCGATCGTCAGGCCCACTGGCAGGCATTCCAGGACATGACGCTCGATGGCTTTAGTCTCAGTGCCCGCGCCCAGGTATTGCGAAATCAGGCAAAATGGGCCGTACAGCAACCCGTCTCTAACCCATCTTGAGGAAGTAGACCATGGCTCTGATTGTTGTTGAAACCACCTACGACCCGCCGATCGATCAGGCGCTGTGGGATGAACTGGTGGTGCGCGGTACACCCTGTATGGTGGAGCGCAACGTGAGCTGGAAGCGCACGTACCTGTCGCGCGATCGCAAGCGCAGCATCTGCGAACTCGAAGCCCCCGATGCCGACACCGTGCGCGCCGCCTACCAGCGGGGCAATGTTCCCTACGATGTGATCTGGTCTGCCGATTTAGTCGATGCGATGCCAGCAAAAATTTAGCCCTCTGCGTGAACCTATGCGACGGGCGTCTCCATCGGTCTAACGACTGGGAACGTGTAGGGTACGCGCAGGGTACGGCTCGGGAACGCCCGGGTTTCTATTGTTGAATCATGCAAATCCAACCCACCTTTGGAGGCCATGATGACAACAACGGAAACTCGACTCGATCAACAACTCGACCATTCTTCTGCGGATGTGACGGCTCAGTTTGCCGATCGCCTGCTGGATATTCTCAACAGCGGCGCGATCGCAACCATGCTATCTATCGGCCACCGCACCGGCCTGTTGGATGCCATGGCCACCCTGCCCGCCGCTACCAGCGCCACCATTGCCGCGACGGCAGGGCTCAACGAGCGCTACGTGCGCGAATGGCTCGGAGCCATGGTCACAGGCCGGATAGTCACTTACGAACCGGGCGATCGCACCTACACCCTTCCGGCTGACCATGCGGCGTTGCTCACCCGCCGCGCCAGCCCCGACAACTTTGCGGCCTTCATGCAGTACATCCCCCTGATTGGCACGGTGGAAGATGCCATTGTCGATTGCTTCTATCACGGCGGTGGCGTTCCCTATTCGGCCTACACCCGCTTCCATGAAGTGATGGCCGACGACAGCGGCCAAACGGTCGTCGCTGCTTTGGAAAAGCACATTCTGCCCCTGGTGCCGGGGCTACCGGAAAAACTCACCCAGGGCATCACCGTCGCTGACGTCGGCTGCGGTCGAGGTCGAGCGGTACACACCCTGGCAGAACTGTTTCCTAACAGTCGTTTCATCGGCTATGACCTGTCGGTTGAGGCCATTGCTTGGGCTAACGCTGAAGCTCAGCGCCTTGGTCTTCAGAATGTCACCTTTGAGCGGCAAGATGCCGTCCAATTTTCAGCCCAAGCCCAATACGACCTGATTTGTACCTTTGATGCTATCCACGATCAGGCCCAGCCCGACCGAGTCTTGGCCAACATCTACCGCGCCCTCAAACCCGATGGACTTTACCTGATGCAGGATATTCGCGCCAGCAGCAATGTCGGCAATAACCTCGACCATCCCATCGGACCGTTTCTGTACGCCATTTCCTGTAACCACTGCATGACAGTATCCCTCGCGGCCGGAGGCATGGGTTTAGGCACCATGTGGGGCGAAGAACTGGCCCTGGAAATGTTGCAGGCCGCAGGGTTCACCCGGGTTCAGGTGCACCAGCTGGAGCACGACGTTCAAAACAACTACTACGTCGTTTACAAAGCTGGCTAGAGGACATTGCCATGTGCACCATTTGCAACCTTGCCCAGCGGCGATGGTCAAAGCCCGGCCCTGCGGGGCCAAGGCAGCAGTCTCTACTGTCGCTGTCTACCACCGATCAGTTTTCCCGCACGATTTTGTTGAACACCCCCAGGAGCGCCGCGCTATCCGCCGATTCACTGACGGCCCCAACCCCCACGGCATCCCCCACAATCTTTGAGGATTAGCCCCATGAACACCAAACTCACGCAGTACAAAGAACTGGAGCTGCTGCCGCGCAACAGCCTCCATCCGTCGCTAAGGACCAAATTCGCCAGGTGGCTGCGCCAGCTAGGCGCACAGTTAGTGAAGGCGTTAGTGCCATCCAATGGGCCTAGAATCACGCTCCGCTCCGGCCCGAACGGGAAGCTCCTATTCGACGGGTACGACCCGGTTACAACTCAGCGCATCCGGGGAGCTTCCGAAACCGAAATGCGCATCTGGCTGGAACAGCGCTACCAGTGATTGACCCCAATGCTGGAATTCAATGAAGTCACTCCTGACGGATTTCGTTGGATTCCAGCCGGGTGCCCTGGTTGCTGAAACTACGACATTTTACCCCTTACCCTCTCATCCAGGAAAACAACAATGATTTGGCACTCTACCAACCTCAATGACGTTATCCGTCAGCCCCACGAAACTCGACCTCTGGCCATCAGGCTGATCCAAAAATTTTGGCGATTTAGCCAGTTCTATGGGGAGTATCAATCGCGACCCCCGGCAGAACGACGGAAATTTGCCGCTGAGCAGGCCCAAAAATCGAACCGCTGTTCTTAGTCGCAACCATCGTGAACTAAGCGGCCAACGGCATACCAACTTCAGCCCAATGCAGGAGAACCCTACTATGACTGTTACCTTAAATCGCTATCCAACCCCTTCCGAGTGTCTTCAGGTCCAGGACTATAAAGCGATCGCCCTCAAAGTCGCCAACGACTTAAATCAAACTGTACAAAAACGAGACGCCATCGCAGGTATTCCCGATACCGAAGTCACGCTGCTTAAAACCTCGGGGCTGCTGCCGCTGGTCGTTCCAAAAACCTACGGTGGCGCTGGGGCCAGTTGGCTAGACGCCATAGATATTGTCAAAATATTGGCCAAAGCCGATAGCTCCGCAGCTCAACTCTACGGCTATCACCTGCTGCTGTCGGTGGTACCCCACCTGATTGGCACCCCTGAGCAGGCGGCTCACTACCACCGTGACACGGCTCAGCACCATTTCTTTTGGGCTAACGCCATCAACACCCGCGACATACGGCTGACGCTGACCCCTGATGGCGAGAGGTTTCGGGCCAGCGGCATCAAAACCTTTTGCACCGGGGCCGTCGTGGGCGATCGCATCATCTGCGCCGCCACCCAGCTGGGTAATCCCCTACCCGCCATGTTCGTCATCCCTGCGGATCGCCCTGGCCTGACCTACAACCACGACTGGGATGTGCTGGGCCAGCGCCGTACCGCCAGCGGCAGCTTTACTTTTGAGAACGTGCGCGTTGAAGCCGAAGACCTGTTGGGGCCGCCGCCAAATCTGGAGAGCGCTTTCCCCACCCTACTGGGAGTCCTGGGCATGCTAGTGCAGGCGGCGATCTTTCTGGGCATGGCCGAGGGAGCCATGGAATCTGCCCTGGCCTACACCCGAACTCATGCCCGTCCCTGGGAAACCGCCACGGTGGAGAAGGCCACAGATGATCCCTACACCATGCGCCGCTACGGAGATCTATGGGCGCAGCTGCAGGGGGCGATCGCCCAGACCCAGCAGGCCACCAACCAGTTTCAGCAGGCCTGGGACCGGGGGGAAGCCCTCACCCATGAAGAACGCGGCACCGTGGCGATCGCCGCCGCCGCCGCCAAGACCCTCTCGATTCAGGTGGGGTTGGCTGTCACGACCCAGATGTTTGACATCATGGGGGCGCGATCGCTGGTGAAACGCTACGGCTATGACCTCTACTGGCGCAACCTGCGCACGCTAACCCTGCACGACCCGGTCGATTACAAACTATTCGACATCGGTAATTGGGTGGTGAATGGGGCTGCTCCCATGCCCAGCTCCTATGCCTAGACGGAGGCTATTTCCCCAGCGAAACTGCCCCCTCGACGGTAGCAACTTCCCAAGAATTTCCCCATTCGCAGGGGCCATCCTCCCGACTTATTACTTGTTTGGTATGTAGCATCGCCTCAGCGATCGCCAGAGGTTCCTAGCAACAGCGCTAGGGACATAAAGCCAGTGCAAAAGATTGATCAGCTTAGCTTTGCCCTATCCCCCAAATAGTTCAGCGACTGTGCTCCAGTCCCCCGTCCCCCCCCCTTAGGAGACCTTAACTATGAATGCTATTCGCTTTATTAAACCCGTATCAACAGCTGGGCTGGCCCTGCTGCTGGTCTTAGCTATCCCCCTGTTGCCAGTGGTAGCCCATAGCGACGCAACCCAGGCGGCGGCTCCGAGCAAGGTGGCCCCAGGCGATGCTGCTACGATGCCAGCTCCCCTATTCGATGATCTGGGCAGCTACAGCTTGCCAATTTCTGCTGCTACCGAACTGGCCCAGCGCTACTTCGACCAGGGGATGATTTTGGCCTACGGCTTTAACCACGCCGAAGCCTACCGCTCCCTCAGCGCTGCCGCTCAGCTTGATCCCAACTGCGCCATGTGCCAGTGGGGCATGGCCTACGTGCTAGGCCCCAACATCAACGCCGCCATGGAAGCGGGGAATGTGCCCACTGCCTACGAGGCAATTCAGGCCGCGATCGCCCTCAGCGGCCAGGCCACCAAGCGAGAGCGGGCCTACATTCAGGCTCTGGCCCAGCGCTACAGCTCCGAACCTGTCGAAGATCGCGCCGCACTAGACCTGGCCTACGCCCAAGCCATGGGTGACCTGGTGCGTCAGTATCCTGACGATACCGATGCAGCCGCCCTCTACGCCGAAGCCCTGATGGACACTATGCCCTGGGACTACTGGAACGAGGACGGCAGCGCCAAGCCTGAAACCCAGATTGTCCTAGATATTCTGGACTCGGTGATTGAACGCCGCCCCGACCATCCCATGGCGCTGCACCTGTACATTCACGCCGTGGAAAAAGAGCGGCCCGAGCTGGGCATTGCTGCTGCCGATCGCCTGCGGGATCTAGTGCCGGGGGCGGGACACCTGGTACATATGCCGGGTCACATCTACATTCGCGTCGGGCGCTACCACGATGCAGTGGTAGCGAATCTCAAGGCGATCGCTGCCGATGAAAGCTACATCACCCAGTGCCACGCCCAGGGGCTATACCCGATTGGCTACATGCCCCACAACCACCATTTTCTGTGGTTTGCGGCGGTAATGGCCGGGCAAAAAGACATTGCCACCGAAGCCGCCCACCATACGGCGATGGTTGACCAAGACCTGATGCGGCAGCCGGGCTATGGCACCCTGCAGCACTACGCCTCGATTCCGCTCTACACCCTGATCAAGTTCCAAGCCTGGGATGAGATCTTGGCCCAGCCTGCCCCGGATGCCGACCTGGCTTACCTGACGGCGGTCTGGCGCTACGCTCGCGGCATGGCGTTGGCCAACCAGGGGCAGATCGCCCAGGCCCAGCAAGAGCTGGCAGCGATGGATGCGATCGCATCCTCCGGTGCCCTCGACGGCATCACCATTTGGGATATCAACACCACCAGTGACCTGATCGCGATCGCCAGCGCCGTACTGAATGGCGAAATTGCTGCCCAGGGCAGGGATTTGGAGGGTGCGATCGCCCACCTCCAGCGCGGCGTCGAGCTAGAAGACAGCCTCAACTACGACGAACCGTCTCCTTGGTACAGCCCTGTGCGTCAGAGCCTGGGAGCTGTGCTGCTAGAAGCGAATCGCCCCGATGAAGCCGAGGCCGTCTTTCGGGCTGACCTGGCTATTTATCCCGACAACGGCTGGTCGCTCTACGGCCTGACCCAGGCGTTAGAGGCCCAGGGTAAGCCCGAAGCGGCCAGCGTTCAGCAGCAGTTTGAAGTGGTCTGGCAGTATGCCGACTACGATCTGGCCCCGTCCTATGCCCTGGCAGGGCAACAGTAGCCCGCTGGCCCTAGAGCCATGCCTACCAAACTTTTCCACGACAATACCTAATCCAACCAAACCAGAGGTTCCACCCTGTATTTGAACTATCGCGGCATTGCTTACGCCTACTCCCATCCCCAGGTTGAAACCATTGAAACCAGGGCAGAGGCCCAGTTTCTCGGCACGGCTTACCAGCTGAGACACCACCGGACGCCCCAAGGGCGATCGCAGCCTCAAACCCTAATCTTCCGAGGCTGCCGCTACACCTAGGGTGTTGATTATGCTGGGATAGTCGGGACTATTTTTCCTGCTACTTCTGTGTCGCCTGTTTGGGGATTCAAAACGGCCCGCCGTTGGGCAAACATGGATTGTCCCAAGGTCTGCTGTGCCCAAGTTTCAACATCAATGCCTCGAACGGTCTCCAGCGCCTGCTTGACCAGCGCCGTTGTCAGGTCGACGGTACAAAGCGGGAGGGTCAGGATCATGAGCCCGACT
>JBGSNT010000067.1:0-2371 GCA_041739575.1 Nodosilinea sp. | reverse complement strand
ACAGCCTGCGGGCTGCATAATTTCCGACTGACACACCGGGCGAAGAAAGGGAGCCCTCTAGGTCAATCCGCTTAAATCACAAGCAACGGGGGGAAATGCTGATTTATACCGTTTTCTCTCCTATTTCCGATAAGGTCTAATCTCAAAAGGATTTTATTCCTACCCAGAAGGCAATCGATCGCAACTACAGTACCGTAGGTTGGTAGCCCGCCAGCGGCATCCAACAAAGCCTATACTGGCGTTGGGTTTCACTCCGTTTCACCCAACCTCCCTTTGCTGGCTGACAGGTTAAACTGAGAGCAGCCAAGCAGTATCCCCATCTATGCCAACGGTTCTCCAAGTCGGCCCCTACAGCTTCATCTTCTTTTAAGGCATCTATGGACTACCGAAATTACATCACAATTGAACCCAACAAACGAGGCGGCAAACCCTGCGTACGCGGCTTACGCATCACCGTCTACGAAGTGCTTGAGTACCTGGCTTCTGAGATGACCGAAGCCGAAATTCTCGATGACTTTCCCGATCTGACGCGAGAAGATCTAAAAGCCTGCATCGCCTATGCCGCCGATCGCGAGCGTCGGTTCATGACCGCGCCCTTATCGGCATGAGACTACTTTTTGATGAAAACCTATCACCCAAATTGCCAAATCGCTTGAGCGACCTTTTCCCAAACTCACTTCATGTACGAGACGTAGACATGAAAGCAACAATCGATCCAATAGTTTGGGATTTTGCAAAAGACAACAATTTGATGATTGTCTCAAAAGATGCGGACATGCACGATCTGAGCCTGGTACTTGGCAACCCACCAAAAGTCATTTGGCTTCGCCTTGGCAACTGCTCAACACGGCAAGTTGAAAATGTATTGCGTCGAGATTTTGACGCGATCCGACTATTTTACGAAGATGAGAGCTTGTCACTGCTTGCCTTATCGTGATGCCCGAACCCCTGAGCCAGCGCGATCGCAGATCTCCTGTAGGTCAGGTTAACGAAAGAAACCCAACAATCCCCGTGCAATTTATTCCCAACCCACCGTCACTTGAAAGATGATTTCTCCATCAGCACTCCAATCATTCGAGTTGAATAATTGCTTCGATTTTTAATGGGTGCTGGCGATTTAACATGATAACGATGAAGCAATAAGCGGCACCTACCGTTTTCGCACGACGGTACTGCATAGGAATGACCCATTAGGAATCAGCCCAGGCTACGCAGGTAGAATGCCAAGCTGACAGCAGATGTTGGGGTCCACTGCGTTCCGCCCAACCTACTTTTTTGGATTTTGCTGGGCGATGAAAGTCAGAACCTGGATCGCCGTATTGCTGATAATCTCTGGGGTTACCCACGTCATTCAGCTCCAGGTCTATGGAGCCAGATTTCACGTCATCGGCGCAGTGCTGTTTGGGGTGGCCTATTTTGCGATCGGGGTGCGACTACTGCGCCCCGGGCGATCGCCCCTCTGGTGGGGAGCCATTCTGCCCAGCATCGGCGGCGGGTTGGGAGTGATTCGCTTTCTGGAGCTCCATGCCAATCCGTTCACGGTCTTTCATGTGCTGATTGACCTAATTGTTATGCCGACTATTCTTTGGTTAGGGCAATCGGAGAAAGTTTTCTACGGGTGTAAAAAGTCACCTTTGCCAGGATCTGGGTAGGCGGTAACATTGGTGGGTTGCCAGTAAACACCTTTGGTCTTGCCGCCAATGCCCATCCCCAACATTGTGATTGACACAAATGTCGTTGTTGCTGGGCTACGATCTAGAAACGGGAGCGCTTTCCGTCTATTGGGACTGGTTGGGAACGAGCAGTTTAAGATCAATCTTTCTGTACCGCTAGTTCTAGAGTATGAAGAAGTATTATTGCGGGAACTGCCGAATCTCGCCATTAAAGCCTCAGATGTACAAGATTTCCTTGATTTTCACTGTGCCGTTGCGACCCATCACCAAATTTTCTTCCTTTGGCGACCTTTCTTGCCCGATCCGAAAGATGACATGGTGCTGGAACTGGCGGTTAAAGCTGGGTGTGATAGCGTAGTGACGTACAACATCCGCGACTTTGCAGGCATTGAGCGGTTTGGGGTTAGTGCCGTTACCCCGGCAAACTTCCTAGAGTCCATTGGAGCACTGTCATGAGTACGTTAAGCATCCAGCTACCCGACTCCTTATATAAAAGCTTGCAGAGACTTGCAGAGCAGGACGGGGTTTCGCTAGACCAGTTTATTGCGCTGGCAGTCGCTGAAAAAATTTCAGCACTAACGACTGAGGGGTATTTGCAAGAACGCGCAAGCCGTGGTGATCGAACGAGATATGAGGCTGTGTTAGCAAAAGTCGCTGATGTTGAAACAGAATTACATGACCAGTTGCCGCCAGCATAA
>JBGSNT010000061.1:0-14569 GCA_041739575.1 Nodosilinea sp. | reverse complement strand
CTGGGTGACCCGCCAGCTCAGCTTCAGGTTGAGCCAGAAATTCCAGAAGGTCACGATGGCGATCGCCACCAGGTTGGCCAGGTAGGCCCAGCGCTGGCCAAACACCAGGTTGTAGACCACATTCAGCACCAGCACGTTGAGCACCAGCCCCGCCAGGCACACCAGGTTGAACTTGAGCAACCGCTTCAGCCGGGCTGACCACCCCTTTTGCAGCTGGCTCACATCGGCAAAGGTCCAGGCGTCGTTCCAGACAAAGTTATTGAGAATGGCCACCTCGGCGGCAAAAATTTTGCTGCGAGTGAGGGGCAGCCCTAGGGTGCTGTGGAGCAGGTAGAGAATCACCATATCCACCACCACGCCGCTCAGCCCCACCAGGCCAAAGCGCACAAATCGCTGGGTCGGAAACCGCTGATGCAGCTGCGACAGCCGCCCCCCCGCCCGCAGCCGCAGCAGGTGGTGAATGTAGTCGAGGTATTGCCGCCCGGTGACCTTGCTAGCCCCCTCCTGGCGCTCCTGAAAGACGTAGCCCACCTCAGCAATGGTGTCGATATCGCCCCGGCCCAGCACCTCCAGCAAAATTTTGTAGCCCTTGGGGTTGAGCAGGGGACCGGCGATCGCCTCCCGCTGCACCATAAAATAGCCGCTCATGGGGTCGCTCACCCGGCCTACCACCCGGGGCAGCAGCAGCAGACCCACCGTCTGCGCCCCCCGCGATAACACTCGCCGAGTCAGGCTCCACTCGCTGACGCCGCCGCCGCTGACATGGCGGCTGCCCACCGCTAGATCGGCCCCCTGCCGCAGGGCCGCCAGCAGCTCCAGCAGCACCTCGGGCGGGTGCTGGAGGTCGGCATCGATCACCCCCAGAATGCTGCCCTGGGCCACCTGCCAACCGCGAATCACCGCCGAGGAGAGCCCTCGCTCCCCCTGCCGCCTGACCACGCGCAGTTGGGGGTAGACAGCCGTCAGGGCTAGGGCGGTCTGCCAGGTAAGGTCGGGGCTGTCGTCATCCACAATGATCAGTTCGTAGTCACCGGGCAGGGCGCGATCGAGCAGGGCCACCAGGCGGGCGATCAGGGGCTCAATATTCCTGCCTTCGTTATAGGTCGGAATTGCCAGGGAGAGGGCCAGCGCCTGCACGACCCCCGCTTCAGGGCTGTCCCCATCCCGCCAGGGCAAAATCCGTAGGGGCCCCTGGGGCGAGCTTTCCGGGGTCTGTAACTGGGGTGGAAACACCATAACCAACCATCCAAGGCAGAATAACGCGAGCCAGAGTGCCGCAAGGCCGTAAAATAACCCAGTTTTTCCCTTCCAGGGCGAATTTTACCGGGGCATGGCCAGGCAAGCCCCCATCCTACAGCAGTCCTCCGTCTCGGTAAATGTGCCCCCTGGCCGATTAGAAACCGTCCCAGGGGCGGCCCAGGGGGGCCTAGCAGGTGCTAGGCGCTGAGGCGGCCAGCATTTTCGACTCCATTACTGCAGCGGCTTCCCCAACCGATGGCTGAGGCCCACGGCCTCGCCGATCGAGCCCAGGCCGTGCTGCTCCAGGCGGTTGAGCAGTCCGGTGCCGATCCGGGGCACCATCCAGGGCCCCTCATAGACCCAGCCCGTGTAGACCTGGAGCAGGGTGGCCCCGGCGGTGATCTTCTCCCAGGCATCGGCGGCGGTAAAAATCCCCCCCACCCCCACGATCGGCAGGGTGCCCCCCGTGCGCTGGTAGATGTAGTGGATGACCGCCGTGGAGCGCTGCCGCAGGGGGGCACCGCTGATCCCCCCGGCCTCCTCCGCTACCGGGTTGCCGGTTTGCAGCAGAGTTTGGGTTTGGAGTCCGGTGCGGGCAATGGTGGTATTGGTGGCAATCAGGCCGGCCAGGTCGTGGGCCACCGCCAGGTCAATGACCGCATCGATATCGGCCCAGTCGAGGTCGGGGGCAATTTTGACCAAAATCGGCTTGCGATCGGGGTTTTCCTCCTGTAGGGCCGCCAAAATCGGGGCCAGCTGGTCCGCCGCCTGCAGGGACCTGAGCCCCGGCGTGTTGGGGGATGACACGTTGACTACGAAATAGTCTCCGTAGGGGTAGAGCTGGCGAAAGCTAAAGCGGTAGTCCGCCGGGGCCGCGGCCAGTTCCGTCACCTTTGATTTGCCCAGGTTGATGCCCAGGGGAATTGACGGACGCTGGGTGGCCCAGAAGCCCTCTAGGCGATCGGCCAGCGCCGTGGCGCCCCGATTGTTAAAGCCCATGCGGTTGAGGACGGCCTCGTCCTTGACCAGGCGAAACAGCCGGGGCTGGGGGTTGCCCGGCTGGGCATAGCGGGTGACGGTGCCCAATTCGGCAAAGCCAAACCCAAGCAGGGGCCAGGCTCGGGCCGCCTCGCCGTCTTTGTCGTAGCCCGCCGCCAGGCCCAGGGGGTTGGGAAAGGTCAGGCCCCAGCAGGTTTGGGCCAGGCGGGGATCGCTCAGGCAAAACTGCCGTTGCAGCCGTGGGCGAATCTGCGCCAACAGCGGCCCTTCCTCCGACTGCCCCAACCAGGCCAAAAGATCCATGGCCCGCCGGTGCAAAAACTCCGGATCGAGGGTCATGCCATGGAACAGCAGGGGACGAACAAACTGACGGTAGGGATCTTTCACGGCCTGGGATTGGTGAATGCAAACGGTGGTCAGGGTAAACTAAGGATCAGGCTACAAACGCAGCATTTGTCTGCAATAGCCCTTGGCATCAGGGAGCACGCAGAAGAGTATAACGGTCAGCGACCCTAGGGGAGGGAGACGGCGATAGGTAAGGGCTGAGCATCAGTGGCCACCCTTCCTATAATTTTCCATTTAAGCAGTCCCCTTCTATCGCAGATCCGGGTGGAGTCTACAGTAATCAAGCCACCATAGCCGTTGCCCTGGCGCTGTTGAGGAGATGGCGGCTGGGCTTACCTTGGGTGCTAAGGTTAGCTACCCTGGGTGGTCCGGGGGCTGGTCGCAGAGGCCTAGGGAGATCCCTAGAGGCCAGGCGTATGTTTGCTCATTCCTATCCCTGCAACCGAGGAGATTGTTGACGCCAATGGCGCAATCGCGATCCAACGATTCCCCCCAAGACCAGCACGATCAGAAAATTATGGTTCTGTCGCGCCTGCTAAAGGCGTTGCGGGGTGCCACCACCGCCGAGGAGGCCATCGTTTTGGCCCTCGACCATGTCCATCAGGAGCTGGCCTTTGAGTTGGCTTGGATAGGGCGCTACGATCGCGCTCACCATCGCCTCATGACTAAAGGGTGCCACAGCCCGACCCCGATGCGTTCGATACGTACCGTGGTCAACCTAACCCCTGGCGACGTGATGGAGCAGGTGGTGGTGCAGCAGCGCCCTCTGATTGTGGCCGACCTACAGAACGAAATCCGCGCCGGCGAATGGGGGGGGATCGCTAAGCAGTTTGCCCTGCAAAGCGCCATTATCTTCCCCATTCGCTACCAGGAGATATGCTACGGGCTGCTGGTGTTGGCTTCCCCCGCCTGGGGTAAAACGGCCTCCCTCGGGGAGCGCTCCTACCTGGCCATTATCATGGGTGAGCTGGCCCAGGCGCTGCACCACTTTGAGTCAGAGCAGCAGCGACTCCAGGCCAAGCGCCTAGACCAGCCGCTGCTGGCGTTGATTGGTCACCTGGGCACTCTGCCCGACATTGACAGTCAGCTGAAGGAAATGCTGCGCGAAACCCAGCGGTTTATTCTCCCTCACCGTACTCGGGTGTTTTGGTTTGAGCCCAAGGGCAACTACTTCTGGCAGCGCATGCCCACCCAAGCCCTGAAGTCCACCAGCCAGGATTTTCCCCACGGGTCCACCATCTCCGTGGAGGAGGTGCGAGGTCTGTACCAGGCCCTCGGCAATCAACAGCTCGTGGTGGTGGGCGAAAGCCGGGGGGCGCTCAAGGCGATTGTCTCCGATCGCCTGATGCAATATCTTCAGGCGGAGTCGCTGCTGGTGGCGCCGATCAGCGCCCAGGGCGACCTGATGGGCTTTATTTCGGTGGAGGGCAACCTGCCCCGGGTCTGGACCGAGGCCGAAAAGCAGTTTGTGATCGGGGCGGCCCAGTTGCTCAGCCTAGCCCTGCCCACCTCTACGGTCCGAGAAAGCGGTCGCCTAACGCAGCTCGATCAGCACCTCACCAGCGGCGTCATTCAGGGCATCCATGGAGATGTGGATTGGCACCAAACCTTGCAAACCTGCTTTACGGCGCTCCAGGACCGGCTGGCCATTCAGCAGTTTTTTGTGCTGCTGTTTAACCCCGAACGTAACGGTTACGACCTCTGCTTTCAGAGCCAGGCCACCCGCCTGCGGGGAGTGCCCCTGCTGTGGCCCTGTCTCGACGATGTCGACTGGCAAATGCTCGAGCGCAGTTCCGCACCCATCTCCGTGGATAGCCTGGTGCACGACCTCAAGCTGATGGCTTGGCGGCCTCACCTGCTGGAACTCGGGGCCCAGGCGGTGCTGGTGAGCAATGTGGCCCCCGGCAATGCGCCGGAGGGGATTGTGCTGATCTGCGATCGCATCAGTCGTCAGTGGACCGTCACTGAGCAGTCGTTGTTTGAGGCCGTGGCCCGCCAGATCGGCGTAATTTTGCACCAGTGGCAGCTGCAGCGCCAGCTCGACCAGCAGCAACATATCTACGAATCCATTCAGTGGGGGCTCCAGGCGCTCCACAAAGGGCTCCACCCCGACCAGCTCGAGCAGATTACTCTCCAGCACATCATGCAGCTGCTCCAGGCTTCCATGGCACTGTTGGTGAGTTGGGCCAGTGGCAGCGCCACCGCCACCGTGACCCAGATGGTCAGCCAAGACGGCAGCATTCGGGTCAAGACCCAGCACCCCATTCCCGTGGCCACCGATGCCATCATTAACTGGGCGCTGCAAACCGACGGCCAGCTGCCCCTCCCCGTGGATGAGCTGCCCGAAGAGACCACCGCCTGGTTTAGTGCTCCCAGGGGGTATCGGCTGCTGATCACCGCCCTGCGTACCGCCCCAGCCCACCAGGTTGTGGGCGTGGTGATGGTGGTCGCGCCGCCCCACCGGCAGTGGGCTAACCACCACCTGACCATTTTCAAACTACTGACCAGCCAGCTCGCCTGGTCGCGGCGACATCTGGCCATGACCACCATGCTGATCCAGCAGCGTCAGGAGCTTGAAAACCTCAACTGGTACAAGCACCACCGCCTCGAAGATCTCTACCGCACCCTAGATAAACTAGCCCAGGATTTGACCTATCTCCAGGGGCGGGATACCTCCCTCAGCCACGACCTTCAGACCCTGCACAGCCAAATTGTCTCGGCGATGGAAAGTGCCGAAGCGGTGCTGGTAGGTGAGCGCTGGCAGCTCCAAAGCCAGCCCCAAACCATGCCCCTGATTAGCCTGCTCAACCGGCTGATTGAGCGGGTCAACCCGATCTTAGAAGCTCGCCAGCTCTGGTCTAAGGTGCACAACGAGAGCAACGTGGTGCTCGGCGGCGACATGCTCAAGATCGAACTGATTCTCTACGAAGTGATGGCGGCGGCCTGTAACCGTTCCCCCCTCGGGGGCCGCATTGATCTGTGGTGTCGAGTGCTTAACCTCGACTGGGTCGAGCTTTCCATTACCGACGATGGCGAATGCCCCTACCGTCTGCTCGACGAGCTCAACCAGGGCCACCCTGGGGATGTACTGGCGCCGTCACCCCTGGACGGCCCACCAGGGCTGCACCTGGCTATCTGTAAAATTCTGATCGATCAGATGGGGGGCGAAATGAGTTTTTCTACCCTCGACGACGGTCGCACCCATAGCCGCCTGCTGCTGCCCCTGGCCGCCCATGCCGATTCCCCCAAGGCCCGGCCTAAAACCCTACTAACCGCTTCCCCGGCGGTGGAAAGCAGTCAGCCTAGCCCCACCTAATCTACCTCAGGGATCTGCGGGTTATATGGTGTACCAGGTGGCCAGGTTTTCTCCCGCAGGAAGACGCAGCGCGATCGCGCTGCGGAGCAAAACGACTTCGCTCAACCTTCAGTGATCGAGGACTGAGCGAAGTCGTTCGCTGGCGTCTCCCGCAGGGAGAAAGGCCGATCAGCGGGTACCTTATTTTCCTGCGAGTCCCTAATCTCTAGACAAGCAGCGCTACCCTGGTGTCCGCCAACATATATCCGCCAAAATGTAGCAGGAAGGGGGCAAGGCGGAGGGTTACTAACCCTTCACCCTGCCCCCCAAAGCTCAGGCCAACAGCCTGAGGCGAATCCTGACCGCAAGGACCAGCTAGTTTTGCTCCGGAACTGTCAGGGTGCTCACTGCCACCTGGGCCGCAGGGCTCTGCAGCATGGGGGTCTGGGTCACCGCGTTGTTAGCGATGGTGAAGAGGGGGTTGGACAAAATTCCCGCCAGGGAGGTGGCCACCACGGCCAAAATCAGGCTTACCTGCATCGGCCTTAAGCCCGGTAGATCCCAGCGGATTTCGGGATAGTTCTTGACCACATCAGACATTTCCTGGGGCTCTTTGACCACCATCATCTTGATCACGCGGATGTAGTAGTAGATGGAAATCACGCTGGTGACCAGACCCACCAGGACCAGGCCGTAGGCACCGGCCTGCCAGCCCGCCCAGAAGATGTAGATTTTACCGAAGAACCCGGCCATGGGCGGGATACCGCCTAGGGACAGGAGACAAATACTCAGGCCCAGGGTCAGTAGAGGATCTTTTTGGTACAGGCCGGCGTACTCGCTGATCTGGTCGGTACCGGTGCGCAGCGAGAACAAAATTACGCAGGTAAAGCCGCCCAGGTTCATGAACAGGTACACCAGCAGGTAGTAGAGCATGCTGGCATAGCCCGCATCGGTGCCCACCACTAGGCCAATCATCAAAAATCCGGCCTGGCCAATGGAGGAGTAGGCCAACAGCCGCTTCATGCTGGTTTGGGCCAGGGCGACCACGTTGCCTAGCACCATGCTCAGCACCGCCAGGGCCGTAAACACAAAGTGCCACTGCTCTGACACCAGCGGGAAGGCCGTCACCAGCAGCCGAATGGCCAGGGCAAAGCCAGCGGTTTTAGACCCCACCGACAGAAACGCCACTACCGGCGTAGGCGACCCCTCATACACGTCGGGCGTCCACTGGTGAAAGGGAACGGCGGCAATCTTGAAGGCGATCCCGGCAATCACAAACACCAGAGCCACCACCAGACCAATGGGGGCATCGGTGCCGTCGCTGACGATGTGAGTGGCGATCGCCTCCAGCCGGGTCTCCCCCCCCGATAGACCGTAGAGCAACGATGAACCGTAGAGAAAAATCGCTGAACTGGCCGCCCCGATCAACAGATACTTGAGCGCCGCTTCGTTAGAGCGGGGATCGCGCTTCATGTAGCCGGTCAGCAGGTACGACGAAATACTTAGGGTTTCCAGAGCGACAAAGATCATCACCAGCTCGCTAGCCCCTGAGAGAAACATGCCCCCCAGGGTAGCGGTCAGCAAAATCACCAAAAATTCCGCTAGGGATGTGCCCGACTGCTCAACGTAGCGGATGGCCATGGGGACCGTCACCACCGCTGACAGGGCAATAATGCCGCGAAACGCAATGCTCAAATCGTCGGCATTGAAGGCTCCTAGGAACCCAATCGGGTTGGCCATTGACCACTGCAGCACCAGTGCCACCAGCGCCCCTAGCCCACCGGCCATGGCCGCGTAGGGTGTCCAGGCGGAGGACGACCGACCCTGGATCAGGTCGCCCACTAAAATCACCAAAATCGTGGCCAACAAGACGGCCTCTGGCCAGATGGTGCCAGCATTTAACTGCGCCCCGAGGTTGACGAGATCCATGGATACCTAATTCCGTGAAATTATCCTTAACCGTACCAGTTCATTCGTGTCGTGACCAGTCAGTTTTGCCTAGAGTTCAACAACCCGATCGCGCCGCCGTCGGCAAAGGTAATCGAGAAACGCCGGCCTGGGCAATTCCGGCAATGGGCCGATAGTGGGGCGATCGCAGCCCTTTCGCCAGAGAGCACTACCCCGGCCCCCCAGCCCTGGTTGGGGCTGGACGATCGCCCGGGAATGATCTATTTATTTAGCTTATGGTTAGGTGATGGTCCTGCAATCTCCCGGCGGCGACCGCGAACTTCGGGCATAATCTGGCCATAGATAGTTAAGTTTTCATCGCCGGGGGCGGCAGAGTCCCTGCTGGTATGCAATACAGTGTTGATCACAGCGGTGCCCTCATTTCCCGTTTTGTGCCCCACCGCCTACCATAGCCCTATTGCCCACCCAGACCGCTAACGATTACCACTGAAGCGCCAACAGTCCTATGTCAACCCTTGTCATCGTCGAGTCACCCACCAAGGCCAAAACGATTCGCAACTACCTGCCATCGGGCTATCGGGTTGAGGCGTCCATGGGGCACGTGCGCGACCTGCCGCGATCGGCCAGCGAGATTCCGGCTAACGTTAAGGGCGAAAAGTGGGCCCAGCTCGGGGTTAACCCAGAGGATGACTTTGCGCCGCTGTACATCGTGCCCAGCGACAAGAAAAAGGTCGTTAAAACCCTCAAAGACGCCCTTAAGAACGCCGATGAACTGCTCCTAGCCACGGACGAAGATCGCGAGGGCGAGAGCATTAGCTGGCATCTGCTTCAGGTGCTCAACCCCAAGGTGCCCACCCGGCGCATGGTGTTCCACGAAATCACCCAGGAGGCCATTCAGAACTCCCTCACCAACTGCCGCGACATTGACAGCCAGCTGGTGCATGCCCAGGAAACCCGCCGCATCCTAGACCGCCTGGTGGGCTATACCCTGTCACCCCTGCTGTGGAAAAAAATCGCCAGCGGGCTGTCGGCGGGCCGGGTCCAGTCGGTGGCGGTCAAGGTGGTTGTCAAGCGGGAGCAGGAGCGCCGGGCCTTCCGCAAGGGCTCCTACTGGGATCTCAAGGCCACTTTACTAAAGGACAAAAACGCCTTTGAGGCCAAGCTTTACTCCCTCGGCGGCACTCGCCTCGCCAACGGCAGTGACTTTGATGAAGCCACCGGTCAGGTGGCCGCCGGGCGCGAGGTGGTACTCCTCGACGAGGCCCAGGCTCAGGATTTGCAAGGGCGTCTCCAGGCCGGGGTCTGGATGGTCAGCAACCTGGAGGAGCGCCCCAATACTCGCAAGCCCTCGCCGCCCTTTACCACCTCCACCCTGCAACAGGAGGCCAACCGCAAGCTGCGGCTCTCGGCCCGCGACACCATGCGAGTGGCCCAAAACCTCTACGAGCAGGGCTACATCACCTACATGCGGACCGACTCGGTACACCTGTCGGAGCAGGCGATCGCCGCTGCCCGCGCCTGTGTGGCCACCAAGTACGGCTCCGACTACCTCAGCCCTAAGCCCCGCCAGTACGCCACGAAATCAAAGGGTGCCCAGGAGGCCCACGAGGCTATTCGCCCCGCTGGCGGCACCTTTAGAACCCCGGCCGAAACCGGACTCACTGGACGGGAGGCCTCCCTCTACGATCTGATCTGGAAGCGTACCGTGGCCAGCCAAATGGCCGAGGCCCGCCAGACCAACATCACCGCCTCCATTGAGGTTGAAAATGCTATCTTCCGAGCCACCGGCAAGCGCATCGACTTCCCAGGCTTCTTCCGAGCCTACGTTGAAGGCTCGGACGATCCCGATGCTGCGATCGAAGATCAGGAGGTGCTGCTGCCCGCCCTGGCCCAGGGAGACGCCCTAGATTGTACCGAGCTGGCGGCGATCGGTCACGAAACCCAGCCCCCGGCCCGCTACACCGAGGCCACCCTGGTCAAGGTGTTGGAGAGCGAGGGCATTGGCCGCCCCAGCACCTACGCCACCGTGATCGGCACGATTATCGATCGCGGCTATGTTCGCTTAGTCAACAACAGCCTGATTCCCACCTTTACTGCCTTTGCGGTGACCGAACTGCTGGAGCAAAACTTCCCCGACCTGGTGGATGTCCACTTTACCGCCCGCATGGAGCAAACCCTCGACGATATTTCCACCGGCGAGGTGGAGTGGCTGCCCTACCTGAAGGCTTTCTACTCCGGAGACCAGGGGCTAGAGACCCTGGTGCAGCAGCGAGAAACCCAGATTGACCCCACCGCCGCCCGCACGGTGCTGCTGGATGATTTAGACGCTAAAATTCGCATCGGTCGCTACGGCCCCTACGTTGAAATTGGCACGGGTGAAGAATCGGTCAAGGCGTCTATCCCCGCCGATGTTCCCCCAGCCGACCTCGATGGCGATCAGATCGAGCGCATCATCAAGCAAAAGGTGGAGGGGCCCGACAAAGTGGGCCTGCATCCCGAGACTGGAGAGCCAATCTTTCTGCGCATTGGTCCCTACGGCCCCTACGTACAACTCGGGGAACCCACCGACGACAACCCCAACCCCAAACGGGCTTCTCTCCCCAAGGGCACTCAGCCCGAGGCCGTCACGCTAGAAATGGCTGTAGGGCTGTTGCTGCTGCCTCGCAAACTGGGACAACACCCCGATACCGGTGCGTCGATTAAGGCGGGTCAGGGTCGTTTTGGCCCCTACATTGTCCACGATCAGGGCAAAGAAGGCCGCGATTACCGCTCTCTTAAGGGCGACGACGATGTGCTGACAGTTACCCTAGAGCGGGCCCTGGAGCTGCTGGCTCAGCCCAAGGCCGGGCGAGGTCGCAAAAAAGTTGACCCCCTCAAGGAGCTGGGTGCTCACCCCGACGATCAGGAGCCGGTGGCCGTGTTTAACGGCCCCTATGGCCTCTACGTCAAGCACGGCAAAGTCAACGCCTCGGTACCCGAGGGCGTCGAGGTGGATGCCGTCACCCTAGAGCAGGCCCTCAGCTGGATTAACGCCAAATCCTCCACTAAAAAGAAGACAAAGGGCAAATCGACGACGGCTCGCACGACCAAGACGGCGGCCGCCAGCAAGGCCAGCGGGGCTAAAAAAACCACCAAGACCACCACCGCTAAGTCGTCCGCATCAGCGACCAAGAAGTCTACTGGGACGTCAACTAAATCCTCAGCTCAGTCTAAGGCTAAGAAAACTACGTCTCGTCGTTCTACTAAGGCCACTGCCCCCAGTGACCCACCCCCCAATACCGACGCCTAACCCGGAAGGCGGCAAGTCGTCTTCATTTCCCGGCAGCCCGCTGGGGGTTTACCAACTTTTCCAGGGGTTGAGTATTGAACGACTGCTCTTTTGGGGCAGCCGTTTATAGCCATCGCCGGTCAGGTGAGGTCGTCTTGCTTATGAAAGGCCCATAGGTTAAGGGGCCCCGGCCAAAACCACCAGGGAGTGAACTCCCTGGTTCCCGATGAATCGTAGGGAAGGTCTCGAAACTAGTAAACAACGCCTCGGTACCGACGCACTGCTGGGCCGTCGTCGGATTTTTCCTCGGGCAATGGGGAGTTGGGTAGAGCGGTAGACTTAACTGCCGGTGGCGCTACAAAGGAGTCTTTAGCCGCCTTGCGCCCTGCACCATTGCTGAGGGAGCGCAGTCCTGAGGTTACCCAGTCAAGGTCGTTGAGGGGGTCAGGGGCTGACTGGCCGATCGTTCGAGCGCTTGCCTTGCCTCCCTCTGGGCTAGGGGTCATGGCCAATGCAGCGGGCCCGCTTTTGGCGGAAATTCGACGGCTGTCCTTGATTGGGGCAGGGGTAGCCGTTGCCTGGGTGCTGCTGAGCTGGCGACGAATATTTAGCAGCACCGTCAACAGTGCCTTCTCATGCAGGAAAGGGTAATCCAGGCAGGTGAGAACATGCTTGACATTCTCAGTAGCCCCGGTCATGAGGGTGTCGCGGTTAAAGCCACAGAGAAAGTCGGTTGCCCCCTGCTGTTTGGCCCAACGACGCTCCGTGTCAGAGATGTGCATCTGACTACAGCGAGTCAGAAAGACTCGAATTTTAGGAAATGTACTGCGGCACCAGCGGCAAAACTCGTAGGGGTTTAGCTCTGCGGCTTCGGCATCGAGGACGATAACATCGGGCAGGGTGAGTCCTGCGTCAGCAATTTGAGCGATGCAATCGGCTAGTTCACCGTTGGCGGGTTCTAAAATAACGGCTAACTTTTGAGACTTTAGCAGGGCTTGCCACATCAGCCCCTGTAAACGATTAGCTTGAACAATAAAGGCTAGTTTTTGCGGTGCATCCACGGTATGAAAATCCCCTAAACTTGCATCTAGTGTGTTCTAGGTCGGCGCTGATCTAACTAGTATCGGTTCTAGATAGGTTTGTAGCTGCTGGTTATAGGGGGCCTGACGGGCAGCAGGTGTTGCTAGAGGCTGTGCCATAGTCAAGACCTGACTTAGGGCTAGGGCCTGAACCTATGGTCAAAGCCACCGTTGCCGAGGGCGGTTGGAGACTATCTCGACAAGTTGACCCTATACAGAGCTTGAGTGCGAGATCAGGAAGATTTATACAATTTACACAAATGTAGTTGCGATTTGTCTCTAAAAAAAGACAAGAGCGCTACATAACTGAAGAAAATATCCTGCCTGCACGATCGCAGCTCTGCTACCCATACCACCCGCGATCGTGCAGGCAAGGATGGGCAAAGCTTGCGTGCCCATCAAAGCAATTTCCTGGTGATGGGCACGGGCAAAGCCCTTTGCCCATAATATGCTCAGGGGAAGTTCTTTCTAAGAGATCTCCTTAGCTGGCTCGGCGACTATCCCTGCGATCGCGGCGAATCTACTCCGCAGGGCTGCCATCGGAGGCGATCGATTGTGAATGGTTACCAATCCCAATTGAAGCGATAAGCGATCTTAACCCTCAGCCTTCGAGTTTAAAGCGAGAATATAGCTGTTAAGAATTAAGAAAGTTTTGAATTGTTAAGGTCAGGTGCCAGGGCCTCACATCCGCGGCTGACCTGACGTTATCTATCCCAGGAGATTTACGATGGTTGTAGCGGCCTCAAGTACCGTTCAGAAGCGCCTCACCGTTCAGGTGGAGGGGCTAGCCGACGACACTACCGCCATCCGTTCCCTGGACTGGGATCGCGATCGCTTCGACATTGAGTTTGGTCTGCAAAACGGCACCACCTACAACTCATTCATTGTTCGGGGCGAAAAGGTGGCCCTAGTGGATACCTCCCACGCCAAATTTCGCGAGCTGTACCTACAGACCCTGACCGGCGAAATTGACCCCAAAACCATCGATTACCTGGTGATTAGCCACACCGAGCCCGACCACAGCGGTCTGGTGCGCGATGTGCTGGAGCTGGCTCCCCAGGCCGTGGTGGTCGGGGCTAAGGTGGCGATCGCCTTCCTCGAAGACCTGGTACATCGCCCCTTTGAGCGCCTGATCGTGAAAAACGGCGACAGGCTGGATCTGGGCAACGGTCACACCCTGGAGTTTGTTAGCGCGCCGAACCTGCACTGGCCCGACACCATCTTTACCTACGACCACAAAACCGGTGTGTTGTTTACCTGTGATGCCTTTGGGCTGCACTTTTGCAGCGAGGCCCTCTACGACGAAAATTTAGAGCTGATATCTCCCGATTTCCGCTTCTACTACGAGTGCCTGATGGCCCCCAATGCCCGCTCGGTGCTGGGGGCGATGAAGCGGATGGAGGCTCTGCCACCCGTGAAGATGGTGGCCACGGGCCACGGCCCGCTGCTGCGCTACAACGTAGCGGAGCTGACCGGGCGCTACCAGCGCTGGAGTCAGGAAAAGGCCAAGGCCGAGGACCTGGTGGCGGTGTTCTACGTGTCCGATTACGGGTTTAGCGATCGCGTCTCCCAGGCGATCGCCCGCGGCATCACCAAAACCGGTGTTGCCGTCGAGATGATGGATATGCGCTCCGCCGATCCCCAGGAGGTGACGGAACTGGTGGGCCGAGCCAAGGGGCTGGTGATTGGCATGCCCCCGGCCTCGGGAAGTGGGGCCCAACAAACCCAGGCTACCCTGGGCACGATTTTGGCGGCGGTGCACGGCAAGCAAACCATCGGCCTGTTCGAGTCCTACGGTGGCGATGACGAACCGGTCGACCCCTTAGCCAATAAGTTTCAAGACCTGGAGTTGATCTCAGCCTTTGCCCCAATTCGCATTAAAGACACCCCCACCGAGGGCATCTATCAGTTTTGCGAAGAGGCCGGTACCGACCTGGGTCAGGGATTGGCCCAGGCGGCTAAACTAAAGAAGCTCAAATCCCTGGATGCTGATCTGGAAAAAGCCCTGGGCCGCATCAGCAGCGGGCTTTATATCATCACTGCTAGCAAGGGTGAGCTCTCCAGTGCCATGCTGGCTTCCTGGGTGGCGCAGGCCAGTTTTCAGCCCCTTGGCTTCACGGTGGCGGTGGCAAAAGATCGTGCCATTGAGTCGCTGATGCAGGTGGGGGATACCTTTGTGCTCAATGTTCTCGAAGAGGGCAAGCACCTGGGCTTGATGAAGCACTTTCTCAAGCGGTTTGCCCCCGGTGCCGATCGCTTTGCTGGCGTGCGCACCCGCCCCGCGAGTAATGGATCGCCCCTACTAGCCGATGCCCTGGCCTACCTGGAGTGCGATGTCATCAGTCGCATGGAAGTGAGCGATCACTGGATCGTCTATTGCACTGTACAGGACGGCAAGGTTTCTGACCCCGATGGCCAAACCGCTGTCCACCACCG
>JBGSNT010000034.1:0-21886 GCA_041739575.1 Nodosilinea sp. | reverse complement strand
TCGCGCCGGTGCCAGCGGCCACGGGCACTGCCGGCCCCTGCGCGATCGATACTGTCACCCTCCACAGCCGTCACAATGCCGTTTTGCTCGACGGCGATCAAATGCAGTACCTGCAAGATCAGGTCGCCGCTACCCACCACCTCGACCCCGGTTCCTACATCCTGCGAATTAAATCGGGGGTCTTCAGCTACGGTGACCCCAGTCACCCTGGCGAACCCTGGGTGCTGCTGTGGATCTACGGTGGCAGGGTCGCCAACCTCAAAACCGGAGTGTGGGTCAACGGCACCTGGTCAACCCTCAACGGCTATGCCGACACCCTGTCCCTAGAGGTCGATGAACCCGCCAAGCTCTGCGCCTTTTTCATCGATACTTTTCCCGAAAACAACACCAACGCCATCACCCTGTCGGTGGTTCGCCTGTAGGTCGGGATCCTAAAATAGGGTTAGCGGGCCGGTTCGAACCTTTAAACCGGCCCACCCGCCAGGGTTATCCCGTTTAAACCTGACTTTTCCCCCCTTGATATCCCCAACCGTCAAGTCTAACGCTACCCTACGGGGATCATCGAAAACTGCCATCGTATTGCAGGTCACATTCCATCACAATCTTTCCAAAGCCCCCTTGTCAACCGGTACCCTCGGCCTCAAACTGTAATGTGAAACAGCATGGTGTAAGCAGGCCGTTCGTGGGGCCTATTGAGGGAATCTTGTGAAATCAGTTCTGGCCATAATTTTAGGTGGCGGTGCCGGCACTCGCCTTTATCCATTAACTAAGTTTCGGGCTAAGCCAGCGGTTTCTTTGGCCGGCAAATATCGCTTGATTGATATACCCGTAAGTAACTGTATCAACTCGGATATTAACAAAATTTATGTGCTCACCCAGTTCAACTCCGCCTCGTTGAATCGGCACATCAGCCGCGCCTATCAGTTTTCGCAGTTTACCGAAGGTTTTGTGGAGGTGCTGGCAGCTCAGCAGACTCCCGACAGCCCCAGCTGGTTTCAGGGCACCGCCGACGCCGTGCGCAAATACCTCTGGATATTCGACTCGTGGAATGTAGAGGATTTTGTGATTCTCTCCGGGGATCACCTCTACCGCATGGACTACAGCCTGTTTGTAGAACGTCACCGAGCCACTAACGCCGACATTACCCTGTCAGTGGTGCCCATTGGCTACAAGCAAGCCTCCGATTTTGGCCTGATGAAGGTCGACGGCAGCGGACGCGTGGTTGACTTTAGCGAAAAGCCCAAGGGCGAGGCGCTCGAGCAAATGCGGGTCGATACCACCTCCCTTGGACTAAGTGCAGATCAGGCGCAGGAAAAGCCCTTCATCGCCTCCATGGGCATCTATGTGTTTAAAAAGCAGGTGCTGATTGACCTGCTGCGGAAGAACCTTGACCAGACTGACTTTGGCAAAGAGATTATCCCGTCCTCAGCCCGCGACTACAATGTGCAGGCCTATCTGTTCGACGGCTATTGGGAAGACATCGGTACCATCGAGGCTTTCTACGAGTCTAATCTGGCCCTGACCCAGCAGCCCCATCCCGACTTCAGCTTCTACCACGAAGACGCGCCCATCTACACCCGCGCCCGCTACCTGCCGCCCAACAAGCTGCAAGACTGCCACATTACCCAGTCGAGCATCACCGAGGGCTGCATTCTCAAAAACTGTCGCATTCACCACTCGGTAGTTGGTCTGCGCCAGCGCGTTAATGCCGACTGCGTAGTCGAAGACTCTCTGTTGATGGGTGCCGATTACTACGAGCCTCTGTCGGAAAGCAGCCAGCACCTGACTCGCAGCAAAATTCCCATGGGGGTTGGGGAAGGCTCGGTGATTCGCCGGGCCATTATCGACAAAAATGCTCGCATTGGCCGCAATGTGCAGATTGTGAATAAGGAGAATGTGCAGGAGGCCGAGCGGGAAGACCTGGGCTTCTACATTCGCAGCGGTATTGTGGTGGTGCTGAAGAACGCGGTGATTCCCGACGGCATGATCATCTAGGCCGAGTATTCGGTGAGCGGGGATGGTGTCTCTGTACCTTTGCTGCTGCTGGTGGGTATTCCCGGCAGCGGTAAGTCAACCTGGGCAAGGGACTTTGTCCGAGCTAATCCTCGCTATCGGATTGTGTCTACGGATGCGATTCGCGCCCGCTGCTACGGGGACGAAGGTATTCAGGGCGACTGGCTTCAGCTCTGGCGCCAGGTCATCATTCAATGGCAGCAGGGGATTGAGGCGATCCAGCGGGGAGACCTAGAGGGGATCATTTACGATGCCACCAATGCGCGGCGACGCCATCGGCGTGAGGCGATCGCAGCTGCCCGGCAAGCTGGCTTTACCTCGATTACTCTGGTTTGGTTCGATGTGCCCCTGACCGTGGCGCTAGAGCGCAACCGGGGGCGATCGCGCCAAGTGCCCCCAGAGGTCATTGCTACCATGCACCGTCAAATCCAGGCAGCACCGCCCAGCTTGGCCGAGGCGGTTGAGCATGTGCTTCACTATCAGTAAAGCCGTGTAAATTCAGCCGGATTGCCCCCGTCTCTACGCGAATCAACAGACAGCGTGATCGGATTGGAGCACCCGATGAAAGGAACCCCTATAATTGCCTGTGCCTCGTTGCTGGCGGTGGCTGGCCACGGCACCGCCGCCAAGGCCACCGTTATTTCTGACAATCAAATCAAGGCCGATCTCAAGGCCGCCATCTGTGAGCAAAACTGGCAGAACGCCATCACATTTTCTAGCCGCCTGATGGCCTCTAGCACCATTACCCCCGAGCACCGGCAAGAGTTGGTCAACTGGCGGCAGCGCTTCTCCCAGTACGCGGCCGGAGGCACCTATTTTGACCACATCCCCAACTGCGAGGGCTACCGTACCTACCAGGGGCCAAAACCTGCGGAGGTAGCGGCGGCGCGGGCGGCGGCCCAGGCCCAGGCCGTGGCGATGGCGCGGGCCAATGCTGAACAGGTCAAGGCCGACCTCAAGACCGCCATTTGCCTTCAGGACTGGCAGAGCGCCGTCGCCCTCTCGGGCCAGCTAATGGCCTCCAGCACCATCACCGCCGCCCATCGCCAGGAGCTGGTCAAGTGGCGCCACCAGTTCACCCAATATGCGGCCAGCGGCACCGTCTTTGCTGAAATTCCCAACTGTGGCTATAACGGCAGCCCCATCAGTAGCGGCCCTATCAATAGCGGCCCCATTAGTAGCGACCCTCGGCCCAAAGCCGACTCGCTTCCACTAAACCCGCCTATCACCTCGGCCCAGGCCGCCGCCGGGGCGGCAGCGGCACCCCAACCGGCGACCGCTCCGCCCAATGCGGCCTGCTACATCACCTACTCCGACGGCCAGACCGTCAGCCTGCAGTCTATGTGTCGGTAGGCTCGATAGATGGGGGCAATGAATGAGCCCCAGCTCGGCCCTAGCTTTGGCCAGTGTCCTGGGGACGCTGGGTGCGGCAGTACTGCACCAGTCCCAGCAAAATTGCCGTGCCCACGGCGTACTTAAGCCCATTGGGAATCCAGGTCTGGGGCGAGAAAAAACCCTCGATGAGCCCGGCCATGACCAGCATGGGAATGATGCCGTAGAGCAGCTGCGCCGCCCGCAGGCCGTAGAGGCGGAGGGCATCACGGCGGCGGTAGGGCCCAGGTAGCAAAATGCCTCGGGCCAGCAAGAGCCCGGCTCCCCCGGCCATAAAAATGGCAGGTAGCTCCAGTGCGCCGTGGGGAAAGACAAAGGCCCACAGGTCGTAGGCTAGGTTGGCCTGGGCCACCAGCACCCCCACGCAGCCAATCATCAGACCGTTAAAAACCAGCAAAAACACCGTGAATATTCCCGGTGGAGTAATCATTGGCACCTGGGGTATAAACATGGTGACACCGCCCGCCAGCGCCTTGAGGGAAACCCCAATGTTGTTGATCATGATCCCGCTGGAAGCGACCGGCTCCATCCCCACGATTGAAACCGTCCAGAGTTCCTGACTGGTTTTCACCTCCTCCACAAACTCCTGGCCCAGCACCAGGGTAAGAAAGACCGGGTCTTGCCAGGCCAGCCACCAGCCCACCAGCCCACCCAGGGCAAACAGCGCCGTGGCTGTGGCAATATAGACCCAGCTCTCCTGCACCGCCGCCGGAAAGCCATAGCGGCAAAAGTCCCACAGGGCCTGCCACTCCTGGCGACGAGAGCCCTGGTAGATCTGGCTGTAGCTGCGGCTGGTGAGCTGTTGGAGATCTTTTACCACCGCATTGCCCACGCTGTGGCCCTTAGCTCTGGCCAGGTCTGCCGATACCGACCGGTAGAGGCTGGCCATCCGGCGCACCTGAGAGCCAGAGAGCGACTTGAGCCCGCTTTTTTCGGCCTGGGTCACCAGGGTTTCGAGCTGTCGCCAGCTGGCTTCTCGCCGGGCCATCCAACGCTGAACATTCATGAAGCAAACGGCAAAAAACGGGCATTCTACAGAGCAGTGTAGGCTAACCTCGAAACGAGCGCCCACCGTGTTACATCCTGTTTTAGTTATCTCTCAGGAGGACGCCGCCGATGGCCCCATCTGCACAGCAAGGCACCCAGATTGGCCCCCTCAACCCCGGCGATGTCGTCAGTGCGGCGCTGCGCCTCTACAAAGACCGATTTAAAACCTTCTTTCAGCTGGCGGTGCTGGCGATGCTGTGGCTGATGGCAGGTGTAGCAGGGTTTGTGCTGGCGATCGCCCTGCTGGCAGGCCTGGGCGCTGGCATCGGCGGCGAAGGGGGGGCGATCGCCGGGGGGCTGCTGGGCTTTTTAGTCGGGTTTGGACCTCTACTCTACGGAGCGGCCAAGTACTATGCCCTCTCTAGCGTCATTGGTCGGCTCTCGTTTCAAGCGCTGATTAACCAGCCCGAAACCTCCCTAGAGGCCCGCCGCCAAGTGGCTCCCCGACTGGGGCAATTTTTGTTTTTAGGCTTTTTGCTGCTGTTGGCCTACACGGCCGCCTATATGGTTGGGTCCCTGGGGGCCCTGGTGGCCGGTGGCGGCGTGGGTTTGCTCACGGGGGGCATCCTGTCTGCCCTGATCAACGAGACCGTGGGTGCGGTGATGGGGGTTTTTCTGGGAGTAGTGCTCGCCCTGGTTATTTTAATCGGTGTATTGGTTTGGGTAGCCTCGCGCCTGTTTATTGCTGAAGTGGTGCTGGCGATCGAGCCTGGGCAGGATGCCGGCGGCAGCATGACCCGCAGTTGGGAGCTGACCCAAACGGCCATTATGCGCATTCAGCTGGTGTTTTTGGCTACGTTTTTAATTCAGCTGCCCATTTTGTCGGTTACTAACTATATCCCCAGCATTTTGCTAGAGTTCTTGCCCGCCGACGGTATTGTCTACGGCGTTACCGCTATCCTTAGCCTAGTTTTCAGTCTGGTGGGCAGTATGGTGATTTTGCCCCTGTGGCAGGCGGTAAAGGGGGTGCTCTACTACGATCTGCGCAGCCGTCGCGAGGGGCTAGACCTCTCCCTGCGCCAAGGAGACGGAGATGGGGTGGTGGAGTAGAGCATGGCCCTCTTCAACACCGTTACCATTCGCACCCCGGAGAGCGTTGAGCTGGAATTTGTGCTGGCGGGGGTCGGCAGTCGGGCGGTGGCGCTCATCCTCGACTACCTCTGCCTAGGGACAGGGCTGCTAGGGCTGGCGATTGTCTATAGTTTTTTTCTGGTGCGGCTGCTGGCGATGGAGTCGGTGCTGGCAATTCCCAGCCAGACGGTGCAGCTGTGGGTGACGGCGATCGCAGCCCTGCTCGCCTTTGCCCTCTACATCGGCTATTTTGTTCTGTTTGAAACCTGGTGGTTTGGCCAAACCCCCGGCAAGCGCTACGCCAAAATTCGCGTCATTCGTGACGATGGCCAGCCCGAGCGACTGCCCCAGGCCACCCTGCGATCGCTGCTGCGCCCCATCGACGATATTCTCTTCATTGGCTTCTTTTGCATCGTGCTGAGCAAGACCGAAAAGCGCCTGGGCGACTGGCTGGCGGGTACTTTGGTGGTACAGACTGACCCAGTCACCAGCGGCACCATTCAGGTGCCCGAGCGCTCCCAGGCGATCGGCACCGACCTGCTGGCCCTAGTCGATCTCACCCGCCTCTCCCCCGACGACTTTGCCACGGTGCGCGAGTTTTTGCAGCGGCGACCGGCTATGAGCCCCAAGGCCAAAACCCTAGTCAGTGACCAACTGGCCCGCCGCTGCAAAGACCAACTCGCCCTAGAAACCCTCCCCACGGAAATGACTACTGACACCTTTTTAGAGGCGCTCTACTGGGCCTACCAGCAGAGAGACTAGACAATGCGTCATGTCAGGCAACCCATGCCGCAGTCCACTGGGTCCTGGCTCCTGACTCCTAACCAATTCTTAGGAGCACCTAAAGCTTAGAGAATCTTTATAACTGGACTGCTATGATGCGCAAAACTGTCTCTGCTGTTTGCTCCCACCCCGGCCATGTTTTTTGACCCCATTTACATTCTGCTGGTTGCTATCCCGACGGCTGTGCTGACGTTTTGGGCGCAGAGTCGGGTTAAGGGCACCTATCGCAAGTACTCTCAAGTGCAGTCCACCATGCGCATGACCGGCGCTCAGGTGGCCCAAACCATTCTCTCGAAAAAAGGGGTTCAGGGCGTCAAGGTTGAACCGGTGGCGGGCGAGCTTACCGACCACTACGACCCTGGTGCCAAGGCGGTACGTCTATCCCAGGGCATTTACGGATCCACCTCGCTCTCAGCGGCGGCGGTGGCGGCCCACGAGTGCGGCCACGTGCTGCAAGACGTGGAGGGCTACAAGTTTATGAACCTAAGGGCCGCCCTGGTGCCCGTGGTCAATCTGGGCTCACGCCTGGGGCCCATGCTGATTATGGCGGGGCTGATTTTCAACTTCCTTAACCTGGCCTGGCTGGGGGTAATTTTCTTTGCCTCGGTGCTGTTGTTTCACGTGGTGACGCTGCCCGTGGAGTTCGATGCCTCTCGCCGGGCTCTGCGCCTGGTGGATGAGCTCGGGATTCTGCAGGGTGAAGAACATAAGGGGGCCCGGGCCGTGCTCAGCGCCGCCGCCCTCACCTACGTGGCTACGGCCTTTACGGCCTTTCTCAACCTGCTCTACTACGTCATGCTGATCAATCGCCGCCGCTAGATTCGCCGGGTCAGAAAAGAGAACCAGATATAAGCCCTGGGGTATTTGGCTGCCCCAGGGCATTATTAATTGGCGCTCGGTGCTCAAGAGGCCCATCGTGATGGTTTATCCTAGACCAAGCCCCGTAGTCCGTTGGGCGTTTTATTCCAGAATCAGGTGCCCATGAAAATTGCAATTACTGGAGCTACAGGGTTTGTTGGCAGCCGTCTGGTGGAGCGCTTGCATGGGGACGGCCACAGTATTGTCGTGCTCACCCGTAGTAGCGATCATGGTCACCGGGTGTTTCCTGCGATCGCATTCCCTAACCTGCAGATAGTGGAGTATAGCCCTCTAGAGTCTGGCGCTTGGCAGAACGGCGTGCTCTCGGGCTGCGACGGGGTGGTGAATTTGGCGGGAGCACCTATTTCAGAGCGCTGGAGCGACGACCATAAGCAGGCGATTATGGACAGCCGCAGGGTGGGCACCGAAAAACTAGTCGAAGCCCTGGCCAAGGCTGACCCCAAACCCGCAGTGTGGGTCAATGCCTCGGCTATTGGCTACTACGGCACCAGCGAAACCGCCACCTTTGACGAAACTAGCACCCCCATTGAAGACGATTTTCTCTCCCAGGTGTGCCAGGCCTGGGAGGCCGCAGCCCAACCGGTCAAAAACTATGGCACTCGCCTGGTCATTCTGCGGTTTGGCATTGTGCTGGGCATGGGCGGCGCGGTGGCCAAAATGCTCACCCCCTTTCGTATGTTTGCCGGTGGCCCGATTGGCAGCGGTCGCCAGTGGTTTTCTTGGATTCACCGCGACGACCTGGTAAGTCTGATCGTGCAGGCCCTGCAAGACCCACAGATGGAGGGTATTTACAACGGCACCGCCCCCAACCCGGTGCGAATGGCTGAGTTTTGCAAAATTTTGGGTAAAGTACTGAATCGGCCCAGCTGGCTACCGGTGCCCGACTTTGTGCTGGAGGCCATTTTGGGCGATGGTGCCCAGGTAGTCCTGGAGGGGCAACAGGTCTTGCCCAAGCGTACCGAGGCCAGCGGTTTTACCTACCACTACGCCCTAGTCAAGGACGCCCTTGACGAAATTGTTTGAGCCCGCACTCCGTTCTAAAGCCCTAAGACTAACCATGGACATCGGTGATCTGCGCCGCGACTATACTCAGTGGGGGCTAGACCTAGGCGACCTCAACCCCGACCCCTTTACCCAGTTTGAGCTGTGGTTTAAGCAGGCCCAGGAGGCTGAGCTACTCGAACCCAACGCCCTGGTGTTATCGACGGTATCCCCGGAGGGTATGCCCTACCAGCGGACCGTGCTGCTCAAGTATTTCGATCGTGACGGGTTTGTCTTTTTTACCAACTACGGCAGCCGCAAGGCCCAGCACATGGCGGCAAACGCCCAGGTTTCCATGCTATTTCCCTGGTACCCCCTGGAGCGGCAGTTGGCGATCGCCGGTATCGCCAGCCGGATTTCCGCCGCCGAGTCGCTGCGCTATTTTTCGTCGCGGCCCCGGGGCAGCCAGCTGGGGGCCTGGGTGTCGCAGCAGAGCACGGTGATTTCGTCGCGGCAGCTGCTGGAGATGCAGTTTGAGAAAATGAAGGAGAAATTTCTCAACCGGGAGGTGCCCCTGCCCGATTTCTGGGGCGGTTTCCGCGTTAAACCCGCCAGTTTTGAGTTTTGGCAGGGGCGACCCAGCCGCCTGCACGATCGCTTTTTGTACAGCCTTAAGGATGGGGAGTGGGCGATCGCCCGACTGTCGCCCTAGGGCCGAGGCCAGCTGTTGGCGCGAATATTCTGGGCCGCATGCTCTACGGTTTCGGCAATGCGGCGAGCGCGCGTCCCAGGCCGTTTGGCGCTGGCAATCCACTCTAAAATGCCGCGCTTCGCTGAACGGGGGAAAGCGTCAAAGTTGGCCCAGGCGGCGTTATTGGCCGAGAAGGCCGCCGCCAGATCGAGGGGAATCTCTAGCCGCTCGATGCCATCCAGGGATGCCCACGAGCCATCCTGCTGGGCCGCCTCGATCTTGGCCAGCCCGGCGGGCACCATCAGCCCAGCCGCGATCATCGCCTCGACCCGCTGTTTATTCAGGGCCGACCACCCCGTACCCGGCTTGCGGGGGGCAAACCACAGCATGGTGCGATCGTCGTCGAGTTTATTGGGTTTACTGTCGATCCAGCCAAAGCAGAGCGCCTCTTCCACCTGGTCATTGTAGGAGACGTAGGGCTGACCGGGCCGTTTTTTGTAGGTGATCAGCCAAATACCCTCAGTACGGGTATGATTGGCGGTCAACCACTGTCGCCACTCGGCCCGACTCTCAACCTGAACCGAATTTTTGGGGGGATGGGCGGACATAACTGCGCCGGAAAATGGAGGCTTTATTTATTTTAGGGATACCATCCACCCATCTACCCATCCACCCACCTACCCCCCACGCTCCGTCATGCTGATGCGATCGCCCAGCTGCCGAATGACCTGAGCCAAATCTAAATCGCGCTTGAGCTGCTTCTCAATCTTGCTACAGCTGTAGAGCACCGTGGTGTGATCTTTGCCGCCAAAGGCATCGCCAATTTTGGGCAGACTGAGATCGGTGTGCCGCCGCATTAGGTACATCCCCACCTGACGGGCCTGGCTGATCTCGCGCCGCCGCGAAGCCCCCTTGAGGTCGTCGATCGACACCCCAAACTGCTCTGACACCGCCGCAATTACCGAGCCGGGGGATGCCTCAATTTTATCGGTGGGCGGGTTGAGCACCGCCATCAGGTTCTCCACGGTCATGGGCAAGCCCGAGATAGAGGTATAGGCGATCGCCCGGATCAGCGCTCCCTCCAACTCGCGAATATTAGAGGTGTAGCTGGCGGCAATGTATTCGATCGCCTCGCGGGGCAGCTGCACCTGCTCGTACTCCGCCTTCTTTTGCAAGATGGCAATGCGGGTTTCGTAGTCGGGCGACTGAATGTCGGCAATCAGGCCCATGGAAAACCGCGAAATCAGGCGGTCTTGCAGGCGCATAATCTGATTGGGGGGACGATCCGAGGCCAGCACAATCTGCTTACCCGCCTCGTGGAGCGTATTAAAGGTGTGGAAAAACTCCTCCTGGGTGTACTCCTTGCCCTCAATAAACTGAATGTCATCCACCAGCAGAATGTCCACATCCCGGTAGTGGGAGCGAAAATGCTGCATGCTGTCGCGGCGGATGGCGGTGATCAGGTCGTTGGTGAACTGCTCAGTGGAGACGTAGGCCACCCGCGCCTGGGGAGCAATCTCCTGGCGATAGTGGCCGATGGACTGCATCAGGTGGGTCTTGCCCAAACCCACACCGCCACACAAAAAAAGCGGGTTAAACTCTCGCCCAGGGGCTTCGGCCACTGCCAGGGCGGCGGCGTGGGCCATCCGGTTGTTGGCCCCTACCACAAAGCGGGAAAAGACCGCCTTGGGGTTGAGGTCGTTGTAGTTTTCCTGGGCCGGGGCCGGTATCTCTACGGGGGCCGGACGGCTCGCCAGCACCGGGCGAGGGGCCATGGGCGGAGCGGAGGGTGCCGACGGCCAGGCGATCTCCGCCATCGGTAGCAGGGTGGCCGCCGAGCCATCCCCCTGGGGCACCACCGTCACCTGAAGCTCAACGGTTTTGCCCAAAATGTTGTTGACCACTTGGGTAATGGTGCCCGCGTAGTGCTTTTGCACCCAGTTACGGGCAAAGGGGTTGGGGGTAGAAATTACCAGAGCGCGATCGCTCAGGGTTTGGGCCTGGGCTGGCTTTATCCAGGTTTCAAAGGTGGGGCGGCTCAGCTCCACCTGAAGCTGGCTCAGCACCTCTTCCCACAACCGATTTAGGGCCTGATCCACGGTTTACCTCTTAAATAGCCACTGCCCCAGGGACAGACATATCGCATGGGTTAACTAATTGACCGCCACCCCCTCCCGCCAGCATTCTGAAGCCATAGCTGGGGCTTTCCAAAGGGTTGCGATCGCTCTTTCAACACCTGGCCATAGACTGGGGCGACCCACCTAAAACCACCGTTGAGGATCTATAGAGTACTAGATATACGGCAAAAAAATGTCCCTGATTCTACATATAGCGTTTGGACAAAAAACGGATCCCCTAGGACTCCAGTTTAGTCCGGGCCTAGCCGTTGCCCGCTGGTCTATTGAAGCATAGGACCCTAACCTCTGGGGGCGATGTATACAATGGCTACAGTATTTGTTTGAACCCTTGGGCACGCCCGAGTTGAAGATCCCGATTCGCTGTCCTACCCAGTTCCCATGACCACCCCAGCCCCCCCTCAGCCAAGTCAGTCAGGCGACAATTCCCAACCCCCTGTAGTCACCCTGGGCCATCCGATGCTGCGCCAGGTGGCCCGACCGGTAGCGGCGGTGGATGATCTAGGGCTACAGCACCTGATTGATCAGATGTTGCTCACGGTCCGCGCCGCCAACGGCGTCGGCATCGCCGCCCCCCAACTGGCCTACTCACTACGGGTGCTAGTGGTAGCCTCGCGCCCTAACCTGCGCTACCCCCACGCGCCCCTGATGGAGCCCACGGTGCTGATCAATCCACGCCTGGTCGCCGCCAGCGGCGATCTGGATCTGGGTTGGGAGGGCTGCCTCAGCGTGCCGGGTGTGCGGGGCCGGGTGCCCCGCCATCGCACGGTGGAGGTGGAGTACTGCGATCGCCAGGGCCAAACCCACCGTCAGGTCTGGTCAGGGTTCGTTGCCCGCATTTTTCAGCACGAGGCCGACCATCTTGACGGCAAAGTATTTCTCGACCGGGTGCGGTCAGAAACCGATCTGCTGAGCGAGGCCGCCTACCAAGCGATGGAAATCGCCACCCTGCCCTAATCCTGCCAAGATTCAAACGCATTAGGAGATTTTCGAGAAAGAAAATACCCCGAGGTAGGGGCGCAGGGCCTGCGCCCTTTAGAAAGATTCCGAATGGTGGGTATTTTTGTTGTCAGAATTCACCTTAAGCCAACGGGCAGATCCTCGGTCTGCCCCTGCTGGATTCCCCAGACTGTATTTCAGGATGCAACGGCGATCGCTCGTTTCTGAAAAATATCCAACAGAACCGGGGCCATCCTGAATCGCTCGATTACCCTGGTACCTCTGGGCAGTCCTGCCCTGGTGTTCTGGTCCCCTAGGGGCCAAAGGAGGCAGCTTGAGTTCCCATCCGCAGCCCCGCATCGTCCACCTTGACATACTCGACACCGACTATGCCAAAGTCGTAGCCGGTGAGCCCATTCCCGAAGATAAGAAAGACCGCCTATCCCAGGACAGCTACGACTTTACCCGCCTAGGGCAGCATATCGCCCGCTACCGCTACGGTGGGCTCGACCAGCAGGGCCAAGACGACGTTCTCTGCACCCTGGGGTCGATCGCCGGGCTATTCACCCTGGCCGATGGAGAAGCCATGAACGATCGCCTGCGCCAGACGGGCCGCTTTTACCTCACCCCCGGCGAACGCCAGCAGGTGATCAACTGGCTGGTGGATGAGTTAGGCATCGATCTAGCCAAGGATGAGTAAATATACTCTGTGTAGGGTGCATCCATGCAGCGATGCATCCTTTGCAAGGTTTTTTAGAGCGAATCCTGTTTGTTTATCCCCCCGTTTGCCCATCCAAAGCGAGTATCCGCTTGATCCGGGACGCTGACAGCACTTGGCAGGTCGGAGTCAGGAGCCAGAAGCCAGTATTGACAGTCCTTCTGGCTCCTGGCTTCTGGCTACCTGATGATAGCGATGTCCCGCTTTGAGTTGATATCCTCCAAAGCCACCTGTTTTTGAAACGGAGTATTGAACTCGGCCTAGGTATCAGTTGCCCTCCTCCTCAAAATCCACCTCCATAGAATTCTCTCTAGCAAAGGAATAGATCCCGACCCAGGCACCGTGACTCAATGTAAACGAGTGTTTCAATCGAGTTACAACCCGTGAGAGTGGCCCAAAATGCCCAAAAACCCGTGATAGGATTCATCCGTAGCTTTTTGCAATTGTGGAGTTAGCACCCTTGGTACTTCGGGTAGCAGTAGTAGGATCAGGTCCAGCAGGCTCCTCAGCTGCTGAGACGCTAGTCAGAGCCGGTATTGAAACGTACCTCTTCGAGCGCAAGCTCGACAACGCCAAGCCCTGCGGCGGGGCAATCCCCCTGTGCATGGTCGAAGAGTTTGACCTGCCGCCTGAGATCATCGATCGCCGCGTGCGCAAGATGAAGATGATCTCCCCCTCCAATGTGGAGGTCAACATCGGCAGCACCCTAAAAGATGACGAGTACATCGGCATGTGCCGCCGTGAGGTGATGGATGGCTTTCTGCGCGATCGCGCCGCCCAGCACGGCGCCAAGCTGATCAACGGCACCGTTCACACCCTTGAAATTCCCACCAGTGAAACTGGAGCCTACACCCTGCACTACACCGAGCATCGCGAAGACGGGCTGGTGGGTGACAACAAGTCCCTCCAGGTGGACCTGGTGATTGGGGCCGACGGGGCCAACTCCCGCGTCGCCAAGGCGATCAAGGCGGGCGATTACAACTATGCGATCGCCTTCCAAGAGCGCATTCGCCTGCCCGAAGACAAAATGGCCTACTACGAAGACCTGGCCGAAATGTACGTGGGCAACGACGTATCCCCCGACTTCTACGCCTGGGTCTTCCCCAAGTACGACCACGTGGCCGTGGGCACCGGCACCATGCGGGTCAACCAGGCCAAGATCAAGGGCCTCCAGGCGGGCATTCGGGCTCGCGCCGCCAAGCGCCTAGAGGGTGGCGAAATCATCAAAGTGGAAGCCCACCCCATCCCTGAGCATCCCCGGCCTCGTCGGGTAGTCGGTCGGGTGGCCCTGGTGGGTGACGCCGCTGGCACCGTCACCAAATCCTCCGGTGAAGGCATCTACTTCGCCGCCAAGTCAGCTCGCATGTGCGCCGAAACCATTGTGGAATTCTCCAACAATGGCCAACGCATCCCCACCGAGGCCGATCTCAAGGTCTACTTGAAGCGCTGGGATAGGCAGTACGGCATGACCTACAAGGTGCTTGACCTGCTGCAAACGGTGTTCTACCGTTCCGACGCCACCCGCGAGGCCTTTGTCGAAATGTGCTCTGACATCGATGTGCAGAAGCTCACCTTCGACAGCTACCTCTACAAGACAGTGGTGCCCGCCAACCCCCTGGTGCAGATGAAGATCACCGCCAAGACCGTGGGCAGCCTGATCCGTGGCCATGCCCTAGCTCCCACCCGGAGCTGGTAGCAGGTATCGTTTAGTCCTTTCCTAAACCCCTAAATAGCTGGCTTTGGCAGAGTATTGCCAAAGCCAGTTTTTGTATGCTCTGGAACCAGGCCATAGATAAGCCCCTCTTGTGCACAACGATTGGGGCCGTCCTGCCCTGAAGGCAGCCGACAGTCCATCGTGGCAGCAGCCCATACTGCCTAGTTCTGGCAATGGAACATGCGCGATAAAACTTTGCCAGGGTTTACCCCGGCAAAGTGACGAATCGAAGCGTTGATCTATTCCTTAGAACCGGTCGGTCTGGCAGCCTGGCCCGTTTTGCCTTAGCTAGACCGTTGACGCTTTTGTAGGGCGGCTAGCATCTGCTGTTTGACCGCCTCAGCCCAAGCGACAAAGTCCTCCCGGTTTTCTAGGGCATCGCAGGCGGATTTAGATGGATTAGCGGTAGATGTTGGTGATGTTAAAGAGGCCATAGCTATTTGCAGAGTTGTTATTACTCTGATATAGCAAATCTGCGCTCGGCCTGGCCAGACCCATATGCGCTTGTTGCATCGGCCCGGCAAAGACCTGCATAGTGCCCCGCTTCTTGAGGGTTCCCTAACGTTTTTCAGCTTCCCCAAGGGCCATAGCCTTGTTCGCGGCGTAGGTCTGTACCCGATCCTGGGCAATCGGGTAGCGATCGTCCTCCGGTGGCACATCTGCCATTAAATCTGAAGCCCGCTGCCAGCGCACGGCCAGGTCCAGCCAGTCGGCAGCGGTGGTAGCCGTCTTGCCATCTTCCACCGCCTGCTGCGCAATGCGCACCGCTAGCACGAAGGGGTCTTGACCAATGGGGGTAGCTGGGGGGGCCTCAGCGGGTTCGGGGGCCGTAACAAGGGAACGCAGTTCCAGCCCCAGCCAATCTTTGGTAGCCCACCCCACCATCAGCAGCAACAAGGCCAGGCTCGCCCCACCAATCAGCCCACGCCAAAAGGCGCTGCGGTTAGAGAGGGGCTTTTTCCGATAGACATCGTCCAGAAAGGGGTTGCGTTGGCGAGGCGATCGCATCTCCCGCCAGGCCCGCACTAGGGGGTTGGGACGTTTAAGGGTAATCGGCTCTGACCACAGCAGGCTTTTTTCGGGATCGCGCTTAATTTCGTCTAGCCAGAGCAGCTGTTGTTCTTGCACAATGCGGCTGTTAATGTTGACCCGGCTAATGCCCCGAGGGCTAATGGATTCTAGTACGTGGCGGACTTCGTCAACCACGGCTTCCTGGGGTAGGGCAGTGGCCGTGGGAGCTTCGACCAGCAGCTGCAAAATGCCGCTATCTTGAATGGCACGGGTGCGAATACCCTCGTCGGCAAAGTGCTCATTGAGCAGCTGAATGATGGCAGCTACACTGCCCTGGCGCGCCTGGAGGTCGATGTCGTCAATGGTTGGAGGCATGGCTCAAAGCTGCGGAATGCTGCAGGATACAGCCGCAGATGCAGTATGAACGACTGATCCCCGCATTATATCAACCGTTGCCGAAGGCGGAACACTGCAATTTTGAGGCAGATTAGGAGCTGGGGAGAGGGAGCCGGGGAGCCGGGGAGTGGCAGGAGGGCTAGGGGGTGGATTGACTGTTGCCCAGCGGCGCTAGCCCTGAGGCTGGGTGGGTATCGTACCTATAGCAGAGGCTTGAAGCGGTCTTCTGCCCCGAGTTGTTTAACGGCGGTTTTGATGTCTTGGGTGCGATCTTTACGGACGATCAGGGTGGCGTTGCCGTCGCGCACAATCACCACATCCTCAAGGCCGATGGTGACCACGACTTCGTTGGGATCGGCGGAGTAGACGATGCTACCTTCGGTGTCTAGGGCCACGTGGGTGGCCAGGTCAACGTTTTTAGCGCCGGGTTTTTTGAGCAAGCGCTCTACGGCGTTCCAGTCGCCCAGGTCATCCCAGCCAAAGGTGACGGGCATGACGTAGGCGCGATCGGTGTGCTCCATCACGGCGTAGTCAATGCTGAGTTTCTCGAGACCGGGGTAGGCGTCTACGCCCTGGGCCATGAGGGCCTGCATCAGGTCAGGGGTGTGGGTTTTGAGTTCGTCTACCATCACCCCGGCGGGGAAGATAAACATGCCGCTGTTCCAGCTGAAGCGGCCGCTGTCGATGAAGGTTTGGGCGGTGGGAGCGTCGGGCTTTTCGGTGAAGCGGCTGACGGTATAGGCGCTGAGGTGACCGTAGGTGCCGGCATTCTCTCCCTGTTCGATGTAGCCGTAGCCGGTGGCAGGGTAGGTGGGAGTAATGCCTAGGGTGGCGATCGCCCCCTGGGCGGTCGCCGCCGCCGCCGCTGCCGCCAGCGTGTCACAGAAGGCGGTCTCGTCGGCAATCCAATGGTCGGCGGGGAAGAACCCTACGATGGCGTCGTTACCGTAGCGCTGGGCCACCTCTAGGGTGCCCCACGCTACCGCTGGGGCGGTGTCGCGCCCTACGGGCTCAACGAGTAGATTGGCCTCGGGCAATTGGGGCAGCTGCTCACGCACCCGATCGGCCAGGTGAGCGGCGGTGATCACCCAGAGATTTTCCCAGCCGTCGGCTAGGGGCAGCAGGCGATCGGCGGTAGCCTGCAGCAGGCTGCGATCGCTGCCATCGAGGCACAAAAACTGTTTCGGATTGGCCAAGCGGCTCACCGGCCAAAATCGCTCGCCCTTACCCCCAGCCAAAATAATCGGAATCAGCGTCGGCATAGTAGTTTTCCTAGATATTTGTCATAGTGTCTTGGGATAGCCTCCCCGAGATAGCCCGGCCACCCTAGACCACCCCTATAAGTGGCTCAATCCTATCCCGATGGGGAGGGGATCAGGGCATAATTCGCTTAATATTGATTAACATATCAACCTGTTGCGAAGTTTTAGTGGGGTTACAGGAGACGCAGGCGACATCGCCTCTGCTCAGCCCTGTGTCTAGCTCTGAAATTTTGGCAATCTTTGGTCCTAGACCTACTTCGACGCTACAAAAGACAGTCGTAACAGGGGATATGGTGGTATGACGCAGCCGCAAGATAGCAGGTATCCATGACGCTCCCTCCGCAAAATGTTGAGCCTAACGTGCTTCCCCTGGCCCCACCTGCCCCGGACGAAGCGCCCCAGAGCCCTGCTGATTCCCTGCCTGAGCAGACAATTGCCTTAGCCCCAGCCCCTCAGCCCAAGGCTCACCGTCGGATGTTGAACTCACTCCTGTGGGGCGGCCTATTTGTAGGCACAGCGGCCACCTCAGCGGTGCTAGGGGCTCTGGTGGCGCTGACGCTCCCTCTGCCTACCTTCCTAGGGGGGGGAGAGGCAAGCCGACCCAGCGGCCTAGGGGACCTGTGGCAGGCAGGGTTTCGCTACCAGGTGTCGCGCCCGATCAATGTTTTGGTGATGGGTATAGACGAGGTCCTCGATGCCCCCCCCAACTCCGAGCAAGTCTTTTCAGGCCGGACCGATACGCTGCTGCTGGTCCGCATTAACCCGGAATCCGGCACCCTGAATGTGATGTCCATTCCCCGCGATACACGGGTGCAGATTCCTGGCTTTGGCATGGATAAAATCAACCAGGCCAACGTGCTGGGAGGACCGGAGCTGGTGGCGCAAACCATCGGCTATAACCTGGGCAACATTCCCATCGATCGCTACGTGCGAGTGAACACCAGCGCCTTTCGCGAGATGGTGGACCTGGTCGGGGGAATTGAGGTCGACGTGCCGAGGCGCATGGAGTACACCGATCGCACCCAGGGCCTCTACATTGACCTCTACCCCGGCTGGCAAACCCTTAACGGCGACCAGGCCGAGCAGTTTGCTCGCTTTCGCAAAGAAAGCGGCGATATTGGCCGCGTACAGCGGCAGCAAATTTTGCTCAAGGCCCTGCGGGAGCGGCTGACCAACCCCACCGTGATTCCTAAACTACCCCAGGCAATTCGAGTGCTCCAGCGCTACGTGGACACTAATCTCACCCTGGAGGAGATGCTGGCGATCGCCAACTTTGGCCTGGAACTAGAGACCGACCATCTACAAATGGTGATGCTGCCGGGCCGGTTTAGCACCCCGGCCGAGTTTCAAGCCAGCTACTGGCTGCCCGACTGGGATAGCTCAGCCAACGTAGTGCAGTCCTTCTTTCAGTCCGATGGGGTGGGTGTCTATGCCGGTAACAGCCAGGGGCGCTATATAGCCGACATGGCGATCGCAGTACAAAATGCCTCTGGCAACCCCAACCAGGCGGCCTCGGTAGCCCAATATCTGCGCGACAACGGATTCAACAACGTCTACAGTATTGGCGACTGGCCTTCAACGCTAACCCGTACCGAGGTGATAGCCCAGCGGGGCGACATCAACAGCGCCCAAATGATTGAATCGCTGATGGGGGTGGGGCGGGCCCTGTCTGAATCGACCGGCGACCTAGGCTCCGATATCACCATTCGTGTGGGGCAAGACTGGAGCGATCGCATCGGCCCCAGCAGTGATCATACAGCCCCGTAGGTCAGGTCTGACCTGACCTCGAAAAAGTGGACATTCCCGCAGAGTCAATACCGAAGGAGAATGTTCAGATGACTCAAAAGCCTCGAAGGATATTTACAGATGAACATAGGGCCTAAGCCGTCCGCATTGTCGGCCAATCCGGCAAACCAGTCAGCCAAGTGGCCAGAGAGATGGGTTTGACGGAAAGTGCGCTGCACAAATGGGTAGAACAATCCCAGATTGAACGCTGCGGTGACCCCCAAGGTTCATTGACCTCTAAAGGGAATGTAGGAAAAGTACACCTTGGGCCCCAGACGTTAGGCCAGTTCAGGCTGGAGCCGTCCCCGCGGCTGTGGCGGTGGGCTAGGGTTGCAGCTCGCTATCCTATCTCACCCCAGGCCCGGCAAAAGGGGCGCAGGTCCTGTGGCACAATGGAAGACACTCTAAAGTTTTGCCGTCATCCCTAAAACGCCTGTGAATTCTACTGTTGCGACCCCCTCCGCCACCTTTGCCCCCGCTCGCCGTGCGGTTTTTCCGTTCACTGCGGTGATTGGCCAAGACGACATGAAGCTGGCCCTGCTGCTGAACGTCATTGACCCTAAAATTGGCGGGGTCATGATCATGGGCGATCGCGGCACCGGCAAGTCCACCACCATTCGCGCTCTGGCCGACCTGCTGCCCGAGATAGAAACCGTGGCCGACGACCCCTTCAATCGGTCGCCCCAAGACCAAGATGTCCACGCCGAGCGGGGCACCGACGACCTGCCTATGGCGCTGAAGAAAGTGCCCATGGTTGACCTGCCCCTGGGTGCCACCGAAGACCGGGTCTGCGGCACCATCGACATCGAAAAAGCGCTTTCCGAAGGGGTCAAGGCCTTTGAACCCGGCCTACTGGCCAAGGCCAACCGGGGCATTCTCTACGTGGACGAGGTCAACCTGCTCGATGACCACCTGGTGGACGTGCTGCTTGACTCCGCCGCCTCCGGCTGGAACACCGTGGAGCGGGAGGGCATCTCCATTCGCCACCCGGCCCAGTTTGTCCTGGTCGGTTCCGGCAACCCCGAGGAGGGAGAACTACGGCCCCAGCTGCTCGATCGCTTTGGCATGCACGCCGAGATTCGCACCGTGCGCGACCCTGAACTGCGGGTGCAGATTGTGGAGCAGCGCTCTGAATTTGACCAAGACCCGCTGAGCTATTTGGCAAAGCACCAGGCCGAGCAAGAGGTCCTACAGGTCAAGCTGGTGGAGGCCCAGAAGCGGCTGTCCTCGGTCAATCTGGAGTATGAGGACCGGGTGCGAATCTCTGAGGTGTGCGCCGAGCTGGATGTGGACGGGCTGCGGGGCGACATTGTGACTAACCGGGCCGCTAAGGCGATCGCCGCCTACGAGGGCCGCACCGAGGTCACCTTGGACGACATCAAGCGAGTCATCGTGCTGTGCCTGCGCCACCGCCTGCGCAAAGATCCCCTTGAGAGCATCGACTCGGGCTACAAGGTTGAGAAAGTATTCTGCAAGGTGTTTGGCCTGGCCGACCCCGACGAAGCGGCGATGAACGGTCGCCAGCCAGTGGGGGCGCGCTAGCACCATCCATGGGGCACCGCGTTTTTGGTCTTGACCCAGGATTAGCCATTCTAGGGTTCGGGATAATTGAAGGATTATCAGCCGATGCGGCTCCGGCCCCAGGCGCTCAGGAAGGCGTTGAGGTGGTTGATTTTGGCGTGATCGAAACCCCGGCCAAGACTCCAGTGGGCGATCGCCTCTGCACCATTTATACCGACCTAAACAGCCTGCTCGACCAGTACAGGCCTGATCTGGTGGTGATTGAAAAATTCTTTTTCTACCGCATGGCCAATACCATTTTGGTGGCCCAGGCCCGAGGGGTCGTGATGCTGGTGCTGGCCCAACATGGCCTGCCCTACGTGGAGTTTACCCCTGCCCAGGTCAAGCAGGCCCTGACCGGTTACGGCAATGCTGAGAAAGTCGAGGTACAGGAGGCGGTAGCCCGCGAGCTGGGCCTAGAGCGCATACCTCGCCCTGACGATGCCGCCGATGCCCTGGCCCTGGCCCTAGCCGCCTGGTACCAGCGCTAATTGACCTTAGTTGCCCGCCGATGCGATCGCCTGCTGACCCTGGGGTGACAGAGCAAAGCCTAAAAAGGCCTGGACTGCTGGGCGGTTGGCGTCTTTTGTAGACGTAGTATAGCGGTCGCTGAAAGGAATGGTCATTTGGTCGAGGTCGGCGGCCAGCTTTTCGTTGGGGTTTTCAGACAGCTCGGCCATGGCGTTGCTGCGCAGGTGACGACCCTCAACTGCATTCTTCGCCGACTCAAAGGAGGAGCGGGTCGAGCCAATGCCGAACTCGTTGTTGACCTGGGCGATAGATTCTAGGGCGCTGTTTATTTCGGCCAGGTCCTTCATGTTTTGCATGTCGGTCTTGTCTTGCTCAAGCTTGAGCCGCTCGCGGTTGAGCTTGTCCTTAGAGGCGGTGACAAACTTTTCGGCCTGCTGCACCTGGCCTTCGAGCTGGGGCAAGAGCTGCTCGATCTGAATGGCCTTGGTCACGGCCAAGCGAGCGGCGTCTGCATTGCCGGATTTTTGGGCCAGGGCGGCCTGCTGCTCACACTTTTTTAGCTCCTGGGCTTTTTCTTCATACTTTTTCTTGGCCCGCTTGTAGGCGCCGACCTGCATGGCCACCGCCTGGGCCAGTTTCTGCACCGACTGGAGCGATTCTTCGGCCACCGCCACCTTGCCGCCCGACTCTACGGGAATGCCCCAAAGTCAATTCCAGGTGCCCACAATGGTGCGCCCGGCCTTTTCTCCCATCAATCAGTAGACGACGTTCTTCATAAAGCTCTCCAACCTGTGGAGAGATGGTGCAATTCAGTTTTAACCTACTCAGTTTTCCCCCAAGTTCCGGAACCTTTACAGCGGTTGGAAGAGAGCCCTTTGGCAGTTTTGATTAGTACTGTAGGGCTTGCTGAGAAAGTATCCAAAGCCAAACGGATAGGGTGATTCAGCGTGATTGAGAGCTGCTAAAGTGCAAGGAAAATTGTGCACTGCCGCTGAAATCCTTGGACGCAGAGACTGATGTACCGCCAATCGAGCCCAG
>JBGSNT010000338.1:0-47209 GCA_041739575.1 Nodosilinea sp. | reverse complement strand
CAGCCACTCATCCAGGGAAGCAGCTTCCCAGATGGGGTAGAAGTGCAAGCCGATGGCGTTGGAAGACGGCACAACCGCACCGGAGATGATGTTGTTGCCGTACATCAGGGAGCCAGCTACGGGCTCACGGATGCCGTCGATGTCGACGGGGGGGGCTGCGATGAAGGCTACTACGAAGCAGGTGGTAGCAGCGAGCAGGGTGGGAATCATCAACACGCCGAACCAGCCAATGTACAGGCGGTTCTCGGTGCTGGTGACCCACTGGCAAAACTGCTCCCACAGGGAAGCGCTTTCGCGCTGCTGTAGAGTCGTGGTCATGATGTATTAGTCCGAGTAAATTAGTCAGAAGATATAAAGCTGAGCAATTGCTTCAGCTATCGTTACAATAGCACACATTCCTAAATATAGGCGACAGGAAAATAATCGCCGTGGGGGCTTTTCCTGGAGAGCGGTTGCAATCCGGTCCGGTTGGTGTTGGAATAGGAGTCTGTTTTACTCCAGTTTTAGACTGGAGAACCTGTGGGGGCGTGGCGGAATGGTAGACGCTACGGACTTAGAAAACTGAGCCTTAGCAGAGAAATCTGTTAAGTGTAAGCTCTCAAACTCAGGGAAACCTACCTCTAACCAGCCCGCTATGGGTTCCACAGGTTAGACATGGCAATCCTGAGCCAAGCCGGTGATGGACTTCGCCGGAAGGTGCAGAGGCCCGACGGGAGCTACCCTAACGTGCAGTCGAGGGTAAAGGGAGGGTCCAATTCTCAAAGCCGAGAGTGGGTTAAACACCTATGCTCGGCAGCAGTGAAAACTGCGGGAGGATGAAAATCCGTTGACCTTAAACGGTCGTGAGGGTTCGAGCCCCTCCGCCCCCATACCAATTTACTTAAGTGGCAGTGTGTACTGCCTGTTTCTCTGTTGACCCTGGCCAGTAGGGTGCTTAGCTCGTTGTGCAACCGGCCCTGCTGGTCGACCGATAACTCGGGGTTGTTTTTCAGGGGGCATATCTGAATAGATAATTGCCTATAGCCAGTATAGGTTTGGGGTATGGGAAGCCTATGGCTCTGTCCTGCTGGCCAACTATCGGCTATTGGAGCCCTATCCCTAGGGCAGTATGTCATCGCCCGGCTAAGTGCAATGGCTGATTAGGCTAAGGCGGCATTCTATTGTGTTATTTTACACGAAAGGCTAACTGCAATTACTGACTTAGGAAAGCACTTTTTCTCTGGTCAATATGTCGTTGCCCTTGGGTGTAAGTCCAGCTGCATCACTGGCTTCCCATTAGAGATAGGCGTTGGAGATGAGAGTTGGTTTTGGGTGTGGGTTATCGGAATAGCTAGATATCCCTTTGGTATGGCAGCGATGCCTATCCGCGGATTTATTGCTTTTGGTAACGCAGCCTAGCCAAGGTTTATCAGGCGCGATCGTTGGGGTCCACTAATCCACTAAATGGAGATAAATACGTTAACGATGCTGCGGGGTTCGTTGGAGCGACAGCCCAACCCACCGCTGGGGTGAGCCTTAGGGCGTCACCCTGTGCGATGACAGATCCTACGGCAATTAGGCTCATGTACTTATCAGGGTAAGCGATTAGTCATTTGTACTTAATTCCAGATTGTTCTGGAGCTTGACGTTAGGTCTTAGGAACTAATGTTTTTGGAAGCAGTGTCTACATATCCTGAAATGGAGTCAAACGAGTATGGAGCTCGGTCTGGCCTATCCCTAGTTCAGGCTCAGCAAATCATTTATGAGTTCTTGCTGGAAATCGTTAAGGTTTGGCATCCACAGGATGTTCTCGAGGAGTTTCGTCATCTTTTTATTCACCATACTGACTCGGTCAGCTCCCAAACCCTGCCAGCGCTACACGTGATCTTGTTCGCCAATGATGAGAGGGAGTTTCGCAACACTATTAAGCGGTCCTGCTACATCCTGGTCAATAACTGGGAGGTCGCGCGTCAGTTTGAAGCCATCCAGACTCTGGTAGAGATTTTCTCAGACCCGCTGATCCAGCGCCGCACCCTGTCACCGACGCTAAAGCGGCTGCGGTACTGGCTGATTAAATTCATCCAAAGCAGTGACTTTGAAGAGCTCCGGTTGTACGCGGCCCGCTACAACGAAGAACGCACCATCAATCGACCTGGGGAGTGGACTACTCGGTACACCTCCTACCTGCTTGCGTCCCAATACGTCAATGAAGAAAACTCCATTGAGCAACGCCAAGCCGCTCGGGCCCTCTCCCGTCGCCTCAAAGATAAATTCAAGCTGGACCTGGCGATGTATACCGCCTACAGTCAGTCGGGTACGGCCCAAGGCAGGTCCTTAAGGAATCCAACGGCCTTGGGTGACAGTGCCCTGCGTCTGGTGAAAGCCATTGTGGCCAAGCGGGGCGATTTTAGCTACCGAAATTTAGCGCGCATGTTTTGGGAGCAGGTAAAGGAGAGTGATTATGAGGAATTTAAGCAGAGCTTAACGCGATATCTGCTCTATACCGTCAGCAGTAATCCAATTTCAAAGCAAATTCGGGATCACCTCGACACTCAGCTGATGGATCTATATGTTGATTCGAATAGTCAATCCTTAGATCCATCGCTTGTGCTACGCACGAGCAATCGAGTAATTGACTACTTGATGACGGAGGACCAGCACCCATCTGCCCTGTTTTCGCTGGTATTGTCCCAGGGAAATGCCCTTACCCTAGCGATTATTTTGTTAAAACTGGTCTTGATTTCACGGCAGTCCCTTTCCTATCTGGAAGCCAAGATTGCCACTCTCATCCGTTACTACGAGCAATTTCCTCAGAGTGAATGTCAGTGGGTGATTAACTTTCTAGAGGTATTTCAGATCACGTTTGCCATCTATGCCGAAAATATTGAGTACAGCTTGGTTAGGGTTTCTTCTCCGGACGGTTCTAATCAATCTATATTCTTGTCCGAACTTCAGGATTTAGAGACTTTTAGAGTCTTTTCACAAACCCTAGATCTGTCCCAGCCGCCCCCGACAGAGGATCCGCCTAGGGAAATCAATCTTGGCTAAGGGGCAGCTGGGCTGGCTGAGGGTGCTGATCATACCAGATGTTTAGGGCTGCTTGATAGATCGTATGCCACGGAAGATGGTGCTGCCGGGCCAGAGCTGCACAGTCTTCGTACTCTGGATGGACATTGAGCAGGACATGGGTTTGGGGATGGTAGGCGAGTTTAACAGCTATGGGGCCGTAGGGCGTCTGTAGGGTTTTGAGTAACCGGGGCAGAATCCATCGCTGTTGAGTGTGGCGACGGATTCCTAGGGTAGGGGTTTCGGCAAATAGAACCTCGACGCAGCGGGCTTCGTCCCTAGGGCGGCATATCACCGTAATCAGCAGCCCTGGCCGGGATTTCTTCATTCCGCTGGGCTGGGTGAATACGTCTAGAGCACCGATCTCTAATAGGCGATCGCAGAGGTAGCCGACGGCTTGGGGCACCATATCGTCGACTTGGGTCTCGAGTAACATGACCGTATCCCTGTCGTAGGGAATCGGTCCTCCATCTGAATCTTGAGTCGATACCGGTGCCCTTTGAGCTGGTTCGGGGGCGGCTGTACCAACCCAAAGGCGCAGCATATTGGGAACTGGCAGGTCTTTTTTGCCTGCGCCTAACCCAGTGCGCTGGAGGGTCATAACCGGTGGATCGCCAAAGGAATTGGCCAGAGCGATGGCGATGGCAGCCCCTGTAGGAGTAACTAGTTCACCGTCTAACCCGTTGCTATAGATGGGCACCTGACGATGCTCTAACAGTTTCAGCACGGCGGGGGCGGGCACCGGTAGCCAACCGTGGGCCGCTCGCACCCGTCCTCGACCGGTGGGCAAGGGCGAGCAGACGAGGGTGTCTATTCCCAGGTAGTCGAGCCCTAGACAGGTGCCGACAATGTCGACAATGGCATCGGTGGCCCCCACCTCATGGAAGTGGACCTGGTCTACGGCTACGCCATGGACGGCGGCCTCGGCCTCGGCTAGGCAACGGAACACCGCCAGGCTCCAGCGGCAGACGCGGTCGGGCAGGTCGGCCTGAGTAATGAGGCGCTCAATAGCGGAGAAATTTCGGTGCGGTAGGGGATCGGCGCGATCGGGAGTCGCCAAGGGAGGGTGGCTATGGTCGTGGTTATGGCCATTGTCGTCAATGCCAGGGTAGGAAGAGCCATGGCGGTGGAGGTGCCTATGGCTATCTAGTAGGACCTGGTTCGGGCGGGAAGCGATGGCAGTTCCAGAGGATGCGGCCAATTCCTGTCCATTTTTTCCAGGGAACGGCCTTAGATCGACCTGGGCGTAGAGGGCCCGTAGGCCCTGCCGCTGAGTAGGCGTGACGGAAAGAGTGAATTCATCGCCCATTTTTAGGCTGGCGAGCTGCTCTTGTAGATAGGCCAGGGGCACCCCGGCATCGACTAGCGCTGCCAAACACATATCCCCGGCAATGCCTGCGGGGCAGTCAAGGTAAGCTATCGTTTTCAAAAGAGGACTACTCGGTGGAATAGGGACAATGGCAACAGTCTACAAGCTACATCCTGAGAACCCCCAGGGCCGAAAGGTAGAGGCCATTGCGGCAGCCCTGAGGCAAGGCGCAGTGGCGCTTTACCCCACAGACACAGTCTATGCCATTGGTTGCGACCTCAACCACAAGGGGGCGGTGCAGCGGGTGCGCCAGCTCAAACAGCTGGCCAACGAGAAACCGCTAACGTTTTTGTGCGCTTCCCTCTCAAATATTGCCGATTATGCCATCGTCAGCGATAGCGCCTATCGTCTGATTCGGCGGCTCATTCCGGGGCCATTTACGTTTTTGCTGCCCGCCACTCGCCAGGTGCCACGTCTGGTCATGAGTCCTAAACGTCGGACTACGGGGATCCGGGTGCCCAATCACAACCTTTGTCTGACGTTAGTTCAAGCGCTGGGCAATCCCGTGATTTCAACTTCGGCCCTGACGCTAATGCCAGCGGCTGGCCAGGGACGCCCCGTTGACAAAATGGTGATGTTTGACACTCTCGAAAAATTAGTCGACGTGATTGTAGACGACGATCAACCTCTGACCTACGACGTGTCTACCATTTTGGATATGGAGGGAGATAATCCGCTCATTGTGCGTCAAGGGCTAGGGTGGGAAAAAGCTCTGGACTGGGGAGCCCAGCTGGTCTAGAAGTATGGCTAGCTGGGGGGATGCGCTTTGCTCAGGAGAAGGATAGATCATTCGTACCAGATCGACCGAAAAGCTATATTAATCCTTACAGTGTTACCCTCCAACCCAGGGGCAACTCGGTAACTGGCACAGGAGATCAGAAACACCAACGACTCAAATCGAGGTATACAACAACCCCAACCGCACCTGACAGTGCCCCGACTGTCCCGGTTGGCTGTTCGCGATATCAGTGTCGTTGTTAGGATTGGGTAACTATGAAGACCGCATCTACCCGCTTTGCCATGCCCCCACTGCCCCCTGGGATTACACCACAGCCACCGGATCCACTTCCGCAGCCCAATGGAGTTGAGGCAGCGTCTACCGTTGCCCCTTTGGTGCAGGAACTGTTTATGGCCCACCTAAAACGGCGGCCTGGAGGCTTAGAAGGGGTAATGGCTCGGCTGACGGCGGAAATCGATCGCATCTGCGCCATGAGCGATCGCATTCAGGCATCTGGGGATGTGGCGCACTGGCAGAGCTCCCTCGTGCGTCATCGGGTAGACAAATGTCTGGCCTACTACGATCTGGGGTCTAACCGGGGCCGGGTCGAACTGCACAGTAGTCTGAGCGCCATCGCCTACCGTCACGTAGCCGCCCAGGGCAGTCATCTGGGGTTTAATGGACGCTGCGCCCTGCTGGAAGACTTTATGCAGACCTTCTACATTGAGGCGCTAAATGCCTTTCGCCGGGAGCACGATCTGCCCACCACCTATACCCCTAGCACGCGCCTAGAACTCGCCGAGTATATGGCTTTTAGTGAACAGTACGCCAAGCGGCGTATTGCTCTGCGGGGAAGCCATACCCAACAGCTGATTGTGCTGCGGGCCCAAGCTTTTGGTCGTCGTCAACCCGCTGAGACCTCGGTGGATATGGCCCTGGTGAGCGAAGGGGCCAAAACTGAGTCCGCCGAAGCCCACGCCCGCAGTTCGGTGGTGCAGCAGGTGCGCGAAAAAATGACGGCCGAGGCTGACGACCCCGGCGATGGAGTGATGCGCGATCGGGTGGTCAACACTCTGGTGCAGTACCTCAAAGCCCAAAATCAAACCGATTGTGTCGATTACCTGGTCCTAAAGCTTCAGGATTGCTCGGCGGCAGAGATTGACGAAATTTTGGGCCTCTCGCCCCGAGAGCGGGACTATCTACAGCAGCGCTTTAAGTACCATATCGAAAAGTTTTCGCAGCAGCACGAGTGGGAATTGGTACACCAGTGGCTGGGTGCCAACCTGGAGACCCGCCTAGGCATGACCCCCACGGAGTGGGCCGACTTCTTGGCCAGCCTGCCCAGTGACTACCAACACTTTGTCAGCCTCAAGCAAACCCAGCCCGGCGATCACACCCTCGACAATGAAGCGATCGCCAAAGCTCTGGGCTGGACGCCGAAGAAAGTCCAGCGCAACTGGACCAAGGTCCTAAAGCTAGCGTGGAACTACCGCAACCAGCCCCGAGGATCTGAACCGGGTTGAGGATGTCCTGCCAGGTTGGCCTAGACCGCTACCGCTTCTTCCGCCATACCGGGAGGTTCAAACTTATAACCGACCCCGCGTACCGTTTGAATTAGGGCTGGCTGGGTGGTATCTTTCTCAATTTTTTTGCGAATTTGACCCACGTGCACATCGACCACCCGCTGATCGCCGACATAGTCGTAGTCCCAAACCTTCTGAATTAGCTCGGCTCGCCGCCATACCCGGCCAGGATGACTGGCTAGGAAGTGTAGGAGATCAAATTCCAGCGCCGTCAGAGGCACCATTTCATCGTTGAGCATGACCTCTCGCCGCACCGGATCGATCGCCAGGCTGTTGAAGGTGAGGCATTGCTGTTCTGCCGCTGTCACTGGACGCTGACGCTTGAGAATGGCCCCTACCCGTACTTCTAGTTCGCCCAGGCTAAAGGGCTTGGTGAGGTAGTCGTCGGCCCCCTCGTGAAACCCGCGAATTTTGTCTGACTCGTCGGTGCGGCTGGTGAGCATCAGCACGAACACTCCCGTGCGAGACTGCATTTCCTTACAGAGCTCATAGCCGTTAGTGTCTGGCAGATTGAGATCAAGAATAACCAGATCGGGGGTGAATTGCTCAAACACCGCCAGGGCTTTCTTGCCGTCCTCTGCCGACTCCATCTCGTAGTCTTGCTTGGCCAGGAACCGATGAATCAGGTTGCGAATGGCCGAGTCATCATCAACAACGAGGATCTTGGCTTCCGCCATAGTCATACCTTTCTGTAAGTTAACTGGGTCAGGCGATCGATCAGGAACTCTCAGAAGTCAGGTGCAGTGCCCCTGTGGTAGCCGGGCTCCTCAACACCTTCTAATGCTTTTCAAGTACTTTTTAGCGCATCAGTAATGAAACCGTAAATAATTCCATAGCTTACTCGAGAACTTTATGAAGTTACCACTTCAATAGCGTAGGGCAGCACTGGCGGGCTAATTTTCTTGGCGGGCAGGGGGCTAGGGGGAGGGAGGAGGGAGTTCGACTTGCGGCTGAGGGTATTAGGGCCGAGACTTTGGGCCCATTAGCCCTAGCAGCGGACCCAAAATCAGCCCGAAGACAAAACCGCCGGAATGGGCCCAGTAAGCTACTCCGCCAGCACCCAAGTTAGCGTTACCACTAAGACTGACCAGGCTGAGGATGGCTTGCTGTAGAAACCAAAACCCCAGGAAAACGATGGCGGGAATGCGGACGGTGGTGAAGAAAATAATCAATGGGATGAGGGTGACGATATGGGCCCGAGGAAACCGCAGGATGTAGGCCCCCATCACCCCGGCGATCGCCCCGCTAGCCCCCAGGGTGGGCACCGTGGAGAGCGGGTCGAAAATCCACTGGGTCAGACCCGCCAGGGCTCCGCAGCCCAGGTAGAAAATTAGAAACCGGGCGTGGCCGAGCTGGTCTTCAATATTGTTGCCAAACACCCAGAGGTAAAGCAGATTCCCTCCGATATGAAAAAAACCCCCGTGAAGAAACTGGGAGGAAATCAGCGTCACCCACTCGTAGACTGGCACCCGTAGCGCCCCTTGAAAGCTTTCGCTGAGCTGGGCGGGTACCAATGCCCAGGCATCAAAAAAGCGATCGAGCTGCGGCGGGGGTAGGCTGAGCTGAAATAGGAATATGGCCATATTTAACCCAATCAGCCCATAGGTGACTACGGGAGTAATGCTGACCGGGTTGTCATCGCGGAGGGGAACCACAGCCTGTACCTAATGGGTGACCTTAAATTATAAAAATGGCTGAGTAGGCGGCAGGATTTCGAGGGTGCCGCTGTCCCCATCCAGACGAGCTATTCCCCCCGCGGGCAAGGCGGCATTGTCGCCGTCATGGCCAAAGGATAGGCCAGACACCACCGGAATGCCCAGGTCTCCTAGGCGATCCCGCAGTACTTCGGCCACAGTAAAGCTAGGTACTTCGGCGGGCGGCTCGCAGCGGCTAAACCGCCCCAGAGCCACCCCCTTCACCTCGGCTAGCGCTCCCACCATACGCCAGTGGGTCAACATGCGATCGATGCGGTAGGGGGCCTCGGTCACATCTTCAAAGGCCAAAATAGCGTCCTTTAAATCCGGCTGATGGGCGGTGCCCAACAGGTGGGTGGCCACAGTCAGGTTGGCGGGCCAAAGCCGCCCGACGGCGGTGCCGTGCCCCCATCCCTCACCCTGGAGGGGCGGCAGCCCTTGGCCCATCACCAGCGCCCGCAGCCGCTGCTGTGACCAGTCGGGTTCTGTCGCCAGTGTGGTCAGCAGGGGCCCATGCACCCCCACTCCCCCCTGCCGTCCTAAACTCCACAGCAGACTGGTGATATCCGAAAAGCCAACCACCCATTTAAGGGCCATGGCATTGGGCCAGTGCCACCGCTCGAGGAGACGGGTGCCCCCGTAGCCACCCCGGGCGCAGAGAATGCCTTTGTAGGTGGGGTCGGCCAGGGCATGGCCCAGTTGCTGGCGACGGTTCTCATCTGACCCGGCCAGATAGCCCCACCGATCGCTGGTTCCAGGGCTGACATCGACCCCAAAGCCCCAGCTGCGCCATACCTCCAGCCCCTGGTTGAAGCTCTCTAGTTCGCGCAGGGCGCCGCTGGGGGCAATCACCCGCAGGCGATCGCCCGGCTGGAGGGGGGCTGGATAATGCAGGGCCCGACTCCCCCCGCCAGTGACACCGTGCTGACTCAACCCATTAGCTCCTGAGGAAACTCGCTATAATACTTAACAAAGTGTTACAAAAGGAAATCATGGTTACCTCTAAACCCCAAGCTGAATCTCGAGAGTGGGGCTTTACCCCCGCTGCCGAAAGCCTCAACGGACGACTAGCCATGCTGGGCTTTGCCCTTTCCGTTGTGATTGAGTTTCTGAGCGGACAGGGCGTGCTGCATTTCCTCAACCTAATTTGACGATCCGGGTATGGGAGGGAAGGAGTACGGTAGCTGAATGAGCAGCAGCAGCGTCCCCGTTCCCTCAATTCTCTCGGGCCAACGGCCCACTGCCACTATCGACTCACCCTAAAACACTGGCTAACAGGGCTTTCTGGGCGTGCATGCGGTTCTCTGCCTGATCCCAAACCCGAGACGCTGGCCCTTCTATAACCTCATGGGTAATTTCTTCACCCCGGTGAGCCGGTAGACAGTGGAGAACAATCGCATCGGCGCTGGCCTGGCTCAGCAGCGCATCGTTGACCTGGTAGGGCTGAAATAACGGCATCCGCTGGTCAGCCTCAGACTCCTGCCCCATACTGGCCCACACATCGGTGTAGAGCACTTCGGCACCCCTGACCGCTAGCTCTGGGTCAGTGGTCACTAGAACTTTGCCCTGGCCCTGCATGAGTTGTTTGGCCTGCTCAACAATCCTTGGGTTGGGAGCATACCCCTCGGGACCGGCGATATGGACATTCATGCCGACTAGGGCACAACCGATCAGTAGGGAGTGAGCGACATTGTTGCCGTCCCCCAGATAGGTGAGCGTTAGCCCCGTCAGAGTCCCAAATTTTTCTTGAATGGTGAGCAGATCCGCCAAGATTTGGCAGGGATGCTCTAAGTCGGTGAGGGCATTGATCACCGGCACGGAGGCATAGTCAGCAAACTCTTGGATTTCGGCCTGATCGAAGGTGCGAATGGCCACCACATCGAGGTAGCGATCGAGTACCCGGGCGGTGTCGCTGGTGGGCTCACCGCGGCTCACCTGGGTTACCCCGGAGTGTAAATCCAGTACCTGCCCCCCCAGCTGATACATGGCTACCGAAAAGCTGACGCGGGTTCGGGTAGAGGCCTTGCGAAATAAAAGCCCTAGTACCTTATGCGGAAACTGAGGGTTTTGCCGACCGGATTTAAGCTCAGCGGCAAAGGCCAGCAGCTCTGTTAACTCGTTGGCAGTTAGGTCGCTCAGGCTTAGCAGATCGCGTCCGCTTAGGGAGGGCATGGCCATGGGCAAGGATTTAGTAAAAATAAGACATTAGCAGATTATGGGGAAGCCTCCGCTGGGTCTGTATTGACTGGGGCAGAACGGTTGATTAATTCTAGCCAGCCGATTTTAGACAGAGACAGCGGCGGTGGGGAAATGACGGTGGACGTGCCGCCCCCCGGAGTCTGCATTATGATTGGGACATCGCATTTGCCGCGGCGGTTTGCTCCTTGGGCTGGTCCCAATGGATCGAGTGCAGCCACAGTTGTCATTACCATCTTGTCAATCTTGTCAAGTCTGCCTGGCCTATGATTAGCGCGGTTGTTCCTCCCCAGCCTCAGCTCTTGCCACCGGAGCCGCCGTCTCAGGCTGCCGTGGTGCGATCGCGGGCAGCGGCCGGCTACTTTCGCGACCTTGCTCTATGGCTCAATCAGCCCCTGGCCCCCCACGGTATTTTTGTGCAGGTTCAGGCCGATCGCCCCGGCTGTCTGCGCCTGGTGGTCGAATTTCAGCGGCCCCCCATTAAAGATCACCTGCTGCGGTTTCTGTGCCATCGGGTGTGGCTTTTAAATTCGGAGCTGATTGAGGGGATTTTGGTGGTGGCGCGACCCCTCGGTCATCGCCGAGTCCTCTGGCAGCAGCGCATTAAGATCAAGACTCCGGCCCTAAAGCGCCGCCAAGCCGCCCTGGCCGCCCAGGCTCGACACCAAGCTCAAAAAAGGCCACGGCCCTCGTTGCCCCCTAGCCTTATTAAGGCTCCCAGTCTAGTGCAGCGGCTATCGCGCCAGCGTTTACAGGCTTTGCGGGCTTTTGTGCTATCGGGCTCGGCGGTGGCGGCGTTTGTCATGGGGTGTTTTCTAGAGGCGATGTTGTCTGGGCCAGTGCCAGTGCTGCCCCAGTTTGGCGCCCAGGCCGAGGTAAATCCAGCCCCTGGGGCTCTGCCTGGGCTGGGGGTCGCAGCCCCAGAGATCTCACCTCTCCACGGCGATGGCCAGCCGGCAGCTGACATTGCGATCACCCCAGCTACGCCGGTGGTCGATCGTCCCACTGTAGTGGATGCCGCTCTCGAACCCGTGGGCGTAATCAGTTATGACAAGGCCACTCCAGTGCCGTCCAACGATGTCACTCTGGTGTTTGGCGGCGATGTCTCCCTGGAGGATATTGGCCCAGACTCCCTGACCGCCTCCGGGGGATTTTTTGCCGACGTACCAGAATACGGCCAGGCTGATGTGGCCCTGGTCAACCTGGCTACCCCCCTAGCTAACGCCGCCACCAACCTGCAGGAGGTGCTGCATCACCAGACCCGCACCGAAGCCGCCAACCTGCTGGTCAACAGTGGGGTGGACATCGTCAACCTGACCCACAGTCGTTTGATGGATTACGGGGCCGCCGGGCTGGACGAAACCCTGACCACCCTCGATAGCAAGGGCCTCTACCGGATCGGCGCCGGGCGCAATGCCCTGGAGGCGCGCCGTCCAGAGGTGCTGGATGTGAAGGGGAAACGCATTGCCTACCTAAGCTACGCCATGGGCGGCAACAATGCCGCCCACGATGACGCCGTACTGAAAGAGCGGGCCGGCATCAAGGACAAGGCCGTAGCTAAGGAGGTTGAGAACTTCAAAACAGCCACCGCCTTTAAGGATAGGGCTGGGTTTAATGCCCAGGGTATGCCCGAGATTGTGGCCGATATTCAGGCTCTCCGCCAGGAGGTGGACTGGATTGTGGTGAACTTTCGCTGGGTTGATCAACTTAGCGAGCAGCCCAATTTCATGCAGACCAACTTGGCCAAACTTGCCATTGACCAGGGGGCAGATGTGGTAGTCGGCTATCATCCCACGGTTATTCAAGGCGGCGAAATCTATAAGGGGCGACCCATTGCTTACTCCCTAGGGGATTTTGTCTTTCGGCCCGAGGACCCGATCGAAAGCCAGGATTCTGCGCTGCTAAAGATTGACCTGAAGGATGAACAGCTGCGGGTGGAATTGGTTCCTGTGCGGGTGCGAGACTCCCATCCCGAAACCCTCAAGGGGGAAGCAAGCCAGGCTGTGCTTCAGCGCATTGAGCAGGCGTCGTCACAGTTTGACATACCGCTGAAGTCGCCTATGGTGCTCGACCTTAAGACCCCTGAGCTGACTCCAGAAACCGTTAGCGACCCCAGCAGCCCCTTCGTCTCCCCTGAGGTGACCGATGTGGTGCCGGTGGAGCCAGCGCCACATCAGCCGGAGCGCCCAGAAGACCCTCCCCAGATCAACCCTACCAGGGCCAACAACGGGGAAGAAAAGACACCCTCACCTGAGGAATCGACCCCCACCCCCCAGGGGGGTGGGCCGGAGGCACTGCCAGAGATAGAAGTTCAATTTGATGATGACCTGCCCGAGTGGGGGACGAAGGTATCTCCTGAACAGCGGGAATTTCAACCCCTTCCACCCCAGCGCGGCGGGGGTGATAGCGACAGCGGAATGCGATCTGAGTCGGTCTCTGGATCTTTTGCGAACCGGCTCAGATCGCATTCCAAGGACCCTCAGACTCCGTCCCATCTCTGGGGTGAACCCGTAGCAGTGAATGCGATCGCACCCACACCCCGCTCAGCTGAGGCCCCGGATGTTCCGGGTTGGGACGAGGCGGTGCCCCAGGTGCCCAATAATGCCCTGGTAGAGTAAGCCCTGGGGGTCCCAACAAGGGCCTTCCATGAGATTAAGGCAAAGCCAAGGTCAATGCTCCCGGCCTAGGGAGAGCTGTGGTAACGTCTAGACATACTGCCCTTGAACTGCCCTGAGGTGAATCGTGTTTGCTGTCGCCCTAAAAGCAGACTCCTCCCCGACCTACCTGTTGTCGGACACCGATACCGATGCGCGGCTTGAGCTAGTGCCCGATCGAGGTAGCATTGCCACCCGATGGCAGGTCGAAGGCCAGGAAATTTTTTACTTTGACCGCGATCGCTTTGCCAATCCCGCGCTATCGGTGCGGGGAGGTATTCCCATATTGTTCCCCATCTGTGGCAATCTTCCCGATAATCAGTACACCCTGGGGGGCCAGACCTACCACCTCAAGCAGCATGGCTTTGCCCGTGACCTGCCCTGGCAGGTCACCCAGCAGGATGTCAAAGACTCAGCTAGCCTCACCCTAGAACTGTCCAACACCGAAGCCACCCTGGCCCAGTATCCCTTTGCCTTCAAGCTTGCCTTTACCTTTAAGCTGCGGGGGCACATTCTAGAGCTGCAGCAGCGGTTTACCAACCTCGCCGACCAAGCGATGCCCTTTTCAACGGGGCTGCACCCGTATTTTTGGGTGGAAGATAAATCGCAGCTGGAGTTTGAGATCCCTTCGACGGAGTTCCGCAACCACCTGACGGGCGGGGTAGAGACCTTTGGCGGCAGCTTTGACTTTAGCCAGGATGAAATTGACCTGGCCTTTCAGAATCTCACGGCCCCGGCGGCGACCGTTACCGACCACCATCTGGGGCGACGGCTAACAGTGTCCTGGAGTGCCGACTATACCAAGCTAGTGTTTTGGACATTGAAAGGCAAAGACTACTACTGCCTAGAACCCTGGACCGCTCCCCGCAACGCCCTCAACACCGGCGAAAATCTGCTGATTATTGAACCCCAGCAAACCCTAGAAACGACCGTGCGCATGGCGGTGGCGTTTCTCTAGGATTGGAGTTTAGTCTAAACTCCAATCAATGTCCTACGCGGTTTTTGGCTCATCTGAACATAGTCAGACCCGAAGGGGAGATGCAGCTACCGGGATTGTGCAGCAGCGCTTACCTATGCAAATTCGTCTGGAGAGCTAACGGTTAAGGCAATAGTCAAGTACGCTTACATCTTGGGCAAAATCCCCTTGGACATCGTTCGCCTGCTGTAAGAAGGCATTGACTGTAGTGCGCCACTCTGAGTCGTCATTGGGCAAAATGAGTCCGTAGTATTCACAGGTGAGCGGCAATTCGGGCACTAGGGCAAACTGGGCACGGGGCAGGGTTTGGCGGGCTAGCTCTGCCTCTGACAATACGCTGTCGCCAAGAAATGCATTGACCTGGCCAGACATAACCGCTTGCACCGCTTGTTCCCGGCCTTCTACCCCAGAGAAGGTGACGATGTTGGCATTAGGGTAGGCTTCCCGCAGGAAAACCTCGGTGGTGGTGTCTTGCAGCACCCCAATCCGCAGACCGGGCTGGTTGAAGTTGGTGGAAGCTTGATCCCCCGACACCAAAAACTTAGCTCCCGTCACGTAGAACGGGTGCGAAAAGGCAATGCCTGGAATATCTTGGCGGATGGTGTTGGGGCCACATTCGAGGTCAACGCTACCGGCGCGGACCAGGTCGAAGCGGTTTTGTAGGGTAGAGGTGAGTTCCACCACCTGAATCCCCACGGGCTGCTCAAGGATTGTGGCTAGGTAGTCGCTGAGGACGATCGCCATTTCGCCACAGTAGCCATCCCAGGCGTTGTTTGAGTTGATGTAGCCAAAGGGGGCGGCATCTTTGCGAAATGCCACCCTCAGCACGCCGGTGCGCTCAATTTCGGCCAGCACGCTCTCGTCGCGCGGTGGCGGTGTCACCACCACCGGGGGGGGAATGATCGGCACCGGCGGGGTACGACCATAGGCGGCGACCAGTTGCTCTGGGGTCAGCGACTGAATAATATCCATCCGCATCGGCTCCCCAGCACTGACGGCAAACCCGTAGCTAGCCGTCAGGTAAGGCAGGTAGTCGGTGCGACCTTGCAGGTAAGTCTGCCAAAAAGCCACGCTCAGGGTCTTAGAGTAGCGGGAGCCCACATCTCGGTTTTGCCCCACCAGTAGCCCCAAAACTTGGTCGGTGGCCGTCTGGTGCAGGTCAGCCGAATCGACTTCGGTCTGCCGACCCGGTTTGGAGGAAAAGTGGGTGCCAACCCGCAGCAAAGCCAGATATTTAGGGCTGGCCTGGGTCCACACAAAGGGATGCACCTGCTCGGTCACCACGGGGGCGACAATATCGGCGCTGCCGGAAATCATAAATAAAGGGATGTCGATCTGCCCCATCCCCTCGGGGCCAAACAGAAACCCTCCCATGGGGTGGCTGACGTAGACCGCTTTGATGCGATCGTCCCTGAGCTGGTAGTTTTGAGGCGGTAGGAAGCGGGCCCGGCATTCCAGGTAGAGGGCAAAGTTAAGGCTGAAATTATCCGGGCTGCAGGTCTGAGCCAGGCGTGCGAAGTTGATTTCAGCCCCCGCCAGAGATAGCGCCGTGGAACCTCCTAGGGAGTCCCCCATCACCCCAATTCGCTCCAGGTTGAGCTGGGCTGCCCAGGCCGGGGAGGCCTCCACCAGACGCTCCAGCTGATCGATTAAAAACGTAATTTCCTGGGGCCGATTCAAGAATTCCATCGGGCTGAGCAGGGTGTTTAGCCGCCCATTTAAGAACTGTTGGCGATAGTTGAGATCGCTGCCCACATGCTCCGGCAGAATGGCAACAAACCCGTAGGAGGCCAGGTGTTCAGCAATGAAGGTGAAGCTCTCCTTCACATCGCCAAACCCGTGGGAGATGATAATAACCGGCGCGGGGGCGGTGGTGCCCTGGGGCAGGTACACATCCACCGGAAAGGCGTAGTTCACCGTTAGCCCGGCGTCGGTTTGCCGCACCGCCGGGTTTTCCACCACCAGGGTTTCCTTCTGCACGGCGTAGGGGCCGGGCTGGTCGAGGGGGGGCAGCCCGGCCAGGTCGGTGGCCGGCTGGGTGGCAGCCTCGGCCTCAGCCTCTTTCTCAATGGCGTTGACAACTGCCTGGTTGTAGCTCAGGTAGACCGCCAGCGCCTGGCGCAGGGTGAGTAAATCCGCCAGTTTTATGTTGACATTTTGGCCGGGAAAGACTTCTAGCACATCCACCAGCGTCCAGCCCTGGGGGTTCGCCGCCGCGGCGTTAATGGTCGCTGCCCGCAGGGCATGAAATCCGTTCACCTCGGGGTGGGGACGAATCAGCTTGCCGATGGTAAAGAGGGCGTCGCGGCCCAGGGGCGAATAGGCCAGGTGAGACACCGCATTGATATTCAGCGGTATTGGCTGGCTCAATCCCCCGCGGATCAGCTGCAGCGTTTCCGCGTCTAGAACTCGGGCGACCAGTTTGAGGTCAGCGTTGATTTCGCCCGTCTCCGCAAAGGTTTTTAGGGAGTCGACCGAGACCGATAGCACCAACGGCCCCCCCACAGCCAGGCGAATCGTTTCGGCACTCTGCACTGGCCGGGGCAGCAGGGCTTCGGTGCCGGCTCCAGCGACGAGCAGGGAGGCGATCGATAGGGTGGTGGTCCAAAGCCGACGAAATAGCTGAGTCATAAGGGGGATTGGGGAATCAAAGCAGGGGTAAGTACTATTGCCACCGTCAGGTTCGTTAGGAGAGGTTTGGGGCTATCTCTGGAGCTCAGAGGTGGCAAGCCCGATCGCGTCCCAACCTCAGCCAAGTCCGTCAACCGGTCCTCAGCGATCGGTTGACGCCCTAGATCTGGTGCATTATAGCTAGCCTCTAGCCGCAACTTGGCCTAGCGAGCTCCATAGAACTGTACCAGGGGTGAGCGTCGCTCCTCGGGCGTTGCGTTAGAAATCTGCCAGATTATAGCCATCGCCAGCTCGGTTAGGATTTTTTGAATCATCCCCTGGAGTGATGGCCATGGGCCAGGGCGCTGCCCATCGGAAATTTTTGCTCGAAGTTCCCCTATGTCGGCAACGCAACCCTAGGTTAAGAAATGCCTCAGTTTACCGGGGAATAGGGCTTGAGGGGCTGTTGCCAACGGCAGGGCTGTGGCAGAATGCCCATGACCTCGGATTCTGCCTAGAGCTGTTTTTCCATTGCCGTTAGAAGCAGGAGATTAAACCCAATGCTGCTGTATTTGCTGAGTATTTTGGCCACGGCCCTGTCCTTGATGCTGTTAGACGCCATTTTTGCTGGGGTAGTGCTGGCTAACTTTCCAGCGGCCATGGTGGCCGCGGTAGTGATTGGCATTGTTAACGGCATTATTAAACCGATTCTCTTTATTCTGTCGCTGCCCATTACCATTTTGACCCTAGGGTTGTTTTCGCTGGTGGTCAACGGCATCTGTTTCTGGCTGGCGTCATTGCTCACACCGGGCTTTCATGTGCACGGGTTTTGGGCCTTTATTGTCGGTCCCATCGTGCTGTCGGTGGTGTCTACAGCCCTGAATAACTTTTTCGTGAACCAGGCGACCCAAACCAAAACCCAGAAAATAGAAGGCTAGGGCTAAACCACTACCCTAATGGACGACTCTGCCGAAGGGGGCATCACGTAGATGGCCCTAAACTGGTTCCGGCCCTGGGCCTTAGCCTGATAGAGGGCCTGATCAGCGGTAACCACTAGGTCAGAGGGCAGGCAGTCGAGTCGGGGCATAACGCTGGCTACACCGCAGCTCACGGTGATGGTGGCTGCGGTTGGCGAGACCGGGTGGGGCAGTGCTCGATGCTGAAAGGCGCTCACCAGGCGCTCACCCACCACCATGGCCCCGGCCATGGTGGTTTGGGGCAAAATAATGCCAAATTCTTCACCGCCGTAGCGGGCGACCAGATCAGTGGGGCGATTGACGCATTGACTGATGGTTTCGGCCACCTGCTGTAGGCAGCGATCGCCCTCCGGATGGCCATAGTGATCGTTGTAGGCCTTGAAGTGGTCAATGTCGCACATCAGCAGCGACAGGGGCAGGTGTTCTCGCACGGCGTGGCCCCACTCCTGCCGCAGGTAGTCATCGAAGCGGCGGCGATTGGCGATCTGGGTGAGGCTATCGCTTAGGGTCAGCTGTTGAAGCTGCTGGTTGGCCTCCCGCAGCTGGAACTCTAGGCGGTGCTGCTCAATCAGCCGTCGCACCCGCTGGCGCAGCACCGCCCAGTGAATGGGCTTAGTCACGTAGTCAACCACGCCAATTTCAAAGGCCTGATCTACCGATTTCTGGTCCTCTAGGCCCGTGATCATCAGCACCGGTGCCAGCGGGATCTGGGGCATGGTCTGAAGTCGCTTGCACACCTCAAACCCATCCATCGTCGGCATAAGGGCATCGAGCAGTACCAGGTCAGGCTGGTGGCGAGCGTAAATTTCCAGGGCTTCTTCACCGTTGGCCGCCTCGATCACCTCGTATCCCTCCCGCTCCAGATAGCGGGTGAGCATGTGGCGAATGAAGACATCATCGTCGGCCACCAAAATAACCGCCGACTCAGGATGAGCTAGCATAGTCGATGATCTCCTCGCCCCTGGGGGCAGCCCTGCAAGATGTTTTTTGCCTGGTCGGCGGCCCGTTGGATGGCCTCAATTTGGCCGGCCACAGCTCTAGCAGTCACCGCCGGGTCGAGGCTTTGCCGCAGAGCCTCTTCAAGCCGTTGGCAGAGGGTGGAGAGGGCGATCGCACTCACCGCCGCACTGCTTGACTTGAGGGTGTGAGCCGCCCGCTGCAGGGTAGGCCAATCGGAATGACTGTGGGCCGTGACCATATCCAGCAAGATCTGATCGGTGCTCTCCAGGTAGCTAGCTACCAATTCCGCCATAAAGGTGGGGTCATCGCCCCCCACGGTGGCGGCAAATTCTTCCAGGGCCGACAGGTCTACGGCGGCAGGGGTGGGTTTTGCCTCTGGCTTAAACTGCAGCACCCGAGTCAGTTCCTCTAGGCGAATCGGCTTGCTGATATAGTCATCCATGCCCGCCTGCAGGCAGCGTTCGCGATCGCCCTGCATAGCGTTGGCGGTCATCGCCACTATGCGCGGGCGCTGGGTCGGCCAGCGCTGGCCAATCTGCTGGGCCGCTGCCAGGCCATCCATCTCGGGCATTTGGACATCCATCAGCACCAGATCGTAGGTTTGCTGCTCCAGGGCGGTCAGCACCTCTAGACCGTTAGCGGCCACATCGGCCCGGTAGCCCAGGCGGTGCAAGATTTGCAGCGCTACCTTTTGGTTGACGGTGTTGTCTTCGGCCAGCAGAATGCGCAGGGGGCAGTTCTGCCCCAGGTTGGCATCGTAACCCTTGGGCAGCGGGCGGGGAACCACCCGCACCGGCTGGCGGCCCCTGCCCAGGGCTGAAGCCAGCGCCGTCATGAGCTGGGCCTGCTTGACAGGCTTAGACAGGTAGACAGCAAAGGCGGTAGATGGGTCGGTTCCGTGGGGCCAGCCCAGGGAGGTGAGCATCACCAGGGGCAGTGGCCCGAGAAAACGCTGACGAATGGTCTGGGCCAGAGTGAGCCCATCCATCTCGGGCATCTGCATGTCGAGAATGGCCAAGTCAAAGTGCTGCTGCGCCAGGGTATCGAGGGCGGCAGCACCCGAGGCTACGGCTACGGTGGTGACACCCCAAGCCCTGAGCTGAAGTTCGAGAATTTGTCGGTTGGTGGCATTGTCGTCGACCACCAGCAGGTGGCTGCCCTGCAGGATGTCCAGGGTGGCTGGGGGAGCCGTCTGGGAGGGCTGCGGATCAATCTGAGCCCGTAGGGTAAAGAAGAAGGTCGACCCCTGGCCCTCCACACTCTCTACCCAGAGATCCCCCCCCATTAGGTGGCACAGACGCTTGCTAATGGCCAGGCCCAGGCCGGTGCCGCCAAACTGCCTGGTGGTCGAAGCATCGACCTGGCTAAAGGCCTTAAACAGCCGGTCCAAGCGATCGGCCGGAATGCCAATGCCCGTGTCTCTGATCGCCACTTGTAGCTCAACCTGGGCATCGGGGTTGGGGGGCTGGGCCGCCACAGTGATAATGACTTCTCCCTCAGGGGTGAACTTGATGGCATTGCTGACCAGGTTGACTAAGACCTGGCGCAGGCGACTGACATCCCCCAGCAACTGTAGGGGCACCTCAGCGGGAAGCAGATAGGCTAGCTCCAGCCCCTTTTCGTCGGCCCTGGCCGCAAGGAGATCCAGGGCTTCCTCTAGGCAGGTGCGCAGGTTGAAAGGCTGGGTTTCCAACTCCAGTTTGCCCGACTCAATTTTGGAGAAATCGAGGATGTCATTGATGATGGTTAGTAGGGCATCCCCGGCGTTGCGAGTGGTTTCGACAAAGTTGCGCTGTTGGGGGGTGAGGGGGGTGTCGAGGAGGAGCCCCGTCATGCCAATAACGGCATTTAGAGGAGTGCGAATCTCGTGGCTCATCATGGCAAGAAATTCGCCCTTGGCCTGGTTGGCGGCTTCGGCAGCGCGGCGCGCCTGCTCCAGGTCGAACATTTGGTGGTGCATTTGGGCTTCGGCCCCCTTGCGATCGCTGATATCAGTCTGAATTCCGACAAAGTGGGTGAGCTGGCCGTCGGGGTCGCAGATGGGCGAAATGCTGAGTTCGTTCCAAAACGGTTCGCCGGTTTTGCGGTAGTTTTTCACCTCGACGGTACAGTCCTGGCCGGCTGCTATGGCCTGGCGCAGGGCATGTAACCCAGGCTGGTCGATGTTCCCGTTCTGCAGCAGACGGCAGTTGCGCCCCAGCATCTCGGCGGCGGCGTAGCCGGTAATGCGCTCAAAGGCTGGATTGACGTAGATAATCGGGTTGTCGGGCTGACGGGCATCGGTGATGGTAATGCCGTTGCTGCTGGCCGCGATCGCCCGCTCCCGCAGGCGCAGGGTCTGCTCTAGCTGATGGCGATCGGCCTCGGCCTGTTGAATCAGATTGATCTGATGGTGCAGCTCAAGCTGGTCAATCACCTGATCGGCTAAAATTCTCAGACTTTGCTGCTGGATGGGGGTGAGGGAGCGCGGCACCCAGTCAATCACGCAGAGAGTGCCCAGGGCATAGCCGGCGGCGTTGATCAGAGGCGCTCCGGCGTAGAACCGAATGTGGGGTACCCCGGTCACCAGCGGGTTATCGGCAAAGCGAGGGTCCGTCAGGGTGTCGGGCACCTCAAACAGCCCGGGCTTTAGAATGGCGTGGGCGCAAAAGGCCAGGTCTCGCGACGTTTCAGCCACATCGAGACCCACCCGAGCCTTGAACCACTGGCGATCCCGGTCCACAAGGCTAACCAGGGCCACGGGCACGTCACACACCATGGCCGCCAGCCGAGTAATGTTGTCAAACCCAGGGGTCGATGGCGTGTCGAGAATCTGGTAGCGGGATAGGGCCTGCAGGCGGCAGGCTTCGTTGGCGGGCAGGGGCGCAGTTTGCATAGGAGACCACCGCCCCGAGGGGCAGAGATAGCAGCGGGAGGGGATAACCCTCCCCGAGGACACACATGCCTAAGTTTTCCCAGGAACCTGGGGCGGCTACTGAGTTCGTTTTAATTCGAGACATGGCCTTCAGACATCGCGATGGTGAACCCCTTAGGGGGTTTGCCAAGGCTAGCCCCGCCGCCAGCCGGTGGGTTGAACCGGCCAGAGCCAAGGGACGAGGGCTGGGCTGACCTCACCCATAGCAAGGGGCCGGTGGGCCTGTACCGCCAACCGCAGAGTGGTCAACCCGGTTGGCCTGAGGGTTTGGGCCGGGGCTGGGGTAGACGTGCCTGAAGGAAGATCGAGGGGAGATCGATTTATTGGGATCCCAGATTGCCGAGAGCGTCCTATCGTTTGGACACGGCCTTGGAGTCGGTGACATACCAGCGCCAGGGTAGATCGGCGCCCTGGGTGATGCCGATGCGGGTGGTCTGGGTAACCGCCGGGGCTGCCCCCGATAGCCTGGGCTCTAGCCACAGGCCCGTGGCCGGAGCTAGGGGGTGGTCGGTGAGGGCGCGATCGATCTCTAACAGACGGCACAGTTTGCCAGGGCCCGCGCCCCAACGGGCGGCTGATTCGGCCCGGTAGCCCAGCAGCCAGAGGGGAATGGTGTCGAGCTCGACGGCCCGAATCAGCACAGCACTGGGGACGCGATCGCGATCGGTGACCACGTTAAAGCAGTGGTAGATACCGTAGATCAAATACACATAGCTAAAGCCAGGGGGGCCAAACATGACCCGGTTGCGGGGTGTTTCGCGGCGGTAGGCGTGACAGGCAGGGTCACCGGCGGTGTAGGCTTCCGTCTCGACGATGGTACCGCTGAGCTGGCGGCCATCGGCCCAGCGTCGCACCAGCCGGCAGCCGAGCAAATCGGGGGCGACCTCTAGGGAGGAGCGTTCGAACCAGGTCGGGGGAATGGCCGCCGGGTCACAAAGCTTTATGGTGTCCTCCTTGGAAGTCTTGCTAAGATGACTCACAACTAAGGCTCCGATACAATCTGACATCGATCCTTTTATCATCCCCGTTGCCCCCATGGATATCAAACTTATACTGGCTGTGCTGACTGGCTTGTTTGTGGTTGCCACCCTGTTCTTTGGCACCAAAAATGGCTTCTACGACACCGACGACTACCATGGCAACGGGTCGGCCCACTAAGGCTTAGCCGCTTCCATCGGCCCCGGTTGTGCCGCTGCCCTTGGGCCACCCCACCGTGAGCAATCTGGCGTGCTTTCCGTTTGGGGTAGGGCATAGCCATGAGGGAGTTTGCCTAGAATTGCGCCTGGGGCCATGGCGCATTCTGCTCGACTGCGGCCTGCAGGATTTGACCGCGCTAGAACGGTCGGGGGATGCTGAACCAGGGTCTTCTGCCGCTCCCATCGAGACCGCCGATCTGCTGTTTTGCAGCCATGCCCATAGCGATCACGCCCGCGGCCTGTGGGAATTTAACCAGCGGTTTCCCCAGGTGCCCATCTACGGCAGTGAGGTGACCGCCCATCTGCTGCCCTTGAACTGGCCAGGGCAATCCGTGCCGCTTCATCTGTGCCAGGCGCTGCCCTGGCAAACTCCGATCAGCCTGGCCGACGATTTGACGGTGCAGCTGTGGCCAGCCGGGCATCTGCCCGGGGCGGCCTGTGCGCTGTTTACCTACCAGGGGCCGCAGCGTCCCTATACCGTGTTTTACACGGGCGACTTTTTTATGTCCAACTCGCGCCTGGTGGATGGCCTTCCCCTAGAGGCGCTGCGGGGGCTAAAGCCCGATGTGTTGATCCTCGAAGGGAGCGCTGGCACAGAGCGCCACCCCCACCGCCGCCAGCAGGAAAATTTGCTGGCCAGCACCCTCCATCGCCTGGTGCAGCAGGGGCGATCGGTGCTGCTGCCGACCCCGACCCTGGGACTGGGCCAGGAATTGGTGATGCTGTTGCGCAGTCACCACCAGTTCACGGGCCAGGACGTTACCATCTGGGTCGATGACACCGTGGCGGCGGGCTGCGACCTCTATCTGGAGCTGCTGTCCGACTTTCCCAGCAGCGTGCAAAACTTTGCCCGCCATCAACCGCTGTTCTGGGACGATCGCATTTTGCCCAGAGTACGGCGGCTAGGGGACCGGGGTCTTCCCGAGGGTGACACACTGTCTGAACGCCCCTGTATTTTAATTGCCCACCGGGATACCGACCTGAGCGACTATTGCCATAGCTCGGCCCTGCCCTGGACAGTGCTGTTGCCCAATTCCTTTGCCAGCAACCTGGCGGATACGGCCCTGGGCACCCTCGACGCGGTGGACAGCCCCACCCTGAGCTGGCTACAACGGCTGGGCCCAGAGCTGGAGTCAGAGCAGGTGCAGCTTGACACCTACCAGCTCTCCACCCACAGCGATCGCGTCGGCACCACCCAGCTGATCCATAACCTGCGGCCCCAGCATGTCGCCTTCATCCACGGCAAGCCCGCCCATCTGGCCGACCTGGCTGGGCTAGAGGAACTGCAAACCCGCTACCAGCTCCACCTGCCCTCCGCCGGCAACGTGGTGGAATTTCCCATCGGCGATCGCTTTATTCAGCCCGCTGCCCCCGATCCCGTCTTTGAGGGCGAAATCACCGAGGTGGACGACACCGTGCTGCTGCTGCTGCCCGAGGCCCTCACCACCGACCCCCGCTGGGCTGCCCTGGCGGACACGGGGCTGGTACAGGCCCGCTGGCAGGGCAGCGACCTGGTGATTAAGGGGCTGAACCCCCGCGACCTGCTGCGCACCATCGCTACCGGCGACGACCCCTGGCCAAGCCCCAGCTGTCAGGTCTGCCGATACCAGAGGGAGGGCCGCTGCCGCAGCGCCAACTCCCCCCTCTATGGGCTCCAGGTCAGCCCTGAGGGAGTATGCCCTGTCTTTGAGTCCCGTCCCGCCGAGCGGGGCGATCAGACCGATCGCGATGATGAGGCGTGGGCCTAGCCAGCGGGGGCGTCAGACCGGCGGCCCACACACCCCCAAGTTCTTTCTTCCCCACACCATGCAACCCCACTGCCTCCGCCTCACCCCTGGCCAAGACCTGAAGCAGGCCCTCCAGAAATTCTCCCAGGCCCAGGGGTTAGAGGCGGCTATCATCCTCACCGGCCTGGGCAGCTTTACCCAGGCGGCGCTGCGGTTTGCCGCGGCCTCGGAGGCCACCCTAATCGACGGGCCGCTGGAGCTGATTTCCCTCAGCGGCACCCTGTCGCAGCACGGCATGCATTTGCACGGGGCGGTGGCCGACGCCCAGGGCCGAGTCTACGGCGGGCACATCATGCCGGGATGCCTCATTCGCACGACGGCGGAGATTGCCATTGCAACGCTGCCCCACCTGCGGCTGTGCCGCCAGCCTGACCGCCAAACCGGCTATCTAGAGCTCGGGATTGAGCCGCTGCCCTAGCTGTCCGGGGCGGCCATAATCCAAGCCTCCAGCCGCAGCCGCGCAATCGTCTCAATTTCCTGGAGAGCCGTCCTTTGCTCAATATCTACGGAATTTTCTAAGCGCTGGGAGAAGTTGGCCAAAATGGAGGTCTTGGTGTGGCCGGCCACCGCCAGGATAAAGGGGAACCCAAACTTCTCTTTGTACTGCTGGTTGAGGCTTTGAAACCGGTCGTATTCCTCTGGGCTCAGGCTGGTCAGGCCCGCCTGGTTTTGCTCGGCCACCGAGGCCTCGGCCATGGCCACTCGGGTGCCCAAGTCGGGGTGGGCCTGAATCAGGGCCAGCTTCGTTTCAGGGGGCATGGCCTGGGCGATCGCCACCATGCGTCGATGCAGCTCGGCCACGGAGGCAAAGGGACGCTGGGGCCAGACCTGGGCCGCAATGGCGGGGGTGTCTTCAAAGACGGGGCCAATGGCCTGAATAAATTCGGCCTGGGGCATGGCGTTCAGCTGGTCTAGGGTGTAGGACATAGGGGATTGGCGGCGGAGAATAGGTGTTATGGGCTTTATAGAGGGGGTTAGAGGCCGTACCAGAGGGCCTCGATCGCCGCAGCAGCGGCAGTGGGGTCGGCCGCCCCGCCAAGGCACTGGGTAATGTGGCCGAGCTTGCGACCGGGACGCGGGGCCTTGTTGTACCAATAGAGGCTGGTCTGGGGCAGCTGCTTGAGCGCCTCGAGCCTGTGGTGGTGGGTCTCTGCCGGTTCCTCTAGGCCGAGCAGGTTGACCATCACCGCCTGGGGGCAGGTGAGCGCGGTCGGGCCGAGGGGGCGATCGCTGACAGCCCGCAGCTGCTGCTCAAACTGAGAAGTCTGACAGGCATCCAGGCTGTAGTGGCCCGAGTTGTGGGTGCGGGGGGCAATTTCGTTGATCAGAATGCGATCGTCCTGGGTGAGAAAGCACTCGATGCCGACGATGCCGACCAGTTGAAGCTGCTCGACCAGGGTGCGGGCCATGGCACCCATCGTTGCGGCTACTTTAGCTGTGACTCTAGCCGGTGCAAAAACCCGGCGGCAGATTTGGTCAACCTGCTGAGTTTCTACGGTGGGATACACGGCGATCGCCCCCCCGGCAGAGCGGGCGACCATCACCGCTAGCTCTTGCTTGAAAGGCACAAACTCTTCGAGCAGCACCGGGGCACGGCGGAAAGCGTCCCAGGCGGCGCTGAGTTGGGCAGGTTCCCGGACGATCGCAGTGCCGTAGCCGTCGTAGCCCAGGCGGCGGGTTTTCATCACCATTGGAAAGCCAAGGGACGTTGCCTTAGCAGCCAGTTCGGCTTCGCTTTCGTCACCGTCTAAAAAGGTGTAGCGGGGGTTGGGTAGGCCAATGCGCTGAAAAAATTCGCGCTGGTGGCGCTTGTCGAGCACCAGGGCCAGCACGTCTAGGCCAGGGCGAAAGGTGGTGCCCTGGTGGGCTAGGATTTGCAGCCCCTTGCAATCGATGAATTCATTCTCAAAGGTAATGACATCGCACTGGGTGGCCAGGGCGGCGGTGGCGGCAACGTCAGCGATCGGGGCCAAGCGGGTGGTGTGGGCGATCGCCACCGCCGGGTCACTGTCGCTCGGAGTCTGCACGATCAGCTCTAGCCCCAGAGACTGGGCGGCTGGCCCCATCATCCAGGCCAGTTGCCCCCCTCCAATTACCCCAATTTTCGTGATTGCGTTGGTCCGCGCCATGGCCCCCGTCCCAGGTGCAAACCTACATTATTCCACGAGAGCGCAGGGCCTTGAAACCTGTTAACAGTGGATTAGCCCAGCGGCTTGGGGCAGCGCGGATCCCTGAGAGCGGCCTTTTCGGGCTCGCGGGGGAACCAAAAGGCAGTGCGTTTGCAAACCTCTACCAGCATGAGCATAACCGGCACCTCGATCAGCACCCCCACCACCGTGGCCAGAGCGGCCCCAGAGTTGAGGCCAAAGAGGGTGACTGCAGTGGCGATCGCCACCTCAAAGTGGTTGCTAGCTCCAATTAGCGCCGCCGGGGCCGCATCTTCGTAGGCCAGCCCCAGCTTTTGTCCGGCCAGGTAGGAGATCAGAAAAATAAAGTTGGTTTGAATGAACAGCGGCACCGCGATCAGCAGAATGTGCTGGGGGTTGCGCACAATCAGGTCGCCTTTAAAGGCAAAGAGCAGCACCAGGGTGCTCAGCAGGGCGATCGTCGCCACCGGGCTGAGGTATTTGAGAAACACCTGCTCAAACCAGGCTTTGCCCTGGTAGCGCAAAATCCAGGTGCGGGAGACGGTCCCCGCAAGCAGAGGCAGCCCCACGTAGACCAGCACCGACAGTACAATAGTTTGCCAAGGCACCGCCAGGCTGTTGGCCGCCAGCAGCCACCGCCCCAGGGGCGCGTAGAGAAACAGCATGGCCAGCGAATTGATGGCCACCATTACCAGGGTTAGGCCCTGGTTGCTAAATGAGAGATAACCCCACATCAGCACCATGGCCGTGCAGGGAGCAATGCCCAGCAGAATGATGCCCGCAATGTAGGAGTCAGCCAGGGCAATTTCGCTACCGCGAATCACCTCGGTGCCGGCAATTAAAGGCCGAAATAGCCAGCCCAAAAAAAACTGGGCAAACAGCACCATGGTAAACGGCTTGATCAGCCAGTTTACCGCCAGGGTGAGCAGCACCGGCCGAGGGGTCTGAGCCGCCCGCATCGCCTGGGAAAAGTCGATTTTTACCATGATGGGATACATCATGAAAAAGAGGCAGATAGCGATAGGAACCGACACCTGGTAGACGCTGATGGCATCGAGAGCCCCTGCCAGACCTGGAAATAGCCGCCCCAGAACAATGCCCGCCACAATACACAGGCCCACCCACAGCGTGAGGTAGCGCTCAAATAGACTGAGCTGCCCGCCCCCCTGCACAGGCTTTGGGGTCGAAGGGGAAGAAGAAGTGCCCATGGCGGGTTGTTGCTCTAAAACGAAGGACCGATCGGTAAAATGACCTGCCCTGCACCGGTGGTAGCCGGCGCTGGCCCCAAGCCCAGAGCAATGGGCCAATTGCCTAGAATCATATCAAAATAAATTGATACATTTCGTTCCGGAGGATTCTTCTCCCTTGATGCGAGGTCGTCGTCCTTTTTCGATAGCGCAAGCGAAGCCGATTTCTATACTCCAGATGCCCTCCAAGCCGTGGGGCGATCGCTTCAACCCATCGGGGCTAAGCCGATAGGATTTGAACTTGCCGCTAGTTGACGCGCTTGGTTTTGCGCAGCACTTCGCTGAGGGTCAGGTTGGGCTGGGGCGCCCCAGCAAAGGCGGTACCCACTTCGCCCTGATGGAAGTTGACCAGGGCAATGTTGTAGGCCTCCTCGGTGAGGGGGATATAGCCCACCGCTGACACCACCGCCGGTGCCATTTCAAGGTAGTACTCCACAAACTCTCGCACCGCCGGGTTGCGCTGGGCCGAAGTGTAGTTGACGTAGATGAAGAGGGGCCGAGCTAGAGGCTCGTAGGTGGCCCGGATGACGTTCTCTGCCGTGGGGGCAATGGGGCCGCTGCCGTTATCCACCGGGACGGCCCTGAGATTGCCGGGGTTGGCCTCGAAGTAGGCCAGGCCAAAGTAGCCCAGAGCACCTGGGGTTCTGGCCACGCCCTGCACCAGCAGGTCGTCATCTTCGCTGGCGACAAAGTCACTGCGGGTGTCCTGGCCCACAACGACTTCGGAGAAATAGTCGTAGGTGCCCGAGTCGAGACCGGGGCCAAACAGGGTAAGGGGCTGATCGGGCCAGCCAGGGCGTACCTGGCTCCAGTTTCTAATTCGGCCCTGGGCGCTGGGTTCCCACATTTTCTTGAGCTCGGCGACGGTGATGTCGCTAGCCCAGGTGTTTTGGGGGTTGACCACCACGGTGAGGGCATCAAAGGCGACGGGCAACTCGTAGTAGCGCACGTTATTGGCATCGCAGGCCGCAATTTCTTCGTCAGTAATTGGGCGCGAGGCGTTGCTGATGTCGGTTTGCCCCTGACAAAATTTTTGGAAGCCACCGCCCGTGCCCGAAAAACTGACCTCGGCCTCGACCGGGTTGTTAGCTTCGGCGTTGTAAGACTCTGCGATCGCCTCAGTGATCGGGTACACCGTACTGGAACCGTCAATCACTACGGTACGCTGCTGTTGAACCGGGGCATCGGGCTGGGGCGATGTGCCCTGGGGAGCCCCGCTGGTGGTTGAGGAGCATCCTGCCACCAGCAGCGACAGTCCAAAGGCTAACCAGCTTCGATAGAGGTGAAAGGTCATAGTCGTCACTCCAAGTTTCGATGGAGACAGCTGAGGTTCCCTACGGGAAAGCGCCGGAGAACCCGATGACTATCATTTCAAAAAAACTTGATGTACGAATTATGGTGGGGTTAAGAGCATCCACCTTGTCACATAAATTTAGGCTAATGTCTGGGCTAGGGCGTTTTCCCTCTGGTGGCTAGCGGAGGAAAAGCCCCCCTGCCTCGCAAGACAAGTTCACCCCACGGGACCAGCTCAGATCCGCCCCTCTAAACCCCAGGGCTGGCCAGGTTGCGGAAGCGGGTAAACTGCGGCTCAAACAGCAGTTTGATGGTGCCGGTGGGGCCGTTGCGGTGCTTGGTGATAATAATTTCGGCGATGCCGCGATCGGGAGTGTCGGGGTCGTAGTACTCTTCGCGGTAGAGCATCATAATCAGGTCGGCGTCCTGCTCGATCGCACCTGAGTTATGGGAAACAACGCCGTCTGCCAGCCACGAGGCAGGCCCTGGCACGGTTAGGTCGTAGACGGGTTCTTCCCCAGCAGGCGCGATAGAAAGCACTTCATCCCAGAAAATGTCGGCTGCTGCAATTTCCTTGAGGGATTCATTGTCCAAAATCTCTGCGTAGCTGAGGAGGGTTTGCCGCGAAGGAGCGAATTTGAAGTGTGCTGCCCCGCCGTAGGAGGTGCCTCGCAAGGCTGCCATTTGGCGCTGACTAATGCCCTGGGCTCTCATATCAGCCTTGACCCGATCAAAAACTTCTTTGGGCAATGTGTCTCGGTTGGGATTTGAGATGATGCTCTCAAGTTTGAGCCGCAGAGCTGCTGCCGGTTCTACCCTAGGGCCAAAAGCCCCAACCTGAGTTAAGAACCTCATCTGGTTGACGCTGCCCTGAACGTTGACGGTAAAGCATTGACTGGGTTGCCAAACCACAGAGGCCCAAATACCGAGCCTTAGGAGTAGAGCGGCAACATCGCGAGCTAGCCCTTCACTGCTGGTAGAGAAGAATAGAGCATCTCCGCCTCTGCCCTTGCGTACGGAGATACAGCCATCGGTCGCCCACAGGTGTTTTAAGAGAATACCTATCTGCTGATTGGAGAGCTGAAACACATCGGCAGGAATGCGTTTCTCTCGAGAAGGCTGGTTAAAGATATCAAGCTGCCGTAGCCAACGATTCACTCCGGCAGGGTGCCAGCGATTGCCGTTGCCAGAGATCAAAAGCTGATGCCACTGACCTCTGCCTTTATAGCGTTTCACCTCACAGCTAAATTCTTGCTCGGCGGCTAATTGGACGATCTGGCTATTTTCTTCAGAGGCGGTGGTGTATCGAAGGGGCTGCCCCTTAAGGTAGCTACCATAGCCAATTAGCTGCCCTAGCAGTGCCAGCCTTAACTCAGGCCAGGTTTCGGCAAGATCGGGTTCAGGCAAATGCTGAGCGACAGCGATACGGCTACCCTTATTCAACTGCTTTAGGCGTTGCCAGCCATCGAGGGTATAGAGTCGATGCTGCTCGGTCGCACGAATTTTGCGTCCGCTAGCTGTGGTCAATTCATAAATTGGACGAGTACCGATCTGCCAAACTAAATCGGCCTTAGCCTGAGTTAACTTACCCTGTTCATTTAAACTCACCACGTCTGGGGTGCTGCCTACCAAATCTTGAATCGGTACTCGTCGACCATCTGCGAGGACAACTAGGGTATCGCCAGTGACGCACTCCCGTAAATCGCTCATCATCGGGCGTTTGTTGGTGCGCGATTCAACGCCGCGGCTGAGCTGGGATAGGGCAATGATCGGCACGTTGAGCTCGCGGGCCAGACCCTTCAGCGATCGCGTCATTTTCGACAACTCCTGCACCCGGTTGTCGCCACCGCCCTCCATCAGCTGCAGGTAGTCGATCAAAATCAGGCCCAGGGCACCGCCCTGCTCGGCCTGCAAGCGGCGGCAGCGAGAGCGAATTTCGGTGACTGAAATGCTGGGGGTATCGTCGATAAAGATGGGCATCTGGGAGAGAATGCTGATGGCGTGGCCCAGTTTTTCCCACTCATTTTGGGCAATGCGTCCGGTGCGCAGGCGACTGCTTTCCATCTCCACTTCGCTGGAGAGCAGGCGATAGACCAGCTGCACCTTCGACATTTCCAGGCTATAGATAGCCACCGGCAGCTTTTGCAGGGCCGCGATATTGCGAGCGATATTGAGCACGAATGACGTCTTTCCCATTGACGGACGGGCAGCAGCGATAATCAGGTCAGAGCGCTGAAAACCCTGGGTCATGGCATCTAGATCGTAGAAGCCGCAGGGGATGCCAGGCAGCACCACGCCCAGGGACCGCTGCTCGATCTCTGAAAAAGTCTCAATCAAAATATCGGAGGTAGAGGTGAGCCCCCCCTGGGGCCGCGACTGGGTAATGCCAAACAGCCGCTGCTCCGACTGATCCATGACATTCTCAATGGGCAAAGTCGTGTCGTAGCCCAGCTGGGCAATGTCGCCGCCGGTCTGAATCAGCAGACGGCGGGTGTACTTATCCATCACCAGGGTCGCGTACTGGTCGATGTTGGCGGCGCTGACGGTGCGATCGACCAGCTGGGCCAGGCGGGTTTGGCCCCCCACCTGCTCCAGCTTGCCGTTGTCCTTGAGCCAGACAGCCAGGGTCATTAAATCGGCGGGCTGCCCCTTGGCGTGGAGAGCCAGCGCCCCTTTGTAGAGATCGCGATGGGCCGCAATATAGAAAGCGTCGGGGGTGAGAATCTCCATCACCCGGCCCAGGGCTTCAGGATCCAGCAAAATACCGCCCAGGATGGCCTCTTCGGCCTCGATGTTCTGGGGCGGTAGGCGATCGCTGACCGCATCAAATTTGAGATTCTGAACCATGGTCCTGGGGTGTCGAATAGACCTTATTGTGCGTCAAACCGGACCAGGCTGGGGGCCAATTTACGCCCGTCCTTCCCCTCCCAAGTCAAAAGGGTGTTCCGGGCGGCGCTTAAAGATTCTGCGGGGGGCGGCCTTAACCTTAACCCTGGCGGCAAACCTGGGCAAGCTAGAGGAGTGTTTGCCCTGCCTACGAAATTGCCCCCGTTCTGGCCCTGCGGCATCTATGCTGAATTGCTCTCCCGTCGCCAACTCTACGCTCCCTGTCCACCGCGTGAAAGCCCTGCCCAAGGTCTCCATTCTTGTCAGCGATCTATCCAGTCGGGGAGCCGGTCGCTGGGGCGGTGCGGTGCGCCCTTTTCTGCTGGGGCAGGCCCTGCAACAGGGGGGCTACCCAGTAGAAATCGTAGGGTTTTCAGCTGAGGGAGGCCCTAGCGTATCCGCCGCCGGCCTCCCGCTCTTTACCATTCCCCGGCCAACCTCCTCCCTGGGGCCCCGCGCCCTGGGCACGCTCCTCCGGCAGATCAGCGGCGACATTCTCTACGCCTACAAGCTCAAGCCCAGCAGCTTTGGCCTGGCCCTACTGCACCGCCTGGGCCACCGCCGCCCGGTGGTACTCGATATCGACGATTGGGAACTGAGCTGGCACGGCGGCGACAGCTACCGCTACCCCCCCATCCCCAAACAGCTAGCGCGCGATCTGCTCAAGCCCCAGGGGGCCCTGCGTGACCCCGACCATCCCCTCTACCTGCGATGGATAGAACGATGGGTCGCCCGGGCCAATCGGGTCACCACCCACAATCGATTTTTGCAGCAGCGCTTTGGCGGGGTGATCATTCCCAACGGCAAGGACACCGACCTGTTTAACCCCGATCGCTACGACCCCGAGGCCAGCCGAGCTGCCCTTGGGCTGAGCGACTACCGGGTGCTGATGTTTCCCGGTGCGCCCCGTCCCTACAAGGGGGTAGAGGATATGCTGACGGCGCTGGATCGGCTGGATGAACCCGACCTGAAGCTGGTGATTGTGGGCGGCAGCCCCTACGATGACTACGATCGCACCCTGCTGGAGCGCTGGCCCCAGCGCCTGATTCACCTGGGCAAACAGTCTCCCACCGACATGCCCAGGGTGATTGCCGCCGCCCATGTGGTGGTGGTGCCCCAGCGCCAGACCCCGGCTGCCCAGGCCCAGTTTCCCCTCAAGCTGACCGACGGCATGGCCATGGCCAAACCTATTCTGGCCACGCGGGTGGGCGATATTCCAGACATTCTGGGGGACACGGGCTATCTGGCTGAACCTGACTCGCCGGCGGATTTGGCGGCCCAGCTGCGGGCCATTTTTGCTGACCTGAGCCGGGCGAAAACCCTTGGCCTAAAGGCCAGGGAGCGCTGCTGTAGCCGCTATAGCATCACCACCATGGCAACCCAGCTGCAGGATCTGTTAGAAACCCTATAAATATCTATTTATGAGTGCCAATAATCTACTCATTACCGTTGCCAAAAAGTCGCCGATTTGGTTTGCCCTGTCTATTTTGTTTGGGCTGGCCGGCGCGGTCTTTAATGGCATTGGGGTGGCGCTAATTATCCCCCTAATTCTCGATTTGCTCGGTCAGGATATTCTTCAGGAAACGGACTTTCCGCCCCTGCTGCACTCCCTGTTTTCTGTGTTTGATCGGGTGCCCGATGGCTATCGCACCCTGGGTCTAACGCTGTTTTTGCTGGTCGCCCTGCTGCTCAAAAACCTGGCCAGCTATGGCGGCACAGCCATCTCTAGTCTGCTGAGTCGAGACTACGTGTGCACCCTGCGCAGGGATGGGCTGCGGCTGCTGTTGGACGTGGATTTAGACTACTACGCCAACGTCAGGCTGGGGGATTTAATGAACTACCTCAACACCGAGGTGAACCGGGTCGCCACGGCGATTAGAACGCTGGCCAGAATCGCCACCTTGGTGATCACGATTCTAGTTTTCTTGACCATTCTAATGGCTATTTCCTGGCAGCTGACCCTGGTTTCGGCCCTACTGTTGGGGGCCGTGGCCCTGGCCAACCAGGTCTCTATCAATCAGGCGAGGGGCTTCGGTCAGGAGCTTTCCAATGCCGCTGCGGCGCTATCAAATCGGCTGATTGAGGTGCTTTCGGGCATTCGCCTGGTCAAAACCACCGCCAACGAAGACCGCGAATTTGCCCTCATTGACCACCTGGTGCGCCAGCGAGAGGAGGCGGAATTTAAGTCTCAGCTGGTGTTTGCCAGCATTGGCCCGGTGAACGAAATGCTGAGCATTATGGCGCTGATTGCCCTGATTGTGGCGGGGCGATCGCTTTTCACCGATCAGATGCAAACCTTTTCGTCGATCATTTTGATTTACCTGGTGGTGCTGTTTCGCCTGCTGCCTTTTATTGGTCAACTCAACAGCAGCCGCAGCCAGTTCGCCAGCAACGTGGCCAGCACCGAACGGCTAGATGCCTTTCTCAACCGTAGCGATAAACCGTTTATGGCCACCGGGCATCGCCCCTTTGACCAGCTGAAGGAAGGCATTCGCTTTAACCACATTTCTTTCCGCTATCCCCAGAGCGAGGGCTGGGCCCTGCGGGAGGTGGATCTGTTCCTGCCCAGGGGGCAAACCCTGGCGCTAGTGGGGGCCTCGGGGGCAGGCAAATCTACCCTGGCCGATCTGCTGCCTCGCTTTTACGATCCTACCCAGGGGGCGATCGAGATCGACGGCATAGATCTCAAGGCGTTTGACATTTGCTCCTTTCGCCGCCGGGTGGGGGTGGTGAGCCAGGATACGTTCCTCTTCAATGCATCGGTGAGAGAGAACATCTGCTATGGCCATCCGGAGGCCACCGAGGCGGACATCATCGAGGCGGCCCAGCGAGCCAACGCCGAGGAGTTTATTCTCAAGCTGCCCCAGGGGTTCGACACGCAGATTGGCGATCGCGGCGTGCTGCTCTCTGGGGGGCAGCGACAGCGGCTGGCGATCGCCCGCGCCCTGGTCCAAAATCCTGAAATCCTCATTCTTGACGAGGCCACTAGCGCCCTCGATACCATCTCCGAGCGCCTGGTGCAGCAGGCCATCGATGAACTCAGCCAAAACCGCACCACCCTGGTGATTGCCCACCGGCTCTCCACCGTACACCGGGCCGACCAAATTGCCGTGCTCGACCACGGCCAGGTGGTGGAACAGGGCACCCACCGGGAGCTGATCGCCCAGGGCCAACACTACGCCAGACTCCACAGGATGCAGTTTGCCGAGCAACCGGCGGTCACCCCATGAGCCAGACTCCCCGCCCAACCATTGCCGTCTGGCAACCCTACTTTTTAGGCGGTGGGGCCGAAGCCGTTGCCCTCTGGACCCTGGCGGCCCTGGTCAACGACTACGACGTTACCCTCTGCACCCTGGCCGAGGTGGACCTGGCCCGCCTCAATGCTATGTATGGCACTGAGCTAGACCGCGATCGCATCAGGGTGCGGGCAATGCTCAGGCCGGGGCTGAGGCGACTGGTCTATGGCCTGATCGCCAATTTCCCCTGGGTTAGGCTGGCGTTGATTCATCTCTCGATTCGCCGCTTTAAGGCCCTCAGCGCCCAGTATGACCTGGCGATTTCCACCTACAACGCCGTTGACTTGGGGCGACCCGGCCTGCAATACATCCACTGGGTGAATGTGGTCGAGCAACCCTGGGCCAAGGCAGGCCCGGTAATGAGGCTGATGCTAAAGCTGTCGCAGTTTTCTGAGTCAAACCTGCGGGCCAATGTCTCTCTGACCAACTCCTTCTGTACCGCTGATGTAGTTAAGCAAACCTACGGCATCGACGCCGAGGTGGTCTATCCACCCGTGGCCACCGCTATTCCCCTTATCCCCTGGGAGCAGAAGGAAACCGCCTTTCTGTGCAGTGGCCGGGTGGTGGTGGCCAAGCAGACCCACCGCGTGATCGAGATTCTCTCGGCGGTGCGCCAGCGGGGGTTTGACGTCAAACTACACATCACGGGCGGCGGCGGCGGTACCTACGGCTGGGGCTACGAGCGTAAGGTCCGTCAGCTGGCTGAGGCCAACGCCGATTGGGTAACCTTTTACCGCGATTTGCCCTACGCCGACTACCTCAAAGTTCTGGCTCGCTGTCGCTACGGCATTCACCACAAGCCTGAGCCCTTCGGCATTTCGGTGGCCGAAATGGTCAATGCCGGCATGATTCCCTTTGTGTTTAACCGGGGCGGCCAGATTGAAATTGTCAATGCCGCCAACACCGACCTGATTTTTTCCAATGCCCAGGATGCGATCGAGAAGATTGTGGCGGTGCTAGAGAATTGCGATCGCCAAACAGCCTTGCTCAACGCCCTGGCCCACCAAAAATCGCTGTTCTCTACGGAACGATTTACCCAGGAGATTGCCACAGCGGTAGCGGGCAGCCTTTCCACCCCACCTCCTCCATCTCCCCACCCCCCGCCTTCCTCCCTCTCCCTCTCCCCCTACGGCCTCGCTACCGATTCGCAACCCTCATCCCCCAAGGATTAACCATGGCTCTCCCCGTTGTCGGTATGCTCTCTAGCTACCCTGGCCTGACCCAGTGCGACTGGCTGTGGAAGCAGACTCCCCATCCCTTTGGGGTGTGGGGCAACGTGCAGCTCCAGGCCCAAGACCCTCGGCCCGACTACCTGCTGCTGTACCAGTTCAACTTCTATGAGCAGGTGGCCCCCAAGCCCCAGTCCATATCGGAGAAGTTGCTCACCACCTTGCCCTTTGGCCCACTGGCGGCACCGGTGAATGTTTTGGACCAACTGCCGCCCCAGTTTAGGCAGGTGCCCCAGGAACGCATTGCCTTTTTGCTGCGGGAGCCGCCCCTACCGGAGGTGCGGCCCCAAAACCTGCTCAACTATGCCTACGCCCAGGACTACTGCGGCTGCGTCTCTGGACCCGACGATGGCGCCCCGGTGCCTGCCTACATGCCCGCCATCTGGTACGTCAACGTGTCGTTTCGCGAACTAAACGAAGCGCCACCGCCCGAAAAGCACAGCCCCTGTAGCTGGATCACCTCCGGCGTTGACCGCACCGAGAGTCACCGCCAGCGGCTGGCCTTTTTGCGGTCGCTTCAGGCCAGCGGTGTGCCGGTGGAGGTGTATGGCCGCAACCTGCCCCCCGGCACGCGCACGGCGGGAGCCCTGATCAACAAATGGTCGGGCATGGCCCCCTACACCTACAACCTGGCGATCGAGAACTACGCCGACAACGATTGGTATGTAAGCGAAAAGCTGTGGGATGCGCTGCTGTGCTGGTGTTTGCCCATCTACTACGGCGGTGGCGCGGCGGACAAGCTGCTGCCCCCCGGCAGTTTTTTGCGCCTGCCCAGTTTGGATGAAAAAGGAATGGAATACATTCGAGAGGTGACGGCTAGCCCAGATGCGTGGATGGAGGCGAAGGATGCGATCGCCGAAGCCCGCCAGGTGATTTTGCACAAGCTGAATCTGATGAACTGGCTATCGGAATGGGTGGGGAGTGGGGAGTAGGGAGTAGATGGGTGCATGGGTGGGGGAGATGGGGAAGAGCGTAGCGTGGGTCAAGCGCCCAATCCAAAGCCAGGTTCATTCACCTCCGGCGCGACCCACGCAGAGAATTAGGCAACCAATCAGGCAACCCGATGGACGGCATTTGTACCCTTGGCAACGATCACGTCTACGACCAAATCGTCGCTCTGCTCAACAGCATTAAGGTCTTCGCCGGGCCAAAAATGCCCGTATGCATTTATCCCTACGACGACCAGGTGGAGCGACTGCAGGAATTAGTGCGATCGCGCCCCAACGTCACCATCTACGACAACACCGCTTCCATCCAGCGGTGGGATACCTGGGTAGAGCAAATCTGGGCTACCCATCCTACGGCCCGGCAGCAGTGGGATGCGATCGGCAGCTCTGGGGTTCACCGCAGGGGCACCCACCGTCGCTTCTGCGCCTTTGATGGCCCCTTCGATCGCTTCCTGTACATGGATGCCGACACGCTGCTGCTCAGCGATCCATCTCCTGTCTTCAACAGGCTGAATGATTGCGATTGGGTCACCTACGACTTTCAGCACAAAGACCTCAGCCACGTGTATGCCGTCGATTCGCCCTGGCTGGAGCGGCTGTTCTCGGCGGAGCAGCTGCATCGTCAGACATTTTGCTCAGGATTCTACGCCAGTCGTCAAGGTCTGTTCGATCCCGACTTGAGCCAAGACGTTTTGGACTGGCTCAAATCTGGCGAGGCGGCGGTGCTGTACCCGATGGCCCCAGACCAGACCATTCTCAACTACCTGGTGATGCGGCGAGGGGTGAATTCCTGCAACTTTGCCCTAGCCCTTCCCCCCGAGGAACGCACCGGCAATTCCGTCACCTCCAGTCATTTCACAATTCAAGAAAACCGGGTCTACGACAAGGGCGTGCCGCTGCTGTACCTGCACTATATTGGCCTATCGTCCAAGCTGTTTGCCCGCCTCTGCCAGGGCGAAAACATCGACTTACCCTACCGCGATGTGTTTTTGCACTATCGCTACCGCCAGGCCCCTGAGACCTGCCCCGCTCTGGTGGGCAAACTATTGTCGAACCGGCCTGCCCAGGGCTGGCGACGGTACCTGCAACCCCTGGCCCAACTGCTCCCCTGAGGATTGCTATGACTACGCGCGGCATATACATTACGGCTAACGACAGGGTGATCGACCACGCGATCGCCTGCCTTAACAGCATTCGCGCCCACGACCCCAGCATCCCCGTCATGCTGATTCCCTACAACGACGACTATCACCAGGTCGCCGAGGTCTTAGGGCGCGACTACGGGGTCGAGGTCTACCCCGATCTGGCGTTCATCCAGCGACTCTCAGTCAACCTGCACGGCATCTTTGGCGAAGGGTTCTTTGCCCGTCCTAACCAGTTTCGTAAGCAGGCCTGCTGGTTTGGTCCCTTCGATCGCTTCCTCTACATTGATACGGATGTGGTGGTGTTTAGCGCGATCGCCAAAGTGCTGGACTATCTGGATGACTACGACTTCATCAGCTACGACTACCAGCACCGGGGCGGCATTCGCAATGTGTTCGCCCCCGCCGTTATCGAACAGGGTGTATTCACCGCCGCCGAGCTAGAGGACATGTTTAACTGCGGCTTTTGGGGCTCTAAAAAAGGACTGGTCAGCGAGCAGGATCTCTACGACACCTTTGCCGAATGCGCCGTCCACCCCGAATACTTTGATTTTTCGGAAAAAACCTCTGACCAGCCGATCATCAACTATTTGATTCTCAAGCGGATGGCGCGGCGGTTTAACCTAGTGCGGCAGCCCGGCGGCGGGCCCGGTAACTGGGCCGGCAGCCCCCATTTCGTGCAGGAAGGAATGACGCTGGTTGACCCCAATGTAAATAAGCCCCTCGACTACCTGCACTGGGCGGGCTACCGCATTCAGCCAGGCTGCCCCTACTGGGATGTTTGGGCCCACTACCGCTACCTGCACGATCCTGACAGCCGCCCTCCAGAGGTACCCACGCCCCCCCTTTCCCCCATGACCCGGCTAAGCCGCAAGGCACTGAGTCTGTTGAGTCGGCAAGGCCGATAGGGGGAATCTCCTCAGGTCAACTAGCCCGGCCATGGCATTCCTTGCCGGAGGAATGCTAGCCCTACCGTAGTGACCTTCACCCCTCCAAGGGTTCCAGTGGGGTGAACGGTGGATGCTGTGCCCCTCAAAATACCGAGGGCACAATCGATGGATCAAGGGCCTCCCTGGGGGAAGGCAAACACTGCAAAATTGTCGTCGTAGATGATAGGATTCGCCATGTCTCCAACGATGGCAGTGACGGGGTTGCCCGGTGGATGAGGGCCGGCTGTCGGGAGCCGCCTTTTAGCCTGAACTGTTGCCCCTTGGTGGCCCCAAAGGAATTGTTCTCTAGCCTATGCGATCGCCCAACACCGGCTTTGAGGGGCCGTTATCCTTCATATTCTGCCTGGCGCACCGGCCTGGCTGGCGCCGGAGGTGGCTGACTTGTGTCGCTGGTTTACTCAGCCTTTGGCTGGCTCTGGCTGGCCCAGCCGTCTGGGCTCAGACCACCCCTGGGGCGGCGGCGACAGATCCTGAGGTGCCCACGCCGACGGCTCCAGTCACCCTAGGCGACACCACGCTGTTTAACATTCGGGCGGATCGGTCCGCCGATTCCCTGGCCGAGCGGGCCCAGCGCATTTCCGATCGAGTGGAGGTAGCCGCCCGAGATGATGCTATTCCACTGGAGTCCTTGGCCCTGGCGGAGACCGAATTTGGCACGGCCATCTACGCTAGAGACATGCTGATTATGACCGTCGGTGACGAGGACGTCGCGGGCACAGGGCTAACCCCAAACGCCCTGGCTAAACAGCATTTAACCGCTATGCAGACCCAAATGAAAATCTACCGAGCCGAGCGCTCGGCAGAATACCTGACCCGGGCCAGCATCATCGCCTTTCTGTGCACGGTGGGCATGGTGTTGGCCATTGTGGTGCTGGCCAACATCATGCCCCAGTTCTATCGCTGGCTCGATCGCCAGCAGGACCGCTGGATACCTAACCTGCGCATTCAAAACTTCGAGCTTCTGAGTGCGGCCCAGCTCACCTCCCTAGTACAAGTGATTACCCGGGTGCTGCATTTTGGGCTAGTCTTTACCCTGATTCTGGTTTATCTGTCCTACGTACTCAGCCTGTTTCCGGCCACCCGCAGCCTGGGGCAAGGGGTATTTGGATATTTTTGGGGCGCGGTCCAGGGGGTGTCGGAGGGGTTGATCGCCTATCTCCCCAATCTGCTCAGCATTGCCGTCATTATCGTTCTGGTCAGCAGCGGTTTGCGGTTTGCCCAGTGGATTTTTAGCAATATCCGCCGTGGGCGCTTGAGCCTGCCGGGGTTCTATCCCGAATGGGCCACCCCTACCTTTCACCTGGTGAAGTTCTTAGCCTACGCCTTTGCCCTGGCGGTGATCTTTCCCTACCTGCCGGGGGCAGAATCGCCCGCTTTTCAGGGGGTGTCGATTTTCTTTGGCCTACTGGTGTCGGTGGGGGCGGGGGGAGCCGTCTTTAGCATGGTGGCCGGGTTTATTTTGGTCTACACCCGAGCCTTTCAGGAGGGCGATCGCATTCACGTTGGCGATATTGAAGGGTTTGTGGTCGAAAAGTCGCTGTTTGTCACTCGTCTGCGCACTATCGAAAACCTGTTGGTTAGCATCCCCAATGCGTCTCTGCTGACCAGCAACATTGCCAACTACAGCGCCCTGATTCGGGAGCAGCAGATCCCCATGGTGGTAAAAACCACCATTACGCTGGGCTACGATGTCCCCTGGCAGCTGGTTCACAAAACCATGATCGCCGCCGCCGAGGCCACCGCCCACATTTTGCCCGAGCCCCGCCCCCAGGTCTGGCAAACTTCCCTCGATGACTTCTACGTCAGCTACCAACTGCGGGCTAGCACGACCGAGCCGGAGGTGCTGGAGGAAATCTATGCGGAACTGCACCAGAATTTGCAAGACCACTGCAACCAGGCGGGCATTGAAATTTTGTCGCCCCACTACGGAGCCCTGCGGGACGGCAACCAGAGCACGATCCCAGCCAGTTACCTGGCGGCCAACTACCAAGCCCCGGCCTGGAATCTGCCATCGGTTCCCCAGGCCTCGCCGCCCGCCCAGCCCGGCCCAGAGCGGAGCGAAGCGTAGGGGGAACTATCTATTCGCCAGCCATCATGGCGCCAGCTCCCCCAGGATCTTGAACCGCATGTGGTTGACCGCCAGGTCGCCCAGGCGCGCTTCGGGGCTGCCCTCGGGGCGAATTAGTTTCTCAAAGGGAATGCCCTTGCCCATCTCCACGTGCCACCAGGGTAGACCCATGAAAAAGCGGGTGGGGTAGGGGCCGCCCTCCTGCACATCGTCGGGGTTAGACTCCATGGGTACCCAGCCAAAGCCGGGGATATAGAACTCAATCCACACGTGGTTGAAGTCGGGCTCTAGATAAATGCCGGGCTGGTCGGCCTGGGCGGGGCACTTGTAGCGGCCCACGGTGCGGCAGGCAATGCCGTTGAGGCGCATCAGGGCCAGCAACAGCCCCACGTATTCGCCGCAGGAGCCGCGCCCCCGCAGCAGCACCACGTCGGGGGTTTCGATCGCCGGAGTCACCGCGTAGGAGAGCTTGTCGTAGACGTAGTTGCGAATGCTGAGCACCTGGCGCAGTAGGTTGGTTTCGGTCCCCACGCTGTCGCGGGCCGCCGCCTGGATCAGCGGCGTATCCATGGCCAGTTCATCGTCGTCGATCAGGTAGCGGGGGCCGTAGGCCGGGGGCAGAGGCGGGGCCGACTCCACTTGGCGGGGGGTGAGCTGGTACTTGATGCCGTAGATCTCCACCAGGGCCTTCCAGCCAAACAGATGGCGCTGGTTGGGGTCGATGCGGTCAAACGTAAAGCTGGCCACTCGCTCGCCCCCCTGCTCCACCTCGGTGAAGGGCAGCCCCACCGGCTCCACCGACCTGACCCGCTGGCGATCGGTGCTGGTGGGGAAGGCGATGCGCCATTCGATGTTTTCGAGGGGAATGGCGTCTTCGAGGGTGTCGATCTCCTCGACGTAGGTCATCTCGACCAGGTAGCCGTTGGTGCGGCAGTAGTTGGCCTCCTTATACCAGCGAAAAGTGAGGGGATGAATGAGGGTGCGATCGCGCAGGGTTAGCTCATAGGGGTCGTCGCCGTTGGGATCGTCGCGTACGTAGGGCTCTTCGTTGGTGTAGGAGACCCAGAGGGTGCCACTGTCGGGGCTGGTGTGGGGCGGCACCGCCAGCCCGGTGGGGGTGGCGAAGGGGGTGAGCATTTTGACGATCAGCTCCCCGGTGGCGCGATCGAGGCAGTAGACGGTCTGCTCAGCCTGGTCGCAGACCCACAGGTAGTCGCCCCAGACGGAGATATTTTCAATGCCAATGCCCGGGGCCGGAAACTGGGTAATGCGCTGACCGGTGGTGCGATCGCAGACAAAAATGCAGCCCCCCTTCTTGCAGCTGACGTAGAGGGTGTTTTCCCACAGGGCCACGCCGTCGGCGGGGTAGGGCAGGGTTAGCACCGGGGTGGGCTGAATGTTGGCCAAGGCGGTGCTATATACCGTGTGGTCGCAGCAAAACCACAGCTGACCGTCCCAATGGGCCAGGCCCGTAGCCCCATAGAAAGCCTCGGCATTTTGGCTGTTGAGAATCTCAATCTGGTCAGTCTTGGGGTCGAGGCGCAGCAGGTAGCCGCGAAAGGGATCGACCGCCAGCAGGTGATTCCCCTGTAGCGCTAGCCCGTAGAGAGCCTTTACCCCAATGGGCTGAATGAGCGGAATACTCCCCGCCAGGGGCAGGGCCAGAGACATGGGCGAAAGAGATTCAGGCATAACCAGCGGGACAACCCCAAACGAAGAAAGCTGGCGGGCGGGTAAACGGCATAGCTGCCACCCTCCGCTAAGGTCATATCCTAGGGGAAGAGAGCAGCAAAAAGTGTAGTTTGCCTAGCCCAGGGTCAGAAACCTGCGGTCAATTTAGAAAATAGGCCAGTGGAAGAGGGGGGGCGGCGGAGCCGTGGGCTAGCCTTGGCCCTTGGCCCTGGTTGCTGTCGATGGACAATCTCCTCCCTGGATCCAGCTTGGCCCAAAGGCTAACTGTTACGGTACGAGCCACATCTAACTCTGGATGACAAGTCAGCTTAGATTCCCCAACTTTTTTCTGGTTCCGCTAGCGCCCCCTAGGGCAGGGTTATTTTTGCGGGTTGGGAGTGCAAGATAGCGGTGATAGAAGCTAGCGTCAAGCCCAAAAATGTCAATTTTTATACTGTTTTAACCCAAAAAACTATGCGGAACCTTTTTTCTGGTGTGTTTTCGGCAGGTGGCCTTATGGGCCTGGTGGTTTTGCTTAACCCCATGGGCTCGCTGCCGGAACCATACTCCGCCTTGCCGACTCCGGTTGATGCTCCGGCAGCCACTACCCTGGTACACCTGTTTGAGTGGCCCTGGGCCGACATTGCCACCGAGTGTGAAACCTACCTGGGGCCCAACGGCTACCAGGCCGTGCAAATCTCTCCGCCCCAAGAGCATGTGGTGCTGCCCGACTACGGCTATCCCTGGTGGCAGCGCTACCAGCCCGTTAGCTACCAGCTCGAAAGCCGAGGCGGTAGCCGGGCTCAGCTCCAGGATATGATCGATCGCTGCCACCAGGCCGGAGTGGCGATCTATGCCGACGCGGTGATTAACCACATGGCAGGTTTTGAGAGTGGCGTGGGTAGCGCTGGCACCCGGTTCACCAAATATGAATATCCCGGCCTCTACACCCCAGAAGACTTTAACCAGTGCCGCCAGTCCGTCACCGACTACGGCAACGCGGAAAATGTCACCCAGTGCGAGCTAGTGGGCCTGGCCGACCTCGATACCAGCTCTGAGCAGGTGCAAGCGACCCTAGTCAACTACCTGGATGACCTGGCGGAGATGGGGGTGGCGGGCTTTCGCATCGATGCCGCCAAGCACATTCGCAACGAGGAACTGGCGCAGATTTTGACCAAACTGCGCGATCGCCATCCCGAGCCCCTCTATATCTATCAAGAAGTCATTGACCCCGGCACCGAGGCCATTCGCAAGCAGGACTACTACGACAGCGGCAACGTGATCGACTTCAAGTATGGCCGCTTTATTGGCGAGGCCTTTCTGGGCCGCGAGGGGCAAACCCTGGCCAACCTGCAAACCCTGGGGGAGGGCTGGGGTTTGGCCCCCTCTAGCCAGGCAGTAGTGTTTATCGACAACCATGATAAGCAGCGGGGCCACGGTGGCGGCGGCGACTATCTCACCTACAAAGACGGTGATCTCTACGCCCTGGCCAACGTATTTATGCTGGCCTTTCCCTACGGCAAGCCCCAGGTGATGTCGAGCTACGCCTTCGACAACCCCGACCAGGGGCCGCCCACCTACCCCGACGGCACCACCCGGCCAATCTATCAAAACGGTCAGGCCCAGTGCTTTGGGGAGTGGGTGTGCGAGCATCGCTGGCCGGCCATCTCTGGCATGGTGGGCTTCCGCAATGCGACCGAGCCCGTGGTCGATGTCACTGACTGGTGGAGCAATAACGCTAACCAGATTGCCTTTGGGCGGGGCAACCTGGGCTTTGTGGCGATTAACCGCGAGGCGGCACCCCTCACCCACACCTTTCAAACTCAGCTGCCACCGGGCCGCTACTGTAACGTGGTGCAGGGGGGGCTAGCGGCGGACGGCACCACCTGCGCCAATGACGCCCAGGTGGTGCGGGTAAATCGCGCCGGGCAGTTCACCGCAACCCTGCCCGAGATGACCGCCCTGGCGATTCACGCTGGGGCTAAGCTGGCCCGGTAACTCTCCCTATCGGCAGAGGTTACTCGGGGTCTGGGGCCGATGCTTTGGAGCGGTAGAAGGCTTTGATGGCGAACCGCAGCAGCAGAATAAAAAATGCCAGGACCACCACAAACACGGCGATCGGGGCCAGCAACGCCAAAACGGAGACCACCACCGCCCCCACCAGCTCCACGGCGGCAATAATCAGGTTGGTCGCCCCCCCGGTGGTGGCGGTCGACACCAGGCGAGTGAGACCATTTAGTCCCTTTACGGTGGCGGCGGCCCCACCTCCGGCAACGATCGCAACGGTCCACTGGGCAAAGGGGTCGAGTTGGTTGGCCGCGATCGCCATCAGCAGCGTGCCCGCCACCGCCGCCACCGGCAGCGCTACGGTATCGATCGCGTTGTCTAGCCAGGGAATGCTGTAGGCGGCAATTTCGACCACCAGAGCGATCGAGAGACCAATGAAGGCGGTGGTCCCCCCCAGCCAGGTCATGTTTTCGGATAGCTGCATGTGGCCAAACAGGGCGGCGGCGCTCAACACCCAAAAGGGCACCACCACCCGAAACCCAGCGGCAACCCCCAGGCCCAAGCCCAGTCCGATGCTTTCTAGCAATTGCCAATCCATCAGTCGTGCATCCATCCTCAGTCCCCCCGGGTGATTCTCAACAGGCCGCGGCCCGGCAGCCCCTGGACTAAGAATAGCCCCAGGTTTAGTCAGAACCAAGCTCATTTCCAGGAATAACCTGCCCTCACCTGCCTAGATAGGGCTGTTGACTGGGGGGCGGCTTTGCCCCACCTGCACCTGATGAATAAACGTAACCTCCCCTGAGCGGAGTCGTAGGCGCAGCCGCCCCAGAGGGGCTAGGGGACACCTCGTGTGAGTTTTGGCTTCGACTTCGCTCAGCCAGCATAGTTGTAGGGACGCTTACGATTGAAGAGGAGGCATACGATGAGTTTGTTTTAGTACTGTCTCATGTCGCTACGGTAGAGCCAGTGGTGCACACCTGCGATCGCATCTGAGCAAGCCTGCGGCCCTTCTTCCTGCTCAATCACCATCAGTTGTCTATTGGTACCAGCATTGGCTTAGCTATCCTTCCGCAGAAGGGCAATCATCCAGCCACGCTGCTAAGCCACGCCGATCTGGCGCTCTATGAGGCCAAACACAGCGGGCGAAATATCTATCATTTTTATAAACCCAGTCTAAGTATCGATACCTTTGGTAACGGTGGGTTAAAGCAGAAACTTTAGATCTGTTCTATTTCTAGCTAATCTTAAATGCAATTAAAACTAGGACAGCAACAAACAGAATTGCCGCCGCCCCCAATAGGATGTAGCGCTGCTGTTGCCGTGGGGAAGGGTAGGTGGATGGATATACCTTAGGCTCAGTGGGAAAGTTGTTAATCAACCCTTCATCATCTACTGTAGATCCGGGAATAGCAACTTCCTTGGTTTGGACGTCGTCATCGTGGCGAATATTGACTTGAACTTCAGCAGGAATTAGCTCACTGCCATCACTGACACTTGTTGAATCTAGCTTAAGCTGTTGCGCATTTAAATTGCATCCACAGCATTTCCTTTATTTTTGAGATTACGCCCCCAATTTATTACAAGATCACCCTCATTCAACAGGTTATTGATAAGGGCTTCTAACTCTTCAATCGACTTAAATAGACG
>JBGSNT010000320.1:0-2091 GCA_041739575.1 Nodosilinea sp. | reverse complement strand
AAATACCTGTATCGCGCTGGGCTATTCGAGGGTTTGGGGGTCAACACCCAGCTCTCGCAGCTTGGCTATGGCTCTGTCTAGCCGCTGCTGGGTCTGGTTGCGCTCTTGAAGTAGCTCTTCTGGATCTTGAAATGGCTGCCCATCGGGATAAAACAGCATCAACCCATCTTCAAACATGTCAAACCGGATGCCGAGGATAGGAGAAACCCAGGGCAGATTGAGCCGGGTTAGCAATGTGGGGCGGTCGTTTACCTGCTGACGCACCAGCCCCCAAAATTCAAGGCTGTCGGGGTCGTAGAAAAACATTTCTAGAACACCGTGGCGATCGTAAAACCCCTGCTTTTGGGATATTTCTGTGGCTGAGTTGCTGGGGGAGATAATCTCAAAAACCACCTGGGGGGCGATGTTGCCTTCTTCCCACTGCTTGTAGCTGCCCCGGTCATGGTCAGGGCGGCCGAGCACCACCATTGCGTCTGGAGCCTGGGCCGGTACAGGGGGCGCATCGACCTTGACCGGATACCACAGCAAGTCGCCCGCCACAAAGGCGGTCTGCTCCCGCAGTAAATGCTTAAGGTTGGTAACTAGCCGCACAATCCAGCGGTACTGCTTGGTGTTGTCGGCCATGGGTTTGCCGTCAGTATCGGGATATAGCGCCTCAGCGGCAATAGGGGTTTGAACCATGGTGAGCCTAGATTCGAGATGGGGAATATGCTCACGGCAACATTCCATAGTTAATTGTAGGCTGGGCAAAGCCAAGCAGACCCACCCCGCCCTGCTGGGTGGATCTGTGTAAAGAGCAAGAGGGGAAAAGGGTAAAGGGTAACTATAGAGACCACGAGGAGGCGCAAACAACACGAAAACCCATATAGCCGTACCTACCGTCGCGAGCGAACCCGTCGCGAGCGGCCGAGCGGCAGTACCCCGGATCGCTGTACCACGAACCGCCCCGCAGCAGCCTTGATTTACTCTCATCAGAAGATAACCAGGCACTGCCATCGGTAGGGGCACCCTCGTAGGTAGCATGCCAGTGGTCTAGGCACCACTCCCAGACATTGCCGTGCATATCGTACAGACCAAAGGCATTGGGAGGAAAGCTCCCTACTTCTGTTGTTTCTCCCCGGAAAATGCCTTTTGGGCCTGGGCCATAGTTCTCCGGATAAGTCTTAACTGACCCCTCCTGATCGGTACCTCTGTAATTTGCCAGATCTGTTGTGATAGTCGGTCCAAAATGAAAGGGCGTTGAGGTACTTACCCGGCAGGCGTATTCCCACTCAGCTTCGCTGGGCAATCTGTACTCGCGCTTAGTATAGCGAGACAGCCGCTGACAAAACTCCACCACATCATCCCAGGAGACCTGCTCAACAGGTCGGCTAGCACCTTTGAAGGTCGAAGGATCGGGGTTGAGTGCTCGCTGCACTTTAGGCATAGCTGCGACCGCGCTCCATTCAGCCTGCGTTACGGGAAATTTACCCATGTAGAAGGGGCGTACCGTAACCCGATGTTGAGGATTCTCGTAAAAGAGACCTTCCCCCTCAGGGGAACCCATCAGAAAGCTACCGCCCGGAATAGCTACCATGTCCAGTCCAATCCCCTGGCCCAGATCTTCAACAAAATATTTGTTCTGCTTTTGAGCTCGGCTGATCTCTTTCCCTTGGGCGTTTAAGGAAACAACCGGAAAGCTAAAGCTTTGTAGCATTAAGGCTGTCTCTCCAACATTAGGTGGCGGGTCACTTTTTCCCGAATCATTCATATCACCGCCAGTTCCAGGGGGTGCTGGAGGGCTAACTGGAGATTTTGGCTCCGGCGGGATCACGTCTTTTGAGCCCAAAATCAGCAAACCACCTATCCCTCCAGTCAACCCTCCAGCCAACCACCACAATGTTGACCTTCGGTTCAAGGGGATCTCCCACGTCGTCATTTTGTCAATGAGAGATTTTTGCTCGTTGCTAGTGGGCGTATCTAGCGTTCGGGGGAGTAGATTGACGGTGGGTCTGGAACGTGGGGAAATAGGGCTTCAAAGCGCTGATTGACCCAAGCGAGTCGCAAGAGGAGGAGATGGTTAAAGCCGTCCTCACTCCAGCGCATCCCCAC
>JBGSNT010000317.1:0-16141 GCA_041739575.1 Nodosilinea sp. | reverse complement strand
GTGGGGATGCGCTGGAGTGAGGACGGCTTTAACCATCTCCTCCTCTTGCGACTCGCTTGGGTCAATCAGCGCTTTGAAGCCCTATTTCCCCACGTTCCAGACCCACCGTCAATCTACTCCCCCGAACGCTAGATACGCCCGGTTTATGCTCGTCGGAGAGAGTCATTTTAATTTCGACGGCATCTAAATTTTTGAAATCGTTTGGGGTGACAGTCAGGAATTGAGTCATGGTTTTACCTTGTGAGGATGGATTTAAGGAATGATTCTAGCTGCGTTAGGCCAAGTAATAACGCACCAAAATGACCCCGGCTAGACGTTGGACGTTGGCCTCTGCCCGGTCTTTGACCATCGCTACAACATCCCCTAAGGCATCGTTTTATCTAGCCTCTCTACTTGCCTTAGCCCGCCAGCAATTTGGCCTTCGCCAGTTGAAACTCTTCTTCGGTCAGAGCTCCGGCGGTCTTGAGATCGGTGAGCTGCTGCAGCTGGGTTAGCATATCACCGCTGGCCGCGGTGGCAGGGGTTGTTGCCGCAGGCATGGGCGTTGCGGCTACCGCCTGCTGGGATTGCATGGCGGCCATGTCAGCTTTCAATTTCTCCAGTTCCGCCTGGGATTGCATGGCTGCGGCATTGGCCACCTGCTGTTGCTGGGCCTGTTGCGCTGCGCCGCCCATAGCTCCGCTTACAGCTCTGGATGTGGCGGTGGCGGTACTGGCAATCACAGCGGTTCTAGCCATGGTGCCAACGACACCGGGGCCTTTACGCTGCACGGTAACGGTGGGGCGTCTTCTTCCACGGGGCATGATTTGTTCCTCTTTAGAGTGGTTTAGAGTGGTATTGATGGATGTTCGGCCTTGGGTAGGGTTCATCGCTGTGCCCCCCTACAAATGCGATCCTAGGAGGCAGCGAGGGTCTCAATCACCGCTTGGGGAATGCGCTCGTTTAAGAGCACCTGCCCATTAGCATTGACGATAGCGTCCCGAAAGCGGGTGGCCCAGACATTTTCAAACAGCATCAGAGCGGCGGATGAGTTGTTCTCCAGAGACTGGCCCATCAGTAGGGCGTCGCTTTCAGAGAGGAATCCTGCTACCTCTGGCACCAGAGGGTCAAAGGCATCGTAGTCATCGTCGTCTTCCATCTCGCTGATCTCTACCAGGGTGAGGGTGCCATCGGCATCTTTTTTGAGAAACAGAATATCCATCACCCGAATGGTGCTGGTTTCAACCAGTTCTTTGAGGGCGGGCACGATCTCACCTTTGAACTGATTGCCGGGAAATTTGACCAGCAGCATTTCTACAGGGCCAAGGGGCATGGGGGCATCTCCTGAGTGATAACAATAAACTCGACTACGCGGTTACTAAGGAGTGTGTCCGTTACTGATAAGGATTTTGTAAGCTGGGCACCAAGTTATCAGAACGTAACAATACCCTTGGCAAACAGCAAAACAACCCCGCTCAATCTTCAGATGCCGAGGGTTGAGCGGGGTCGAAACCCGATCAGAGGGTACATTATTTTCTGGCAAGTCCCTTAGCGATCGCGCGGCGGCCTCGGTCGTCCGGGCCTCCCTCCCTCTAGCTCGCGCTTCACCACGATTGCCCACTTGTCGACCATGGTAATCATGGCGGGCATGTCTTTTGAGCATTTGGCCTGCCAGCCCAGCTCTGCAACCACGGCGTTAAAGGTGCGGTTTTTGGTCATCCGGTAGGCGATCTCTTCCACCTCGATCCAGGTCAGGTTGCTCTCCACAAAGGCCTGAATCATCACGTTGAGGAGGTGCTGATAGCGGTTGCCCTCCAGCTCCGTCATCATGGTGTGGGGGATGTCGAGCACCCGGTTAAACAAAATGTACCAGCTCAGGGGCTGGTGCTTGAGGGCGGCTTCAAAAAAGTGCCGGTGGTCGAAGTTGCTCACCGCCCGATCGCTTTCACTGGAAATGGTAAACGTGGGGGCCACCGGAGCCTGTTTGACCCGCTGCTGGCAAATCTGGCCCAGCTGTAGCACCGCCCGCAGCGCCGGAGTAGAAAACCCTAGATAGCCCAGCGGCGGAGCTTGGGCCGCGGTAGCCACCGCCCCTAGGTCCTTGGGGGCGGTGGCCCAGGCAAAATAGGTGTCAATTTTTTGCACAAACAGATCAATTACCTTGCTGCTAGCGCCCAGATAGGGGGCACACAAAATGGCGCGATCGACCTGAGCCGCTTTTTCCAGCGCCAGCCAGCCGGCCAGGGTCCCCCCCCCGGATAGGCCCCCGACCACGACCCGATGACCCAGCAGGCTCGCCAGGTTGAGCCACTGAACAGCAAATTTCTGGTAGACATCGGGCTCGGTGGGCAGCGGCGGCGGGTTGTCTTTATTCCACTCACCGGCTCGACCGTGGCCGGGCAGCAGGGGGGCCACCACGTTGTACCCGGCCCGGTAAAAGTGCTGGCCAATGGGCTCCATCTGGTAGGGTCCCGCCGTAAAGCCGTGAAAAAAAAGACAGACCCGCTCGGTCGGCTGAGGGTGGAGCCAGGCGCGACTGTGGAGAGCCTCATCCATTAAATTATGGCGGGCTTCCTGTTGTTTGAGATCGATCTCTAGGGCCCGTTTGAGGGTGGGGTAATCAGTCATCGATACTACAGCCGTCGCAGCAGGCTAGGGCCATGGGTATCGGTGCCGCAGGTGGTCAACAGCCCGTGGAATTTGGCCATTTGCTCCACCGTCGGGGTGTGGCGCGGGCAGGGCACCCAGTCTTCGGGGTTGGCGTAGGCGTAGTAGGTCTCAACCCCGTCAATACCTAGGGCTACCGCCTGGGGAATTAACACCTGAGCCGAAACCCGGTAGCGGGCCGGGTGGGCCAAAACTGCAATGCCCCCCGCCGCCTGAATCGCCTCGATCACAGCCTGGGCCTGCTTGGCCTGGTCTCGCGGGGCGTAGCCCTGGAGATAGGGCTCAATGGCAGCGTTGCTGGGGGAAAACCCGTAGCCCAGCAGATGCACCTCGGTATCGGCGAGCAGGGCGGTGATCTCTACGCCGGTAAACAATCGAGGCACGGCCCCCCCCTTGCCCCGCTGGCGACTGCGCAGGGAGGTCGGGTTGCGCCATTGCCAATCCTCAAACCAGGCCTTGGCTTGTTGATATCCCTTGACAGTGTGGTGATCAGTAATGGCAAAGGCGCTGAGGCCAATGTCAACCACCTGCTCCATCAGGGCGGCGGGGGTAAGCTTGCCGTCTGAGCAAGCGGTATGCATGTGAAAGTTGTAGGTGTAGGGACAGCTGGTTGCATCGACCGCGGCAAAAATTTGCCTCAGCGTTTCAGCATCCCCGGTGCAGGGGTGCTGGCTAACGGAGCTGAGGCTTGGGGTGGCAACCATGGACCTTGAGGATGAATCCTACGCTTTGTGATTGTTCTTTATTAAATATATAACTTTGACCCGTTGACTGAGGAAAAATTTGTGCATTAAATGGTGGCTGGCCCCTGGGGCGATGCCCTGAACGGGACGGCAGTCGGGCAGAAGCAACCTGGGAGCAGGGTAAATTTCACCATAAACGCGACCTCATTTAGAGGTTTATGGCTATTTGTTAACTTAGCGAAATCAGTGGGGGCAAAGTGTTCGTCGTTGACCGATCGCCAGCAACCTGTGGGAAAATTTTGCCTATCGCCGTGCCGCGCCCCTGGTCTATGGACTGCAACTCGCAGAGCGATTCGGCTCGAAATCACCAGTCTTCATACCTCGATCAAACGGCCTCCCACCTGGCCGCCGTTTGGCAGCGCCCCGCCGATATTGAACCCGTTGAGTGGGCCATCCGATACCTGGGTGTACTGCGGGATTTGGCCCCCCAGCCCCGGTGGATCAGTCTCACCCATATTGCCGATCCACCGGGGGAAGCCCTGGTTTGGATGGGGCGCTCTATTCATCTGGTGAACCGGCGGCTGGGGGAGATTTTAGAGGAATTGCTCGGCTGTTTTGAAGTGAACCACCGCCCCAGGGTGCAGATCTTGGCGGCGCCCATCGCCCCCCAGGCGGGGGTAGACGGGTTCTGCTGCTGCGATCGCTCCGGGCCGACCGGACCGGTGACTGTGCCGACCACGCTGATGGTAGATCCAGGGCGCATTGTGGCCGCCGATTGGCCGGGGCTGGTGGCCCACGAGCTGGCCCACGGCATGGTCGGGGCGGGCCACGGGGCTGAGTTTGAACGGGCGATCGCCCACCTCTGCCTGGCCCAAGACCTGCCGCTGCCCGCCCCCGATCTGGATGTAGATGCCCTCAAGGCTTGGCCCCCCTGCCGCCGCGCCCCCCATCCCGAGCGGTTTTGGCTGGGGCAATGACCCAGGTCAGAGTGGATGTAGCCGTGGGTTTTGGGCAATCGGGGTACCCCATAGAATGGGAGAATAGCCGAGATATGCCCGAAAGGAATTTTTGCAGACTATGAAACGCCTACTGGCCATCCTGGCCGTCGCCTTTATGTTCTGGGGCCTGAGCGTTGCCCCCGCGGCAGCCGCCATTCCCGAGGATGTGGAAAAGCTGCTCGACACCAAAAAATGCCAGGTGTGCATTCTCAACGAGGCCGACCTGAGCAACACCGACCTGCACGGGGCCAACCTTAAAATTGCGGTACTCACCCACGCCAACCTGGCCGGGGCTGACCTGGGCGAAGCCAACCTGATGCTGAGCGATATGGAAGGGGCTAATCTCAGCGGGGCCACCCTGGTCGGGGCTCAAATGAACGGTGCCAACCTACCCGGCGCCAACCTGACTGGGGCTGACCTATCTAACGTTGAGATGACCCAGGCCAACCTGTCAGATGCCGACCTTTCCAATGCCAACCTGAGCGGTGCCACTATGCTCAGCGTCATCCTAGGGACCGCCAACATGAAAGGCGCCAACCTCAAGGGGGCTAACCTGCGCGGGGTCAACCGCAGCATGGTGCTGTTTTGCAACACCACCATGCCCGACGGTGCGATCGAGAATCGCGACTGCTAGGGCCAAGGGCTTAGGGGCTGTCTTTAAGGGCTATCTTTGCCGTAGGCCTGCCAGGCTAGATCCACTAGCCCGTTGACAATGGCCGCCGCGACCACAGCGCTGCCCTTGCGACCGTTGATGCGGATGTGGGGCACCATCGTATCCTGCAGTCGATCCTTGAGGACGGCAGTCTCGATAAACCCAGCCGGGGTGGCGACCACCAGGGCTGGGCGCACCTTGTCGGTGTCAATCAATTCGACCAGGGTGGCCAGGGCTGCCTCAGAGGAACCGATCACAAAAATACCTTCGGGGTAGCGATTGGCCAGGGTTTCTATGCCCCAGGAAGCCTGGCTTTTGCCCCGTTGAGGGCGAGTCAGGGCATCCATGCTGCAGTAGACGGGGTTGGCAAAGGTTTGCTGAATACCTGGGGTAATGCCGACCTGCACCATCGGCACATCCACAATGATGGTTGTGCGCGCCGCCAGGGCTGCGGCCCCCGACTGCAGGGCCTGGTCAGAAAAGTGAATACAGTCCTTGAAGGCGAAGTCTGCGGTGGCGTAGATGACCCGGCGCACGATTTCGTACTCCGAGGGCGAGAAGCTGTGGTCGCCAATTTCGGAGTCGATCACTCGCAGGCTTTGAGCATCGGTCACATGCCATTCCATAAAAGAAAGGTACCAGGGGATCAGATGGCTGGGCTAAGTTTAGCCAGGTCTGCGGTACAGCGCAATGGGTAGAGGGGGAATGTGGAGAGGGTGAGGAAGGTGGGGAAAAATCTCATCCCCTCATCCCCTGGTGAGAATAGTTCGAATCGCTTCGACCAGACGCTCGACCTGGGATCGTTCAATCCAGTAGTGGGTGACGGCCCGCAGGCGGCGATCGCCGTAGCCGCCGATATGCAGTCCGTGGTCAACCTTCAGGGCTTTGATCAGGGTTTCGGGGGCGATCGCTACCTCCTCGGCCAGGTCAAAAAACACCATGTTGGTTTCCACCACTGCCGGGTCGATTGCAATGCCGGGGATGGTGGCCAGCCCCTGGGCCAGGGCCAGGGCATTGTCGTGGTCGGTCTGTAGTCGCTGGGTCATGGTCTTGAGGGCAATGATGCCCGCCGCCGCCAGCCCCCCCGCCTGGCGCATGCCGCCGCCCAGCAGTTTGCGGTGGCGACGGGCCTGGTGAATAAAGTCTTTACTGCCCACCAGCAGGGAGCCCACCGGGGCGCACAGCCCCTTGCTGAGGCAGACGCTGACCGAGTCGACATGGGTGGTGATGACGGTGGGGTCTACCCCCAGGGCGGTGGCGGCGTTAAACAGCCGCGCCCCGTCTAGGTGAACTCTGAGATTGTGGGCTTGGGCCAGGGTGGCGATCGCTTCAAAATACTCGGGCTCAATGGCGGCACCGTGGTTGCCGCCGGAACTGTTCTCGAGCAAAATCAGGCGGCTGTGGGGCAGGTGGGGGTTGTCAACGCGGATGGCTGACTTGATTTGCTCTACATTCATGCGGCCTCGGCTGTCGGTGGGCAGGGGGCGGGTGGTAATGCCCCCCAGCACGGCAATGCCCCCCGCCTCCCAGCAGAAGGTGTGGGCATCTTCGCCCAAAATGGCCTCGTCGCCGCGCTGGGCGTGGGTGAGGGCGGCAATCAGGTTGCCCTGGGTGCCGCTGGTGACAAACAGCCCCGCCTCTTTACCCAGCAGGGCCGCCGCCAGGGATTCGAGCTCGTTGACGGTGGGGTCTTCGCCGTAGACGTCATCGCCGATTTCGGCGGTGGCCATAGCCTCGACCATGGCCGGCGTGGGCCAGGTGACGGTGTCAGAGCGAAAGTCGACGGAGGGGTGGATAGTGGCCATAGGAGAGAAAGGAACCGAAGGGTGGAGTTGAGACTGACTTCATCACTATCAATGATGACCCCATCAATCATGCCTAGATGTGTAGATGGCCACCTAAGCCGCGGCGGTTAGGATGCCAACTAGGCCATCCACCAGGCGATCGCGATCCATGGGCAGTACCTCATCGCCATGCATCAGGCTTTGCACAATTAGATAGTGCACTAGCGTACCGGCAAAGACCCGCGCCGCCACCATGGGGTCGGGCAAATTGAGCTGGGGCTGGGTGGCTAGATACAGGGCGAGCTGCTCTAGCATGGGTTTTTGAATGTCGCGCACAAAGGTTTTTCCCAGCTCCGGGAATCGCTCCGACTCACCAATAATCAGCCGGATCAGGGTCAGCAGGGGGCGATTTTCCACAAAATCATCCACCACCAGGCGGGCCATCTGGCGCAGCATTTGGTCGGGGGGAGCCTGCATATCAGAATTGCCCATCAGCCCAAATACAATCTGCCGATTGGCCTGGGTCAGGTCTTGCACCAGGGCGACAAACAGCCGCTCTTTGTCCTGAAAGTAGCTGTATAGGGTGGTTTTAGACACCCCCGCCGCCGCGGCAATGCGATCCATACTGGCGCCGGAGTAGCCGTGGGTGGTGAAAACCTGCAACGCCCCCGCCAAAATTGCCCGCGCCTTGTCGGGGCGATCGCGGCTGGGGGCATCAAAGGGGCTGGACGGGTTTGGGGACGGCATGGGCAATATCTTCGGGTCTGATGGCCAGCATAACAGGGCCAGGAGATCTGCTCTCGTGAAATTGTACTAAACCGTTTAGTTGACAATACTGAACGGTTTAGTACAATTTGATATGTGGTCCGACCTACCCTGTAGTGACCGGCTCGGCCAGGTCGGCGTCTAAGCGGCGACCTGGCTCCTCTGACGTTATTTCTGTGAGGCCAAGGGCATTCACCATGCAAGTATTAGAGTCTTCACCAACGGCCACTCGCTGGCCCCGTCGCTGGGTGGCCTGGGCCAGCGTAGCGGTGCTGCTAGGCGGCGTTACCCTCTGGCAGGTGCGGCAGCGGCAGGTAGCTCAGGAGGAAGCCAGCCAGGCGGCCCTTGAGCAAGTGCCGGTCATCACGACGGTGACGGCCCTGGGTCGACTGGAGCCAGAGGGCGAGATAATTCAGCTGACGGCCCCCACTGCTACCCAGGAGAGCCGGATTGATCGGCTGCTGGTGACCGAGGGCGATCGCGTTGAGGCGGGGCAGACTATCGCCCTGCTCGACAGCCACGCTCCCCGATCGGCGGCCCTGCTGCAGGCCCAAGAAGAGGTGGCCATTGCCCAGGCCCAGCTGGCCCAGGTGAGAGCGGGGGCTAAAACCGGCGAAATTCAAGCCCAGCAGGCTGAGATTGCCCGGTTGGAGGCCGATCGGCTGGGCAGCGTTAATACGCAGCAGGCGGCGATCGCTCGCCTAGATGCCGAGGTGCACAACGCCCAGCTAGAGTTTCAGCGCTACGAGGCGCTGCACCAGGCCGGGGCTGTATCTGCCGCCGAGCGAGACAATCGCCAGCTCACCTACACCACCACCCAGCGCCAGCTTCAGGAGGCCGAGGCGGCCCTAGCCCGCACCCAAACCACTAACCAACAGCAGATCAGCCAGGCTCGGGCCAATTTAGACCGCATTGCCGAGGTACGCCCGGTGGATGTGGCGGCCGCCCAGGCCCAGGTGCAGGCGGCCCAGGCGGCGGTGGCCAGAGCCCATGCTGATTTGGATCAGACCTCTGTGCGATCGCCCCAGGCCGGTCAGATTCTCAAAATTCACACTCGCCCCGGCGAAACCATTGGCAGCGAGGGCATTGCCACCCTGGGGCAAACCCAGCAAATGATGGCGGTGGCCGAGGTCTACCAAAACGATGTGGCCAAGATTCAAGTGGGTCAGACGGCTACCCTAACCTCCGGTGCCCTGTCCGAGTCTCTGCGAGGCACCGTAGAGCGCATTGGCTTGCAGGTGGGCCAGCAGCGGGTGGTGGATGAAGACCCAGCCGCCAACCTCGATACCCGCGTCGTAGAGGTTTATCTGCGGCTCGACTCCGACTCTAGCCAGCGGGTGGCGGGGCTGACCAATTTGCAGGTCACCGTCACCATTGAAACCCGTCCTCTGGCTCAGTGAGGAGTGGGTGAGTTTTGAGCGCAGTCGTCAATTCGAAATTCAAAAGGCAAAAAGCAGAATTCAAACCTTTTTGCCTTCCGATCCTTCGCGCATTTCACCAATCTATGAGGAATTATCAGCATGCTGGGCCTGATTAAACTACTGAGCCAGCGCACCCCCCTGGGGCTAAAGCAGCTCAGACACGACCCCCTCCGATTGCTGACGGCGATCGCGGGCATTACCTTTGCCGATGTGCTGATCTTTTTGCAGCTGGGGTTTGCCGATGCCCTGTTTACCACCAATACCCAGTACCCCCGCACCCTCGAGACTGACCTGGTCTTGATCAGCACCCAGGCCAAGTTTTTTGGCGAATTGCGTACCTTTCCCCGCCGGCGGCTGTACCAGGCCCTCGATGTGCCCGGCATTGCCGCCGCCGACCCCCTGTACGTGGCCTCGGTACAGTGGCGCAACCCCCAAACCCGCGAAAAAACCTCCATGCTGCTGGTGGGTCAAAGCCCCGAACGACCGGCATTTAACCTGCCGGAGGTGAACCGGCAGCTAGACCTGATTCGCCTACCCGACACTGTCTTGTTTGACCGGGCCTCGCGCGGCGATTACCAGGAGGTGGTAGCCCAGGTGGAACAGGGGCAGTCGGTCACCACCGAGGCGGGGCTGCGCACCGTCACCATTAGCGGCCTGTTTGAGATGGGGGCGTCCTTTGCCGATGATGGGGCGCTGATCACCAGCGACCAAAACTTCCTGCGGCTGTTTCCGCGCCGCGATCCGGGCACCGTCAATATGGGGCTGGTGCATCTAGAGCCGGGGGCCGACCCCGAACAGGTGCGCGCCACCCTGATCGATCGCCTGCCCCAAGATGTACAGGTCTTCACCCACGCGGGCTATGTGGACTTTGAGGTGGCCTATATTCAGCGCAATTCGCCCATTGGGTTTGTGTTTGGGCTGGGCTCTGCCATGGGCTTTATCGTGGGCATCGTGATTGTGTACCAGGTGCTGTCCACCGATGTGAATAGTCACCTGGCCGAGTACGCCACCTTCAAAGCCATGGGCTACCGCAACAGCTACCTGCTGGGGGTGATTTTTGAAGAAGCGCTGATTTTAACGATGTTGGGCTTTGTGCCTGCGGTGGTGCTAGCCCTGGGGGCCTACCAGCTAACGGCTGTGGCCACGGCCCTGCCGCTGACTATGCCCGCCAGCCGGGCGCTGCTGGTGCTGCTGCTGACTTTTTTGATGTGCAATGTCTCGGGGGCGATCGCCACCCGGCGGCTACAGGCGGCTGACCCGGCGGATATTTTTTGAGTTTGGATTGGTTGTTGGAAGACTTTTAAGGGTCGGAATTCAAAGTTCAAAATTCAAAATGCGAAACGCAGAATTTTCTATGACTACTCCTTCTTCTATTGTTGTCCATCGGCTCGACCACTATTTTGGTGCTGGCAAGCTGCGTAAGCAGGTGCTGTTCGATATCAATCTGGAGATTTCTGCGGGCGAGATTGTGATTATGACCGGGCCGTCGGGCTCGGGTAAAACGACATTGCTCACCCTGATTGGCGGCCTGCGATCGGCGCAGACCGGCAGTTTAAAGGTGGTGGGCCACGAGATTACTGGGGCTAGAGAGCATGATTTGGTCCAGGCCCGCCGCCACAACGGCTATATCTTTCAGGCCCACAACCTGCACGGCAGTTTGACCGCCATCGAAAACGTGCAGATGGGGCTAGAGGTGCGCGGCACCTTGACCAAGCCAGAGCGCCATCGCCGCGCTGCCGAAATGCTGGAGCAGGTGGGACTGGGCGATCGCATTCACTACTACCCGGCGGATCTCTCGGGGGGGCAAAAGCAGCGGGTGGCGATCGCCCGCGCCCTGGTCAGCCGTCCCAAAATTGTGCTGGCCGACGAACCCACCGCCGCCCTCGACAAAAAATCGGGCCGCGATGTGGTCGATATCATGCACGACCTGGCCAAGCAGCAGGGCTGCACGATTCTGCTGGTTACCCATGACAACCGCATATTAGACATTGCCGATCGCATTGTGTATATGGAAGACGGACGCCTCTCGAAGCAGCCTGAACTGGTAGAAAGCGCTCATTAGGTCGTTTCCGAGAAAGAAGATACCCCCATGTAGGGGCGCAGGGCCTGCGCCCTTGAGAAGCATCAAAATTCTCGGGTATTTTCGTTTTCAGAATTGTCCTTAGTAACAAGTCAGCCCTGCAGCCCGAATGTTCGCGACCTGCTCTTACTATTTGAGTCAGCCCTCAGGTTTATCTATGGCAATTAAATTTTGGACCAGCCGTCGATTGAAGTACGTGGCCATTTTGGTTGGGACGGCTCTATTGCAATCGCTGTGGCTGGCGTTGCCGGGCTTCAGTGCCGAGCAGGTCTTTATCAACTATGGCCCGCTGGAACGATCCATTGCCGTCGAAGACCTACAGACCTACGCCCGTACCGGCAAACTCACCAACGAGCTGGAAAGTTTTGGCCGCTACTTTACCCCCGAGCAGCTCCAGCAGTTTCGCGATGGGCTCACCCTCAGCGCCGATATCGATGTGGTGACGGTTGCTCAGTTTCTCTACACCCCCCAAGGTGAGGCCATTTTAGATGCCCTGGGAGAGGTGGTACAAACGGCAGGGCGACAAAATGGGGCGCGGGCGATTCGGGCCGCTTTGATTTTGGCAGCGGCTGACCCCGATGGCGGCTTTAAGCTGCTCAACATTCTGAAGCATTTCCCCACTCAGGGGGTCAGGATTGATTTGCAGGGGATTGCATCTATCGCGCGGGAGGTGGTGACCACCATCAACCAAACCCAGCAGGCGGTGGCCCAAATTCGCCAGCAGGCCGAGGCCAATCTTGTCGAAGATGGCGGCGTTCTATCGGCTGTGGGGGATCCCGCTGCCCCAGGGGCTTACCGCTGGCAAAAGCAGTCGCTCGACCAGCTCACCCTGCCCACCGATCTCTATCTGCCTGAAGGGCAGAAGGCTCCTCTGGTGATCATTTCCCACGGATTGGGGGGCGATCGCTCGTCCTTTGCTTATCTGGCTGAGCATTTGGCCTCCCACGGTTTCGCGGTGGCGGTGGTCGAGCATCCCGGCAGCAATTCAGACCAGATTGAGGCACTGCTGACGGGCCAAACCGACAAAGCGATTGAGCCAGAAGAAATGATTCGGCGGGCAACGTCGATTCAGGCGCTGCTGGATGAGTTAGAAACCATCGCCCAAGCTCCATCTATTGGCAGCCGGATAGATTTAGAGCGAGTTGGCGTTTTGGGGCAATCCTTTGGGGCCTATACCACCCTGGCCCTGGCGGGGGCCACGATCAACCTGCCGTCTTTGGAGCAGACCTGTCCGCCAGAGCTATCGAGCCAGCTCAATCTATCGCTGCTGTTGCAGTGCTCGGTGCTAACGCTGCCCGAGCTGCTGCCCCCCCTGGCAGACAGTCGCGTCAAGGCGGCGATCGCCATCAACCCCCTCGACAGCGCCGTATTTGGACAGGCGGGCATGGCGAATATTGCCGTACCCATCATGGTTGTCTCCGGCAGTGCCGACACGGTGACGCCCGCCCTGGCTGAGCAAATTCGTCCGTTTACCTGGCTAGAGGCGGCTGAGCGCTACCTGTTGCTGATCGAGAATGGTACCCACTTTTCTACTATTGCGGAGTCGCAAGACGGTGAAGGCGCGGTGCCAGTCCCCGCCGAGGCCATTGGCCCCAATCCTCTGGTGGCGCAGGACTATATCAAGGCCATGGGCGTCGCGTTCTTTAAAACCTATCTGGCCAGAGAAGAGAGCTACCGCCAGCATCTCGATCAGACCTATGGGCAAACCCTCAGTCAGCCCGACCTGCCTCTATACCTGGTGCGCGATTTTGCGCTGGAGGAGTAAGGTAATTTCCGAGAAAGAAGATACCCCCATGTAGGGGCGCAGGGCCTGTGCCCTTGAGAAGCATCAAAATTCTCGGGTATTTTCGTTTCCAGAATTGTCCTAAGGGGTTGCCACTGTCAAAGTGCCACTGAAGGCTAAGGCGGGTGTTTAGGGGCAGGGCACCATGGGCCTATCAGCCTACTTCGGTCAAGCCCAGCCGTCTGGCCGCCCAGACCAGCGATAGCCCCTGCACCAGCACCGACACCAGCACCGTAAAAAACACCACGTTAAAAATCTGCTCCCCCCCGGCAATGCCCGCCGTCAGGGGTACCGTTGCCAGCACAATGGGCACCGCCCCCCGCAGCCCCACCCAGGCCAGAAAGCCCTTTTCGGCCCAGGGCATGGCGAAGGGGGCCAGACAGAGAAACACGCTCACCGGGCGGGCGACAAACATCAGAAATAGCGCGATCGCCAGCCCCACGAGAGCAATACTCGGCAGCTGCGACGGAAACACCAGCAGCCCCAGCACCAAAAACATCGCGATCGACATCAGCCAGCTCAGCCCATCGTGAAAACTCAGAATCAGCTCTCGCTGGGCGATGGGTAGATTGCCCAGCACCATGCCCGCCAGGTAAACCGCTAAAAAGCCGTTGCCCCCCAGCCTGTCGCTGAGGCCAAAGGTAATCAGCAGCAGGGCCAGGGTGGTAATGGGGTAGAGACTGGGTACCGTCAGGCGAATGTGGTTGACCACCCACACCATCGCCCGCCCGGCCCCATAGCCCACCAAGCTGCCGACTAAAAGCTGTTGGGCCAGCGACCCCAGCAGGCCCACCACCGAAAAACTGTCTGTGGTCAAGATCTGCACCACATTGGTGGTGAGTAACACGGCCATCGGATCATTACTACCCGACTCAAACTCCAGCAGGGGCTGAAGCTCTCCCCGCAGTTTGATGTCACTCGATCGCAGGATCGAGAACACCGCCGCTGCATCGGTAGAGGACACAATGGTGCCCAACAGTAGGCCTTCAACCCAGCTTAGGCCCTTGGGGCCCAGGTCAAAATCGGCAAAGGTGCCCAGCATCAGCCAGGCAAAGGTGCCCACCAACAGCGCCGTTAGCGCTACCCCCAGGGTAGACAGGGTGAGGCCAATACCCAGCACCGGTCGTACCCGCCGCCACTCGGTGTCGAGTCCCCCACCAAACAAAATCAAAATCAGTGCCCCATCACCGATTGCACCAGTTAGCTCAGGGTTGTCGAAGTAGAGGCCCCCAGGCCCATCAGAACCCGCCAGCATACCCACCACCAGAAACAGCACCAGGGCCGGCAAGCCAAATTTTGCCGCCACTTTACTGGCCAAGACCCCTGCCAGCAGCAGCACTCCCGCCAGGGCGATCGCAACATTGAAGCTCATAGTGGCGATAGCTCGTCAATGACATGCCCAGGACTGACGAAGGACATGCCCTGCTGGGAGGCGGTGCTGATCATCACCGCTTCGACCACCGGATCGCTAACGGGGGCAGCGGCGCGCCACTGGACAATGAAATTGGCCCCGGCCCCACCCGTCACGTTGGTGCGATCGACAATGACTTCGGTGGAGGCCAGCGGCCCCAGCTGGATGGGCTGATCGAGGTAGCTGAGGATACGATCGCCGCCAGAGTTGTAGTAGTCGAGCGTGTCAATCACAATGGGCTGATCGCGGTCGGTGTTGCGCAGGCTGAGGGTAACCGTAAGCTGAAATCCGCGATCGGCGTCAGAGTCAAAAATTTCGGAATAGACCGGCACATAAATCGTCTGGCCCTGCACTGGGTTCTCAGGGGCAGCGGCCAGAATGCTGATGCCGGGGCGATCGCCAAACCGCTGGGCCGCAGACTGGGCCGGGGCCGGACTCGTGGCCGGGGCCTGCGCCGCACAGGCCGGCAGCAATCCTAGGGCAAAAAGCAGGGCTATTTTCAGCGGTGTCATCGGGTCGTTCTCTCGCATCGGCACAGGTATAGGAACGGCATTGATGGAACGTGAACTCGTTGGCCAGGGGGTGGGGGTCACTTAAACCCAGGTTTACCATCTCCCTGTCCGGGTCACGTCCTACTCCCCAAATCGGGCCTGCCGCCGCTTAGTCCCAAACAGGTGGGCATAAACAAAGGAAAACTCGCAGCCCGCAAAGAAAATTTGGCAGGCCAAAAATATCCATAGCATTAAAATCATCACGCTGCCGATCACGCCGTAGGAGACAAAGCGAGCGCCCAGGCTAATGATGCTGTTGCTGACCAGCCACTGCAGCCCCGCCAGGAGCACCGTGGTCAGCAGGGCGCCGGGCCAGATGTCGTGCCAGGAGAGCTGAATCGAGGGCAGAATCCGGAACAGTCCGGCGATCGCCAGACCCAGGGCCAAAAATGACCAGCTTGCCTGCAGCCCCTGGCTGAGGGCTGCCTGGTCAATATTTAAAAAGGCAAAGGTCTCCTGAAAGGTATTGACCAGCGTGAGAATCACCCGGATCACAATATTCGACAGCAGGGAGGCCAACAGCAGCAGCGCCGTACCCAGCACCAGCACAAAGGCCGACAGTTTGTTGACGATAAAAAAGAGCGCCATTTTGACCGGCGAACCGGCTTCGCTGACCTGGCTGGGGGCCTCCCAAATTTTGTTCACCGATCGCTTCAAAATGGCAAAGATGGTGCTGGCGGCAAACAGCAGAATGGCAAACCCAATTAGACCTGCCCCGACGCTGTTTTCGTTGAGGGAAACCAGGGTGTCTCGGATCAGCCCGTGTACCTCGGGGGGAAGATAGCGCCCGAGCATAGATTGAATGGCACCAAACACCTCGGTATTGGGCCCCACCAGCGCCCCAATGATGCTGAGGACCACCAGCAGCAGCGGAAACAGGGAAAACAGGGCGTAGTAGGACAGCGCTGCCGCCATGCCGGGGACGTTGTCGCGGTCCCACTTAAGCCAGGTTTGAATCAGCAGCTGGGCGGGCTTGGAGGGGAGAATTTGGGTGCGCAGGTAGGGCAGCAGGCGCGATCGCATGTATTGCAGCATGGGGTAGGGGGCCAATAACCGAGGCTATTATCGCCCACGACCGGAGTTAGTGCAGAGGGGATAGGCACAACTAGCAGCCCCGTCGATCCCGATGTCGACGGGGGTTAGGCAGTGGACCCCATGCCTCTGCCCAACCCCAGACCGAGCATTGAGCGCAGTCGAAATGCGCCCTCTAGACAATCCCATCCAATGACTTAGAACCTATCCGGAAAATACCAGAAGCTTTCGTCCCACAATTAAACAAGCGGCCAGTTGCACAAACCCCAAGTAAGATTGGGCTGACTTTGCCCACCGAATTAGGACGCCTCGGAACCGATTAAACCAAGCATGGC
>JBGSNT010000303.1:0-6376 GCA_041739575.1 Nodosilinea sp. | reverse complement strand
TGCTTCGAGACCTTAGACCAGTTGCGGGAGCAGCTTTGGGACAGACTTGAGAGCTTGAGTGCCGAGGCCATCGCTTCCTTAACAGGCTATGACTTTATCCTTGAGGCTCTATTCTATGCAGCTTTATAGAGAATTGGTATTATATCTTTTGCGATCGCCTGCTCCAAGGAATGAAATGACATTAGAGCTTTCGGAACGACGATGCTAGTGCCATTCATCTCTAGTCGCCTATTTCGAGATCTAACCCTTTCTGCTGGCTCGCTTTTTCCAGTTCCACAGAGCAAGCAACACTTGCTAGTTTCGTTACATGGGATGCGAATGCGATCGCATCCTTCCTCCCCTGCTTGTCATGAATCTGCCTCACCACCTCACTCCCCGCTACCAGCATCAGCGTCACCTCCTTAGCCGAGCACCCATCCCGCAGCGCCCGCTGCGCCACCCGCAATTCCAAACTGGCTGACGGCAACCCCGCTGAGTATGTCTCCCAACGCGCCAAAAGCTGCTCCCTCGAATTCACCTTTAACGGTTCCGGTGTATCTAACTTTTGCTGCTCTCGTCCAACCGGCCTTTCAACCGCTCCAGCGAGGCGATCAACTGCTGCTGCAAGGTCAGCTCGGTCTTGAGTTGCCCGTTCCAACTGCTCAAAGCCACAATTAGCTGCCGTAACTGCTCCTGCAAGGTCGCCTGCGCATCGGAAGAGGTCTTGTCGCTGACGATACGCTGCAATTGCGCGACCAAGTGCCCCAAGCTCTGGTTCCAGTGCTGCGGCCACATCGCCAAAGCCTCTCCAAGAGTCTGGACGTGGTCTTCGAGGTGCAACACCCGCTGCGTATTCACGCAAATCTCCGCCCGCAGCGGCTCTAAGCTGCTCCGCAACACGCTGGCCAATACGCTCTCCCACTGCTCTGGGGTCAAAGCTGGGGATGGGGTCTGGTTGCCGTTGTTCATACTGTCCATAGGTCATCACCTGTTGAGTTAATGGCACATAGTCACTCACGTTTTCCTTGGCCCTCGATGCCTGGGCCAGTTGCACCAGATCCGCTTGGCTGGTGGTGTACAAGGTCACCGCTCGCTTGGCTCTAGAAATCGCCACATAAAAGGCTTCTCGATTTGTCGTCTCTCCCAGCAGTGCCAACACCCGCTCTGCCGTCTTGCCCTGGCTGCTGTAGGTGGTGCTCACCCAGTCGTAGTCGATGTACTGATTCCCGCTGAGGTTGATGGTGGAAGCTTGGCCAGCCCCATCCCGAATGGTCGCCGTCCCATCCGCTTCCAGCCCCGTCACCACAAACCCCTGCCCATTGCGGATTCCGGCTTTGGCGTTATTGCGTGTCCATTTGAGGCGATCGCCCACCGCGATCGGAATTGCTTGGGTTGTATAAACCGTCTTACGAGGGCACGCTGCCGGATTGATCGACAACACCGATCCACTCGGCGTCTCCAGCACCACCTGCTGAGCCTCGGAATTCACCGCGATCACCCGGTACTGCTCTCCTCTGATCAACCCCTGCTTCCGATAATCCTGAATCGGCACCAGCACATCGCCCGGTGCGTAGGCTTTGAGATAACTGGCCTGGGCCGTGGTCAAGTCCTTGCGGCGCAGGCTCTGCATCACAAAGCTATCCGCGCCTAAAGTCCCTTCATTCTGTAACCCCGATCGCATCGCCTGGGTAAGGGCCAACCGCTCTGGGTTGGTTCCCGCCAGCACCAGCGTGCTCTCCCGCTCCTCCGTCGTCAGCGCCAAATAATCGGCTGCGATCTGCTGAATCCGCTCCTGGGTTTGAGATCCTTCCTTCACACACCTAGCCTGCGCCAACAGTTCAATCCCCTCAGAAACTTGTCCCTGGGCCACCAACTCCACGGCAGATCGCAGCACTCCAGTCTGTTGCCGCCGATGAGTCTCCAGGTAGGCGGTCGTCATCCCCCCCGCCTGCAAACTTTTGAACGGGTTGCCCGCTTCCACCGCTGAGAGTTGCCGGGTGTCCCCCACTAGCAATACCCTGACCTGCTCCAAGGTTGCCCGCCGCAACAGGGCATGAGCATCCTTCATGCTCAACAGCCCCGCCTCGTCCACAATCCAGATCGTCGGCTGAAGCGGCTCATCCAATGGTTGAGACACCAAAAGACCAGCGATCGTGGTGGTTTGAATGCCCAGCGACTCTCCCAGCACATGAGCGGCTTCAGCACTGGGCGCTAATCCTCGAATGTCGTACCCCTGGCTCTGAGCCAATTCTTTCAACACACGCAGGGCATAGGTTTTGCCTGCTCCCGCTACCCCCTGCCACGCCATCACGCTATCTGGTGTAGTCGCCACCATCTCCACCGCGTTTTGCTGCTCCGGGTTCAGGGAATGGCTCACCAGGCTCCCTACCTGGGTACCGCTGGGGACAATTGCCGCCACCTGCCCCCGTCCCTGCTGCATCAATCGGATGGTGTTGAGTTCGAGATTGAGCGCGGTTTGGGTGGTGAGCTTGCCATCGGCGACTCGGATGAGTTCGGGGCTGTGGGTAATGGCTCCCTCAATTGCCTCAAACCCCTGCACCCCAAACTCGTGCTCAAAGACAAATCGCTCCAGCGTCGTCCGCCGAAACACCGACTCCCGCTCCCCACAGTGCTGGATCGCGGCGTCAATTACCGAGGTGGCCGATGGCTGATCGCCAATTACCTGTGTAGCTCCCTCCGGCAATTCCGGCAGTTCAAGCCCCTTCAACTGAATCAGGGCATTCCATCCCCGTTGCAACAGCCCCTCGTCCACCTCCTTAGGCTTCCGCTTCCGCGACACTAGCGTCGCCGTCTCGCGCATAGCCCGGTTGTTCTCAGATCCCGTCGCCTCCCATTCCTCGATCAGCTTCAGAATCTGCTGCCTGCGGGTTGAGAACGCCTTGAGCAGTTCTGGAGAATACCCGACCAGTTCAAACTGCCCATGGGCTTTGGGCTCAATCTGATACCCCTGCTGCTTCAGCGCGACCGCCAGTTCATTCTGGTAAATCTGTCCCAGGAGCTTTTGGTTAGCGATCGCCGCCTCATTGCTCAAACTAAACCACCGGCCATCCGCCAACTGCGTCGCATTCATCACTACACAATGGCTGTGCAACTGCGGCTCCGTCTCCCGACTGGTGGAATGGGTGAACACGGCTGCGGCAATATTCCCCGTCGTTACCTTCATGCGCCCGGCCCCGGTTGAAATCCGAGTCTGGGCATAGCGCTCTTCTAAAACCGATAGGGCTTTCGCTACCGCCTGATGATGGGCCTCCAACACCCGCTCGTCCTGCTGCACCAGGGCTGCAATGCTGACACTCTTCGTACCCACCCACTTGGTCGGGTGAGCGGATTCTTCTGAGGAGTAGTAATCCTCATGGGTGTAATAGGTCTCCGCCTGATCGGCAGAGAGGTTGCTCGTGGAAAGCATGGAGAGTACAGGTTAAAAATACGACGCCACCCTGGAGCGAAAGCGGCAACGTCTTCAAAAGCGGTAGAAACCCTGGGGGGAGGGCCGTTGCCCGGTTTTTGCCAAAACCTTGGCGTACTGTGTGGCCTCTCCGCGAAGCCCCCCAGAGGGGGCGTAGCATCGAAGACTAACTTGATTCAGCTAACATTGCATAACCATTTTCCGAGTATTTCTGGTTTAAAAGTAAATTTAATTAACCTTTTGCATCCTTACAGGTTAGATCGGCCTATGGTGAAGGGGTAGCGTTCTAGGTTTCACCATGAAACTTTCTCCAGTTATCCCCCCTGTGGTTCAGTTAGCCGCTGATATAGGCTCGTCGGCCTCGAAGCTGTTTTACCGGGTCCAGTCCAATCAATGCGCTCCAATTTGGATGGGAGCAGAAGTGGTGGATGGCTTATCTTCGATTGTTCTCTCCGGGGTGAGTACCGCTGGCCGTCCCCAAGACATGGCTTGGTTAGAGTTGGATAGTGATGTAGTAATGGTGGGTGAGGCGGCTAAAGCGTTCTTGGAGATGAATAGCCTGTCTGCCAAGAAGTATGAGCAGGCGGTTTATAAGCTAGCAGCCGCATTAGGGGTAATCGCTGACATTGAACAGTTGCCCAATCGCTATCAGGCCGAGGTCTGGCTGGCCCTACCGTTGGGTGAATTCTCGACCCAATCAGTGATCGAGACGCGATTCAGAGACCTGTGCCAAAAGGGGTTTACCTGTCGCGGGAAATTTCAACAGGTGGATTTGACCTTCAAGTGCTACCCCGAAGGCTTTGGCCTTTATCTCATCCGCAAGCAGCACCTGGCTCGAATCGGTGAGGCAATCGAGCACCGCCGCACCACGGTCATGATGATGGGGCACCGCAATCTCTCGCTGCTGGCCTTTGACAATGGCACGTTGAACATGAACGGGACGAACTCAGATGGTCCTGGCTTTTGGACTCACTTTGAAAAAGGAGCACGGTCAGCTGGAGTAACCACCCCCGATTACCCTGCTTTGATGCGAGCCCTAAGTTCGGGTGACACCTATCAGGTGGCTCCTTCCCAAGCTGGGGTGGTGGATTTCTCAGAGGCTGTTGCTGCGGTGCAAACCCTCTACCGCAAAGCTGTGATGACCTACCTGCGCGATAACCTGCTAAAGCGGATAACAGAGCATTCGGTCGATGTGGTGATCAGTGGTGGAGCCTCCCGCATGATTTATGAGCCGCTGGTGGACTTCTTTGACGACATTCGGTCGCTAGGGCGAGTAGAGTTCATCGACGGCACCGACATCGCCTTAACCCAGGTGGTTAGTACTCTGCCCGAGTTTAGCCAGAATCCCACCCTGGCCGGTCGAATGGCGGATGGTTATGGTTTATTCTTAGGACTCATCGGCTCATCGACGCCGGTTGCCACCTAGAGGAGACGGTTATGCCACGCAAAGCCGGGACGGGAACCAAAAGCGAGCGCCAGCGCATTCAGTTTGCCTACAATGCTGACCGGGAGATGGCGATTGGGGTGGTGTTTCGCTACCTGATCGACAATCCGCTGATGTCGAGTCGCGAAGGCAAGCATAAGGGGTTAGATGCGATGTCAGCGTTTTGGAAGCCGTTTGCCTACCAGGCGTGTAGGGATGCTACCGAGGAAGACCTCCAGGCCCTGGCGCGAGAGTCGATGGAGGCGTTGGCCCATCAGATGGCGCTGATTAGCGACACCTTTGGGGTGGAGCCGCCCAAGACGGAAAACACCCCGCAGCAGGAGCAACTGCAGGAGATGATTCAGCAGGCGGTGACTGCGGCTATGTTGAATCTGGTGGAGTCAGGAGCGATTGCGATGCCTCAGAGTCACCCATCAGGTGGATCTGCCACTCCTGCTCCGCTCGAAGGAGTGGGTGTCGATGATGCCATGTTTGCCGGGTTAACCGCCTCTTCAGCTAAGTAGGACAACGATGGAACTGACCCCCAAAAATCCGGAAACTGAGGCCGGGCACCAGGCCCGGCAGCAATACCTGACGCTGGCGCGAGAGGTGATTGGCGAGGAGGACCTGGACTACACCAGACTCTATCAACAGTTTGCGGACAACGATTGGGCGGCGATCAAGCTGGATGATGCAGTAGCGCTCCAGGGCCTCAAGGCGGGGTTTACCCCAAAAGAGGTGGCGGTGCTGTTGCTTCAGAGCCCGTACATTCAGCACCAGATCCATCACAATCGCGTACCGGCTGCGCCGATGACGCAGTATGCCAAGGGAACGGTGATTAAGATGCTGCAGCAGGTGCGGGTGACACCGTCGGCTCAGCAGCAGGTGTCCAGACCCAGACCGCAGCGGCAACCGGGAATGGAGTTGGACTAGGACAGCTTGTCTTTAGCTTCTCTAACCATCTCTATCCATAAACATCTTTAAATCAGGTTCTACCCACCCTCCACGGATTATGTCCCAGTACTTTAGTCAGGGGTTGGAGTGATGCAGCTCTTTGTCAATAAGCGTCAGGCTTCCGAATGTTTGAGCCTGAGTGATTCGACGTTGAAAAAGTATCGGCTTAATGGTGAGTGGATTGAGGGGATCCATTGGGTCAGGATTTATAGTCGCTGTGTGCGCTACAACCTGGATCTGCTCAAGGATTGGGTGCAGAATCGGGGTAACCCAAATGCTCACTTGAAGGCCATCCAGACCTATCAGCAAGGACTTTTGAGCAATCAGCGGCGCAAACGGCAGTAGTTTTGTTGCTAAATCAGGACTCGGCTTGGAGCCTGGCTCCGGCAAGATGGCGAAAGCTTGGACAAATCCATAGACCAAGGAGCGAGTGTATCCGAAAAGGATAGATAGTGCGTATTTGCATAACTTCGGCACCCAGTCGCATCAACTTCGGCACCCCCTCCGAGGCGGAGGAAAAAATGGCATGGATGGGCAGGTCAAATTCATTATGCGGCCTGTGGATAGATCGAGAAAGAACTTGAATGACAATT
>JBGSNT010000281.1:0-1978 GCA_041739575.1 Nodosilinea sp. | reverse complement strand
GTGAGAGAGGTTCGGGCTTGGAAAGCCAAACGGAACCGACAGCGCAAAACCATCAACTGGTCATTCACCAAAGAGCAAGCCGATAAGAAGCTAGGTAAGCACTACATTGATGTTGCATAACTTTTCGCGTGATGTACTAGCCACCCTCTACGTCACCACCGCCTCGGTGGGGCTGAGCCAGCAGGAGATTGGGCAGGGGTTTTTCTCCGGCGATCTGTTTGCGATCGCGGCCCCGGTCCCTGGCCTGGCTACCAATCGCTTCGCGGGCTAGCCTGGATTAGCAAGCGGCTGTCATTCCCGCGTAGGCGGGAATCCACTCAAAAGTATGTTGCTTCAGCTAGATTCCCGTTTCCACGGGAATGACAGGCATTTCCCCAAGATCATGACAAATGCAAGCTAGGACTGCTGAGCAGACCTTTAGCAACCATTCCAGCGCCCCAACCCCCTTAGCTCCTCTGCCCCCGGCTACTCCGCCACGATCAACGAATAGCGCTGGCAACTAATAGCGCTGGGGCACAAAGAATTGCTCATTGATGGGCGGGCGCACGTAGTCGAGGGGAGCACCCTTGCGGGGCGGCAGTTCCATCGGTTCAGGGGTCATATCGATGTAGTTAATCTTGCTGAGCACGTGGCTAATACAGTTCAGCCGGGCCCGCTTTTTATCGTCGGCTTCAACGGTAAACCAGGGGGCTTCGGGAATATTGGTGTGGGCAAACATGGTGTCCTTAGCCTGGGAATATTCCACCCAGCGATCGCGTGACTCCAGATCCATCGGGCTGAGCTTCCAGCGCCGGGCGGGATCGGTCAGGCGCGACTGAAAGCGCCGCTCCTGTTCGTCATCACTGACTGAGAACCAGTACTTCAGCAAAATAATCCCAGACCGCACCAGCATGCGCTCAAACTCGGGGCAGGTGTGCATAAACTCCTGGTATTGGTCATCGCTGCAAAAGCCCATCACCTTTTCGACCCCGGCGCGGTTATACCAGCTGCGGTCAAAGCAGACGATCTCTCCAGCGGCGGGCAGGTGAGGAACGTAGCGCTGGAAATACCACTCGGTTTTTTCGCGATCGCTGGGCGTACCTAGGGCCACCACCCGGCACCCACGCGGGTTGAGGGGTTCGGTAATGCGCTTAATGGTTCCCCCCTTACCCGCCGCATCGCGCCCTTCAAAAATAATCACAATGCGGGTACCGGTGTGCTTCACCCAGTACTGCATTTTGACCAGCTCCACCTGGAGGCGAGCCAGCTCTTTCTCATATATCTTAGAGGGCAGCTTAGAGCTCCCCTCTGACTCCGACAGGTAATGGAAAACCTGCGATTCAGTAGCCAGTGCCGCCTCTTTTTTAGGCTTCTTTTTGGACTTTTTCTTGTCTTTTTTCTGATCAGAAACAGTGGGGGATTTGGCCACCGAATCCACACTCCCGTTCTTTCCTACCATGGCGATCGCTCAAACTCAGCGCATTCAATGTATCCTATGCTGCGCTTCAGTTCTGTAGCTTCGCGACAGCTACCCTGAATTGAGCTAGGGCGGGCAACAGCGCTGTAAATTACGGGAACCACCCAGCCCCCATCCACCGCCAGACATGGCCCCGTAATATTGCCCCGTAATCTATTTCGCCTAGTCAGAACCCAAAAAAAGAATGCTAAAGAATGCTATCGGGCACTTCTAATCCTGCTGGGTCGAGAACTGGCGCGCCCCGATCGCCGCCAGCACCCCCGCCACCGCCACCAAAATTGGAATCGTGTACCAAGGGAACTCGGCCAGGGGCTTGTAGGCTGCCGCCCGCAGCCCTACCGTGGTGTAGGTCAAGGGCAGCAGATAGACAATGGCCTTGAGGGCTAGGGTGTTGATTATGCTGGGATAGTCGGGACTATTTTTCCTGCTACTTCTGTGTCGCCTGTTTGGGGATTCAAAACGGCCCGCCGCTGGGCAAACATGGATTGTCCCAAGGTCTGCTGTGCCCAAGTTTCAACATCA
>JBGSNT010000248.1:0-9114 GCA_041739575.1 Nodosilinea sp. | reverse complement strand
CACCGTTAACCCTAATTCATGATTTGAGGGGTTCCATTAATGAGGAAACCTTACTGCAAGCCACCAAAATGAAAAATGAGGTGAAAAATTTAGCGTTGTTTTAGGGCATCATGTCAACCTAAATTAGCTGCAATTGCCCTGCCAAGTAAGCCTGTAATTGTCAAACCTTGAGCCAGGGCAGCCTGACGAGCTTCCCAATCATCCAAAATAATGAGGTCAGATTGAAGATTGACCGCTAGTGATATGGCTTCGCGCTCACCCAGACCAAGCTTTGGTGGTAGATTCTCGATCAGTTGAGGAACGGGTTGGATGTTGACCCAACTTGGCGGAGCTAGAGCCCAAGACTGAATAGCCTCATTGCTTTGTTCTGCTACCAGCTCATCTTTGACGCCAATAGGTATAGTAATTACCTCAAAGAGCTGGGGTAAGATATCTACTTGATCAATCAAAATTAAGTAGCAAATGGGTGAAGTATCGCAAATGATCATTGCAGCTTAGCTAAAGCGCGATCGATCGCCTGCAAATCTTGCTCAAGATCGGCCTCTGAATAATGTAGATAAGCACCATGGGCTTTTAGAAAGGCATCGGCAGCTAGGCGCGAAGGGAGCTGCAGCATCTGCTGAACCTCTGCCGCACTAATGAGCCTGGAGCGGTAGGCTTCAATCGCAACAGCTTCCAGAGCTTTTTGAGACAAATTGCCCAGGTGGGCCTGCAAACGCTGCTCAATATCGCCAGGAATGTCGATGGTGATGTTCATAGTTAAGCCTAATGGGATGCATGCTCCACCTTTTCTAGGATAGCCCTATCTCTATCGCCATAGCTAAATGGTGTTAAGGGGCTTTAACGACAAAAGGCTGATCGTCCTCACTCCAGTAGACAACAAGCCCATGCTTCGGCATCATTTCTGCCCCTAACCCTTCACCGCCCACCCTCTCACCTGCCCACCCTTCGGCTTTCTAAGGGCATGGCGGCAAAGCGCTCTTGCACCAGGCGGTGAATGAACCGATAGCGACCCCCAACCCGCTGCAACAAGAGGCGATCGGTGCAGTGGTTTAGGAAACGGGCATAGTTCCAGGGAATTTCGCGCGAAAAATAGAGAATTATTCTCAGAGCTAAGTGCTGAAAGAAAGGAAGCATGCCTTCTGAGAAAACAAGCAAAAATGGGAGAATTACAAGACCCAGGAAAATCGTCGATAGCAAACCAGAAAAATCTTTTTCTGCAATCAGTGAAAATAAACAAAAAATAAACGTAGTCAAAAATGTTGACAAAATCAGCAAAATTGGCACGTTTTTAATTGATTGAATAATCCCAGAATTCGGGATTTCTTTCTGAGTCATACTTGACTTCAGTGAATCAATCATTTCATTTGATATTCCAAGGCAAAAACCTAGCAAACCTCCAGATGTTACCCCGAACCAAAAAATTCCTGAAAGCTTAGCAAATGGAAGAGAAATTGAAACACTATTTTCCAGGCTTCCCTTTACAGCATCATTCCCCCACAAATGGATAGTTACTGAAAAGAAAAATCCTAAAATTATCCCCTTTAACATACTTAGATTAAAAGATTGATTTTTCCCAAACGAAAAAACAAATTTTTTGAATGCATTTTGGCTGAAACAAAGCCTTTCAATTGTTTTTATTGAATGAATTGATTCAAAGTTGATTATTAAACCGATAATGATGCCGATAATCCATGCAAGCGAAAAAGCGGTCGATAGAAATGAAAGAATCCAGGCAAAATTAGGCTTCGGCATGCTAGTCATTTCATTCCCATCAATTAGGCTCGACAGCCTCAGAAAAATGACTATTATTCCTGCAGAAAGAACAGTTAAAGCTAATGGCAAACCTCTAAGGACAAGGAATAAAATTATATAATTTATGTGGCGATGCTTTTGCTTTAAAGTAGAAGGCTGTATATTTTCAATCAAAAATTCATCTTCTGATTGGGTTTTTAATTGCCTGGCCAGCCACACCAGCCAGTGCCGGGTTTGCTGCGCCGTAGGCTGTTTACCTGGTAGGTATGCTTTGCTAGCCACTGGCTCGTGCAGCCGCCGCCCAATGTAGGCATCGAGCAGGTAGTCGAGCCGCTCTTGGGTGGTCTGCAGCTGGCTCAAATGTTTTTCATCTAGATCATCATTCGCCAAAATCGTCACGCTCAGCAGCAGCGGGGTGCGTACCAGCGCTAGCAAGTCTGCGTCGTGCTGTAGGGTGTCCCACAGGCTTTCCATCTGCAAAGAGGCTAGATAATCGTGTAGCTGTTCATCGGTCAGCGGGTTCAGGCAAATGGCTCCGTTTAGATCCAGCTTTTCGGCGTAGAGTTCGTATTCTTCTATGCGACTGCACACCAGCAGTCGCGGTGCGCCCGCTTCGCTTTGTAGCCAGGTGTTGATCGCCTGCACCACGGGTGCTTGGCGGGCGGGGGGCAGTTCATCCAGGCCATCCAGCAGAGGCAGCAGCTTTTTCTCGCTGAGCCAGGTTTGCCCCAGTTTGGCCGAGATACCGTACTTCAGCTTTAGCTCATTCAGCAACCAGTCGGTAAAGCTCTGTTTGGAGTTTTGCCACGACGACAGGTTTACCATCACCGGTATCGGCTCATCGGCATCGCCATTCGCCCGCTGCACCAGGGTCGCGGCCATGTCGAGCATAGTGGTGGTTTTGCCCGCGCCGGGGTTGCCCAAAATCAGCAGCTTGCCGCCCACATCGGTGCGGTCAAACACCTCGGCAATGGGGGTGCCGGGGGCCAGGGGTTTAGACCTTTGCTCGGCAGTACGCAGTTCGGCATCCCAGGGGCGGCTGACCTGGCTACGCTGCTCGGCCATATCGAGGCGAATCAAAATAGCATTGTGCAGCGACTGGCGCAGGCGGTCATCCACCTCAGTCCACACCGCATTGATCAACGTTTTTTCGTTGCGGTCTCGGCGGCTGGGGGCAGGTTTAGCCTCTGGCAGGCCATAGTAGTTGTTAACCGTGCGTGACTGATCGATGCGGTTGCCATCCCCAGACACCAGGTTAGACCGCTCAACCGACTGGTCTACACCAATGTTGCGCGCCGATGAGTTCCCGGTTAGCCCCTCCGACGGTGGGTTGTCGTCTGTCGAAGGGGCTAGCGAGGGTCTAAGGTTTTGCCTAAAGCGGTTCGCAAGCCGTCAAGTTTTGGCCCAAGCGGGCTTTCTAACCAGTCAAACAGGGCCGACACTCGCTGCCATCGAGCGGCATTTTGTGGGGGAAGATTGCCCCTCGGCGGGTTCAGGTCAGCCAGCAAGTCTTCAAACTGGGGATCAGATAGGTCGTTGACCAAAAACTGGCGTAGGTCGGCACGGTCTTGGGGGATGGTTGGGGAGGGTGATGGGGAGGGTGGGGGTGATGGGGAGGGTGTCTTGTTAATCAGGATGGGGGTGGCGTTTTCGGGCATGCCCGCCAGGGAGATTGCCGCACAGCCCAGCTTGTAGGCAAACTCCACCGTGCGCCCGGCCCCCAGGGCATCGTAAAAGCCGACGGCAAAGGCGATCGCCGCTCTGTCACCGATCGCCTTGGTCATGCCCACCACGTAGGGCATGACCAAGGCGATCGCCTCCGCCTGCACCGCTGAGTAGCACCCGTTCAGCACCACGCAGTTGATCGGCTCGGGGAACTCTGCCGGGTCAGCAAACAGGGCAAACAAATTTGCCAGGGCCGCCCCAGAGACAACCTTGGCCTGCCCAGTTTCATCCTCAAACACCAGCCCCTCTGCGCCATCGCCATGGCCCGAAAAGTGGACGATCTGCGGCGTTTCTTCGAGCATGGCCCGCTGAATGTCGCGGGGCCGCACGGCGAGGCGCTGGCTGAGGGTAAATTGGTCACGCTGCTGCGATCGGCGTAGCCCCGCTTCGATGTCGCGCAGTTCTTCGTCGAGGCGCAGGCGGCTGGTATTGGTGGGGTTCGCCGCAAGAATAAGGATTTTTGGCATCGCAGGGCTAGGGCAGTTTCTCTAACTATAGTCTCAGCCCCCGAAATGGCAAAAAATAGCCCAATTCATCCCCTCCTCGGAGGGGTAGGGGTGGGTTACGCCTGGCAAGTGGGAACTCCCAAGGTAAGCAGTGGGCTTGTTTGGCGGGTTGACCCACCCCGCCGTTCGGCTGAGCTCACGCCGAAGCCCGGCGGGCACCCCTCCAAGGAGGAGAGTTAACTGCCCCAAAATTGGCGAAAGTCTTCGTCCTGCTGGCTGAGCTGTGCCCAGGGGGCACCCCACTGCTGCACAATCTCCGCCAGGCGGGCACAGGCGGGGCGCTCGGTGGCGTAGTGGCCCGCGTCGATCAGCACCAGGTTGCGATCGCGCCCTTCCTGAAACTGGTGAAACTTGCAGTCTGAGGTCAGGTAGGCCTGGGCCCCAGTCTTGGCTACCGCCGCCATAAAGCTGGCCCCGCTACCCCCCAGCACCGCCACCCGGCTAATGGTTTGGTTTAAGTCTGCGGCGGGGGAATAGATCAATCGCGGCGGCGAGAGCTTGGCCTGGATCAAATCCAACAGGCTTTGCAAACTGAGGGCGGGGTGAAGACCGCCCACGCGCCCGTAGCCAATGCCCGGCTGGGTGGGGACCACCGGTTCGGGGTTTTGCAAGCGCAGCACCTGGGCCAGCAGGTCGGCGGTGCCATCGTGCACCTGGTCAAGGTTGGTGTGGGCAGTGTAAATGCCAATGCCGTGGGCGATCGCCTGCTGCACCATCTCCCCCACCGGGTCGCCCTGGGTAACAGATTTGAGGGGGCTAAAGATCAGCGGGTGGTGGGCCAAAATCAGGTTTACGCCGACGCCTTGAGCCCGCAGGGCCAGCGCCTCGGCCATCACCGCCAGGGTGGGGGTCAGGCACACCAGTACGTTGGCGGGCTGATCGAGAATGCCGGGCTGCACCTGCCAGCCGCAGTTGTCCCAGCTTTCCTGCCAAGCGGGGTTGGCCCAGGCTTCGAGTTTAGAGATCAGATCTGCGATCGCAAGCGCCATAGTCGATTGCTTTAACTCGCTTTAACCAAAAACTTCTCAGGAATCTGGGTGTACTGGCTAACAATCTGACGAAACTCGTCGCCATCGACGGTTTCCCGCTCCAGCAGCACATCTACCAGGTGATCCATCAGCACGCGGTGTTCGCGCAGCATAGTCCGGGCCCGGTTCAGGCACGACAGGGCAATGCCCCGCACCTGGGCATCGATCTTGCTGGCCATTTCCTCCGATACCTCACTGCGGGGCATCAGGTTGCGGCCCAAGAAGACCTGGTTATCCATGCTTTCGAGGGCCACCGGGCCCAGCTCTGACATACCGTAAAGGGTGACCATCTGGCGGGCCAGGTTGCTCACCTGCTGAATGTCGCCACTGGCCCCGGTGGTCGTTTCGTCGTCGCCAAATACCTCGGCCTCAGCGGCATAGCCCCCGAGGGCCACGGTGATGCGATCGATCAGCCAGTTGCGGGTGTAGAGACCGCTGTCGATGATGTCTTCGTTGGGCAGCGACTGGGTAAACCCTTCAATGCCGCCCGATCGCGGAATAATCGTCACCTTGTTCAGCTCATCCGAGTGGGTGAGCAGCGTCGTCAGCAGGGCGTGGCCCACCTCGTGGTAGGCGGTCATGCGCTTGCGGCTGCTGTCGAGCAGCGGGGTAAGGCTGAGGCCAATGGTGATGCGATCGATCGCATCTTCAATCTCGCCCATGCCCATGGACTCCTTACGGCGACGGGCGGTGAGAATCGCCGCCTCGTTGAGCAGGTTCGCCAGCTCTGCCCCAGAGAAACCGGGGGTACGGCGAGCCACAGCCTCTAGGGAAACCTCCGATTCAATTTTTTTGTTGCGGGCATGCACTTCTAAAATCGATAGCCGCCCCTTGTAGGTGGGCAGGTCAACCACCACCTGGCGGTCAAACCGGCCCGGACGCAGCAGCGCCAGGTCCAGCACATCCACCCGGTTAGTTGCCGCAATCACGATAACGCCGCTGTTGCCCTCAAAGCCATCCATCTCGGTGAGCAGCTGGTTGAGGGTTTGCTCGCGCTCGTCGTTGCCGCCGCCGATGCCCGCCCCCCGCTGACGACCGACGGCGTCAATTTCATCGATAAAGACAATGCAGGGGGCATTTTCCTTGGCCTTGCGGAACAGGTCGCGCACCCGCGACGCGCCCACCCCCACAAACATTTCCACAAACTCAGAGCCCGAGATGCTGAAGAAGGGAACGGCGGCTTCACCTGCGATCGCCTTGGCCAGTAGCGTCTTCCCCGTGCCTGGTTGACCGATCAGCAGCACCCCCTTGGGAATGCGCGCGCCAATGGCGGTGAACTTCTCCGGGCTTTTAAGAAAGGTAACCACCTCTTGCAGTTCTTCTTTAGCCTCTTCGATGCCGGCCACATCGTCAAACACCACGCCGGTTTTGGCCTCCATCTGAAAGCGAGCCTTCGATTTGCCAAAGCTCATGGCGCTGCCCGCCCCCGCCGCCGATCGCCGCAGCAACATTAGCAGACCAAAAATTAGAATCAGGGCCAGCAGCGAGTTGGTCGCCAGCCAAGCCAGCGCTCCACTACTGGAGGAGTCGCGAATGTCCACATCGACATCGTTCTCTCGCAGGAGGCGAATGAGTTCGGCATTGCGCTCTCCGGCAAACAGCGCCACCTGTTGGGGAGGTGCATCTTTGACCGCCCCGTCTAGGGTCACATAGGCAACGCCTCGGGCCTCGTCGAGCTCTACCTGTGCCACCTCGCCCTGCTCAATTTTTTGTAAAAATTGCCCGTAGGTGAGCCCCTCCGGATCGGTGTCGGCCAGGGCAGCGGGCAGGGGCATGAGGCTTTGCAGCAAAAACCAGCCAATGGTGAGCAGACCGGTTGCTCTAGCGCTCGACCGCATGGACACTGGCTGACCAGAAAAACGTAGGGACATAGATGGTTTAACTCGGCGAGATTGTACCCAAAGCCAGTATCCCTGGATACCGGTCAGGCTATTCAATAGTCTAACCTCCCGGCCCTGAAATGACCGCCCTCGCTGACTAGCTCTGTCTTGTAGGTGAGACTTGCAGTTGAGACAGGCCCGTAGATTAGATGAATGACGATGCAATAGGCGTTGTCGTGTACGGCTAGAGACGGTGACACCGGTTAATTCCGCAATATCCTCAGCCGTCCGATCGAGGACAGACTGCAAGCAAAGGAGCAGCACTGCCACTAGCCTAGCGCTGACGCCCCAACGTAGGCACCAAGTGTAGGCACCAAGCACCTAATAGTCATTAAAAAATTGGATATACCCGCTCTGCCTCTCTATTTCTTTAGGGTAACTATTGAAATACACAAAATTCTTTTTCCATAGATAAACATACTTATACTTATATGTATGGTTCTTGAAGAAAGTGGTCGGATAGTGACCCACGGATTTTATTGTTTAGGGGTAGGTGAATGACTCAGTAATTTGCCTTCGCAAAATAATAAGCAGTTATTTTCCTCGCAAAACAAACCGTCCAGACCGACTGATGTTGAGACATTTTTAGTTAGATAACTTGATCTGAATTAGATCAACTAAGCCGATTCTGGTGGCGACCAAATGAGCCATCAATGCTCGGGCCGAGGCGATGCCAGTTTCAGCGCTACTAATTCCTGTGGCTTTTTGTCAGACAGCCACTCAGTAGACAGAACGACCTCAAGCAATACTTTAGGTATTTTAGAGGCCGTCCTAGCTCAGAGTGCTGCAGACACTGTTGCATTTAGTAGCTCAAACCTAGCCTAGTCACGATTTGGATCTAACGCTAAAGATGTCTCTACTGCTACCGAGTTCAATTACCATTCAGTTCATCCAGGAGGATTTTTTTCATGAGTATTGTTGCCAAGGTCATCGCTCAATCGGATGAAGCCAATCGCTTTCTCAGCAGTGCTGAGCTGAGTAAGCTTCAAGACTTTTTTAGTAACGGTACCGTTCGCATTAGCGCTGCCCAAAAATTGGCGGCTAACGAGCAAAAAATTGTTAGCGAAGGCAGCAAACGATTCTGGGCACAGTGCCCCAATACCCCCAGCAACAGCGGCAACCCTCAAAAAACTGCTCTCTGCCAGCGGGATCAGGGCTGGTATGTTCGCCTCGTTAGCTATTGCGTGCTGGCCGGCAATTCTAAGCCGCTAGAAGATATTGGCCTAGACGGTATGCGCGATATGTACGTCTCACTGGGTGTACCCTTGGCCAATCTAAAGCTAGCAATGAAGTGTCTTAAGGAAGTGGCCATGGGAGATCTGAGCTCTGAGGAAGGAGCCCTAGCCGCGCCCTACTTTGACCAGCTGATTCGGGCGTTCTAAGCGCCTGGCTGACATCTTGGGCCTGAGTCTAACCCTGACGTAACGTGCCCAGTCACTCACTTTAGGGCCGAATTTGCCTAATGAAAGTCGTAAATTTCGATCTACTTAGGCCAATTCTGGAAACGAAAATACCCGAGAATTTTGACTCCGCTCAAGGGCGTAGGCTCTGCACCCCTACAGGGGGGGTATCTTCTTTCTCAGAAATTACCTTACTGCTCGACATTTGATCTAACGCTCTAGAAAAGGAAAGCCATGCAAGACACCATTACCGCCGTCATCAACCCCGCTGATGAGAAAGGCAACTACCTGGAAGGAACCGAGCTAGATGCCCTCAAGAAGTATTTTCAAAGCGGGACCCTGCGCGTTAAAGCCGCCGGTCAGATTGGCGATAGTGCGGCCAGTATTATTAGCGAAACCGTAGCCAAAAGCCTGCTGTACGGAGATATCACCCTCCCCGGCGGCAACATGTATCCGACCCGACGTTACGCGGCCTGCCTGCGAGATTTGACCTATTTTCTGCGCTACGCCACCTATGCCATGCTGGCGGCAGATGCATCCATTTTGGATGAGCGGGTGCTGAATGGGCTGAGCGAAACCTACAGCTCCTTAGGGGTACCCATTGAGCCCACCATTCAGGCGGTTCAGACGATGAAGGAAGTGGTAACTCAGCGAGTTGGTGCCGATGCCGGCCAAGAAATGGATGTCTATCTAGACCACATCATTTCGGGTCTAAGCTAGCCTCTACGGCCAAATTGACCTGTCGTTTAGGGGTGAGGCGGCGATCGCAGCCACACCCCCGCCGAGGTGGGTAGCGCACCCCAGCCGATTACTGCAGACC
>JBGSNT010000242.1:0-31672 GCA_041739575.1 Nodosilinea sp. | reverse complement strand
AGCATGGCCTGCTCAATGTCGTGTACGGCGATCGCATTGCCCCCCAGCAGCGCCTGGACGTAGCCCTCGCGAATTAGCCGGGACAGGTGGTCGCCGCCGCCAGTATGGATCACCACCGGGCCAGCCACCACGGCGACTTTGCCGCCCTGGTCGCGCAGGCGGCGCAGTTCCCAGGCCACCTGCTCCACCACTAGCTCTACCCGACGTTCGCTGGAAACCCCCGACCCCATGAAGCTAAATTCTTCGGTTTGCCCTGCGGAGCGGCTGCGGTCTTTGGTGCTGCGCACGCTGCGAATGCCGTCGTAGCCGACAATGACCTGGTCACCCACCGCCAGGTCGCGCAGCAGCTTGCAGCTGGCCAGCGGCGGGTTAGCCGACACCACAATCACTCCGTCCATCCGCTGCCCTTGCACCCGCACCCACTGCCCCTGCACCCGCACCTCTGTGGGGTAAATGGTTGAGCTGTAGAAATCGTCAGGGGCAACACCGGCCTGGGTAATGGTGACCAGCCGGGCATTCTGCTGTTCGGCAGGCAGGGCCACGGCCCCCAGGTCAATCAGCTGGGCCATGATCTCGTCCATGATTTCATGGCTGGGGGCCGACACCCGAATGTCTGCCGACGAGGTGCTCTGGCGCTGTTCGCCCAGGTCAAAGTTCAGCACCTGGAAGCTGCCGCCCCCTTCCATGATCAAGTCCAGCGCTCGGCTGACCAGCCCCGAATCGAGCAGGTGGCCAGTCATGGTCACGGTGCGCGACAGCAAGCCTTCCCGGGCAGGTTCTGGGTGCAGCGGCTCGGTTACCCGCAGGGTCAGGCACTTGGCGGCCCCCCCAGCTTTGAGGAACTCAGTCAGTGGTGTTTCGACCACCTCAAAGCCGGCCTCAGCTAGCCGCGCCTTAAGCTCATCACTGGCCTTGTTCATAATCACGGTGCGATCGATGTTCACCGAGTTGCAGGCAAAGTTGATGGCGTCGGGTTCGTCGATGGCGATCCGCTTTTCGGGGGGTACCCGCAGCTCGATGAGTCGGTTTGAGTAGGCGTCAAAGGCGGGGGGGTAGTAGAGCAGATAGCCGCCGGTGAGGGGGCAGAAGCAGGTGTCTAGGTGGTAAAAGCGCTCATCCATCAGGTGTAGCGACAGCACTTCAATGTTGAGCCACTGGGCTACCAGCCCGTGGGAATCGAGCTCGGTACGGAAGCCGTAGCCCGCCCACAGCCAGCGCCCCTCGCGATCGAGCAGGGCGTCACCAGCCCCCTCGAAGGGCAGCTCATCGGGCAGGGTAAATACTTCGTGCCCCTGGGCTTCAAACCACTCTTTAAAGAAGGGCTCTTCGCCCTGGCGCTCGGGATGCAAAAAGCGACTGAGCACCACCTGGTTTCCCAGAATCAGCCCTGCGTTGGCGGAAAATACCATGTCGGGCCAGCCCTGCTGGGGTTTGACTAGAGCGACATCGGCGCGAGCGGCAATGATTTGATAGAGGCTTTGCCACTGCGCTTGGGCCGTCTCCAACGACGACCGGTGAATGTTGCCCTCCATCCAGGGGTTAATGACATAGTCCACCTCGTAGTGGTGGGGAGCGCACATAAGAAAACGAATGGAGGAGGTCATAGGGGATGCCGACGTGAAGGAATGAGCAATCTGGGTGGGATAGACAGCACCTAGGTGTTGAACCTACGGGAGCAGTTTAGAGGAAACAGCGCCAAGGGCCAACATTGTATTCTAAGCCCTCGGCGCTGCCGGTTAATTCGGTTGTCAGGGGTTCTGGAGATTGTTGCAGAAGGGAAATCCCACAGCTACCGCTCAGAGGGCAAATCGGTAAAGAGATAGGCGTCGGTGAGTCGATTGTTGATCAGGCTGGCACCGGTCAGACTACTATGACGCAGGCGACGGGCGGTAGCCTGTTGGACCTCGCTGTCGACCGAGGCCGGGTAGTTTTGAGGGATTGAAAGCAATGCCTCGGCCCCAGCGGATAGGGTCACAGGTACCGGAGACGACTGGCCCACTAAGTCAGCCGCCTGGGCCGCGTTGCCCGAGGAGTCAAGCCCCACCGCCAGCATGAACGTAGCTAGGCATATCAGCAGAGCCAGTCGAATATCGACCAGCTTTAGTACCTGAAGGGCGGTTTCTTTCAGCGAGGCCCAAACAGCGGTAGATGGTTCAGTGTTGTTCAACAATGCAAGGATCCCCAAATGCTCTGCAACCCCTAATTAGATTTGCCAGGGTCGGCCAGAACTGCCTATCTACAAAATCTTCGGGTTTTGTACCGATCTATTGCCAACGAGAGCTTGACCAGCTCAATAGCAATCTATAGGTGTTGTTATACACATAACGTCACGAAGTCACAAGTTGTTAAGCTATCGCTGCCCTAGTTCGCAGTCCAGCCGAAAGCCCTAAATCCTTGGTAGAGAAGGGCTTAGGACTTTTTCTGATTTTTCCCTATGAACTTTTTCAAAGCATAGGCTTTATTAAATGAAATAAGCCTATATACCTATGCTTTGGCCCAGGCCAGAGGGCGGGCTTTTTAGCGATTCGCAAAGAGCTAGAAGGAGTGGTTAGCGTGGGTGTTTAAGCCCAGTATCTATACTGGCTCTAGCCAGAGGGAAAAGATCCAGCCACCGTCGATCAGCTCGGACCAATTACCGGAGGTGCGCCCGGTGATGGTGACTATGGAGCCATTGGGCACGGTTCTAAGGAAGTCGAATTCGGCACCGGGGCCGCTGAATACCGAGGTGGAGTCACCGTCGGTAACGATGCGCATTTGTCGGCTGCCGGTGGGAGATGGTGTGGGGCTGGGGCTGGGACTAGGACTGGGGCTGGGACTAGGACTAGGGGATGGAATTGGGGTGGTGGCCCGGTATAGGGCATTCCAGGTGGCGGCATCGACTGTGCCGGTAACCGGCAGCCCGTTGACCCGCTGAAACTCGCGAACGGCGTTCTGGGTGGTGGTGTCGTAGATGCCTGTGACAACGAAGCTGGGGGGCAGATAGCCAAGCTGTCGCAGCAGCCGCTGCAGCTCCATCACATCGGCACTGGGGTTGACGGGTTGGGTCGGCACCGTGGGGGGTTGCGTACCCTCATAAATTGGGCCGCTGTAGCGAACGTATTTGCTGTCGACCCAGTTGCCATTAGTGAGCTGAGCCCAGCCGACACTAAACCGCCCGGTGAGAGGAATTTGGCTGCCGTTGAGAAACTGCCCCACAATGGGGCTGCTGGTGCTAGGGCCGCTACGAATGTTGAGAGCATAGCCCTGGGGGGTAATCACCGTCGCCAGGTTGCGACCGTTGCCCGGTTGGGAGGGGTTGGGGACGGGGCCCACGGGGGAGGCGCTGACCAGATTACCCGCTACCCAGGTCGCATCCACGAGTTGCACCCAGCCGTTGCGGCGGACCCCAGATACCTGAAGGGCAGACCCCCGACGCACCCGACGATAGATGCCGTTGCTGGTGCTAGGGCCCCAGCGTACGTTGAGGGCGTACCCCGATGGTGTGCTGACATAGACGGTATCGCCAAACCGGGAGGCGGCTGAGGCCGGTGTGCCCAGGCTACTACCCAGAACGATGGCCCCGGCAACAATGGACAAAGACCGACTCCATCGGGCCGTTGCCTTACTGGTGGTGAGGCAAACGGCGCTGTCCTGCGCTGTAGGCGCTGGCCCTGCGGGAATAGACTCAGCATCTGGGCTCGTTTCCCAGGCCAGCCACAGTAGGCTTTGGGCCAGATTATCCATAGGGTCGAGGGTAATCAGGGGAAATCATCTGATTACTCTAACTATAGTGGTTCCTGCGGGATTTTCAGGGATCTTTGCAGAAAATACGGGTTTGCCGGGGCCAGGGCCCCGGCCCTGGTCTCAGGCCCAGGCCGCCGCGATCGGCGGAGATACCAGGAGCGTTAACCCCCGGCGACCGATGACGGTCACCAGGCTAGACGGGGCTAGGGCATAGTTGACCCCGGCCACCACCGGGTAGAGCTGGGCGGGCCAGTAGGTGCCCTCGTAAAAGACGCGCCCTTTATCTTGGGCGGTAATGGAGCGTTCTACCCGAGCGGGTTTCGGGGTATCGAACAGTTCTAGGGTGTGGGTCAGATTCATCGCTATCCTCCCAGGGGTTACTCGTTTGGTTGTGTTCATTTACTTAGTGTTGTTGGGGTGCTGGGTGTGACAGCCCGAAGGTGGGCTGTCTGCCAGGGGCGGTGCTCCGAACCAGTCAGGTGGTTCATGGATTGGCCTCCGGTTCTCCATCACGGTTCTGAACCAGGGTTGCGCTAAACCAGTATTGATGGACGATAGATGCCGGGATGGGGGCTTAACGTCGGCCCTGTGACAGATCTTGAAGCGTTCGCCGGAGGATCATACTGCTGCGATCGGCCGCTACCCTCTGACCTTGGCGATCGCCTATATTTGTAGAATCTACCAAAACCATGCATCGTTTCTGGTCCATGACGGGAAAATTTATAGCCAAAACCCTTAACGCTCGACCATAATTATAGTATAAATAACTAAAATAACTGCAACCCTAATGACCTACTCGGCAATGCAGGCCGCCCCTGAGGACTACGGCCTACTCACGGACCTGTACCAGCTCACCATGGCCAGTTGCTACGCCGGCGAAGGCATTGCCGATCGCCGAGCCAGTTTCGAGCTATTTACCCGGCGTCCGCCGGCGGGCTATGGCTACCTGGTGGCGATGGGCTTGGCCCAGGCCATCGACTACCTGAACCACCTGCGGTTCTCTGTGGAGCACCTGGCGGCCCTGCGGGCAACGGGGCTGTTTGACCATGCCCCCGATAGCTTTTGGCAGCTTCTGGAGACGGGCGGCTTCAGCGGGGATGTGTGGGCGGTGCCCGAGGGCACGGTGGTGTTTGCCCAGGAGCCCCTGCTGCGGGTAGAAGCGCCCCTGTGGCAGGCCCAGATTGCCGAAACCTACCTGCTCAACACCCTCAACTACCAAACCCTGGTGGCTACCCGCGCCGCTCGCCTGCGGGATGTGGCCGGGCCAACCGCTCAGCTGTTGGAGTTTGGCACTCGCCGCGCCTTTAGCCCCCAGGCATCGCTGTGGGCGGCGCGGGCGGCCCTGGCCGGAGGGTTAGACGCTACCTCTAATGTGCTGGCCGCTGTGCAGCTGGGGCGTCAGCCAGCGGGCACCATGGCCCATGCCCTGGTGATGGCCTTTACCACCCTGGAGGGGAGCGAAGACGATGCCTTTGAGGCGTTTCAGCGCTACTTTCCGGGGGCGGCCCTGCTGATCGACACCTACGACACCGTGGCGGCGGCGGAGCGGCTGGCCGCCCAGGTGGCGGCGGGAGGGCCGCCGGTGGCGGCGGTGCGGCTGGATTCGGGGAATCTACTTGAGTTGTCGAAGGCGGTGCGATCGCGCCTGCCTGAGGCTAAAATTCTGGCCAGTGGTGATCTGGATGAGTACGAGATCGATCGGCTACAGCGGGCCGGGGCGGCGATCGACGGCTATGGCCTGGGCACCCGGCTGGTCACCGGGGCACCGGTCAACGGGGTGTACAAGCTGGTCGAATTCGGCGGCAGTGCGGTGATGAAGGAGTCTGACCAAAAGGCGACGCTGCCAGGGCGTAAGCAAATTTTTCGCCGCTACCGGGATGGGCAGGCGCTGGGCGATCGCCTGGGGCTGGTCACCGAACCCCCAGCCCCGGGGGAGCTGCCCCTGCTGGAGCCGGTGATGCGGCAGGGGCAGGTGTGCAGAGCTCCGGATAGCCTGGAGACGATTCGCGATCGCACCACCGCCGCCGTCGCCGCCCTGCCCACCACCGTTCGCCAGCTCCAAAATCCAGCAAACTATGCCGTAGAGTTGTCAGATGCCCTGGTCGAACTGACGGCTAAGACCCGCCGTCAGGTGGCTCAACCGTTGCCCTAAGCCCTCCCTGCCATGACTCCAACTCAAAGGATTGCTCTGTTTGGCACCAGCGCCGACCCGCCCCACCGGGGCCATGGGGTGATTTTGTCCTGGCTGGCTACCCAGTTTGACCATGTGGCGGTGTGGACGGCGAATAACCCCTTTAAGTCGCACCAGGCCGATTTGGGCGATCGCTTTCGCATGCTGGAGCTGCTGATCGACGACCTGGATGGGCCTGCCCAGCGGGTGCAGGTGCACCCTGAACTGAGCCATAGGCGCACCGTCGTCACCCTCGAACGGGCCCGGCAAATCTGGCCCCAGGCGGATTTTTGGCTGGTGGTGGGGGCCGACCTGGTCGAGCAGCTGCCCACCTGGTATCGGGCCGACGAGATTCTTCAGGCCGTGAGCCTTTTAGTGATTCCTCGCCCCGGCTACGACCTCACCGAGGCCAGCCTGGCGGCCCTGCGCCAGCGCACCAGGGTCACCGTGGCCACCATGCCGGCGATCGATGTCTCGTCCTCGCGCTACCGCCAGTGCGACGACCCGATCGACCCCGCCGTTGCCCCCGGCCTCACCCCGGCGGTACAGTCCTACATTGCTCAACACCACCTCTACCCATGTCCGCAAAACTCCACAGTACCCCTAACCACCCCCTAAGCTCGACGCCCCTGGCCGATTTCAAGGTGGGGGTAGACAACGTGATTTTTTCCGTGGATACCCAGCAAAATCGACTGCTGGTGCTGGTGGTGATGCGCCATGAGGTGCCCTTTGCGGGCCACTGGAGTCTGCCGGGCACCCTGGTGCGCCAGGGGGAATCCCTGGAAGCGGCGGCCTACCGGGTGCTGGCGGAAAAGATTCGGGTCAACACCCTATATCTAGAGCAGCTCTACACCTTCGGCGGTCCCGATCGCGATCCCCGCGAAGCCCCCCACGCCTTTGACGTGCGCTACCTGTCGGTCAGCCACTTTGCCCTGGTGCGGTTTGAAGACGCCGAGCTGATTGCCGACGGGGTCAGCGGCATTGCCTGGTATCCCCTGGCCCAGGTGCCCCAGCTAGCCTTTGACCACAACGAAATTCTCAGCTACGGCTACCGTCGCCTGCGCAACAAGCTCGAGTACAGCCCCATTGCCTTTGACGTACTGCCGGAGGTGTTTACCCTGGGCGACCTCTACCAGCTCTACGTCACGGTGCTGGGTGAAGGCTTTTCCGACTATTCCAACTTTCGCGCCCGCTTACTCAAGCTGGGTTTTTTGCAGGATACGGGCCACAAAACCTCTCGGGGGGCCGGGCGACCCGCGAGCCTCTACCGATTTGATGCCGCCGCCTTTGAACCTCTGAAGGAAAAGCCAATGGTGTTTATCTAAGCGAAAAATTGGCGAGAGCTTTTCAGGTGGAGAAGGAGATAAAATTTGCCGATGAAAACTAGGGCACCCAGAAATCGCACCCTGGCTCTCACCTCTGAAGAGAGAGAGGCCTTTTCAAAACGATTAATTAATCTCAGTCAAGCCAGTTCTCTAGCAGAAATTTCCAACAAAACAATTTGCCAGGATGTGACTGGTGTGCTTCCTCATCTACCCCGAAATTTTGTGGATTTGCTGATTGTCGATCCGCCCTACAACCTGACTAAAGATTTCAATGGCAACAAGTTTAGACAGCGCGATCGCGACGCCTACGCCACCTGGCTCAACAGCTGGATTTCTCAGCTCAAACCCCTGCTCAAAGCAAACGCCTCCGCCTATTTCTGCGCCGACTGGGCCACCTCAACCGTCATGTATCCAGTGCTCGAAAAATACTTCACTGTCAGAAATCGAATCACCTGGGAGCGCGAAAAAGGGCGCGGTGCCCAATCTAACTGGAAAAACGCCAGTGAAGATATTTGGTTCTGTACTGTCTCCGAAACCTACACCTTTAATGTCGAGGCTGTAAAGCTCAAACGCAAGGTAATGGCCCCCTACAAAGACCTAGCCGGACAACCCAAAGACTGGGACGATACAGGTTCAAAAAACTACCGTCTCACCCACCCATCTAACCTGTGGACCGACATCACTGTGCCCTTTTGGTCTATGGCTGAAAACACCGATCACCCTACCCAAAAACCCGAAAAACTGGTGGCTAAACTGCTGTTAGCAAGTTCTCAAGCGGGTGATGTGGTGCTCGATCCCTTTCTTGGCAGCGGCACGACTTCTGTAGTCGCCAAAAAGCTAGGGCGACAGTATGTAGGCATTGAGCAAGACCCCGACTACTGCTGTTTGGCCGAAAAACGTTTGGTTCTAGCAGAAACCGACCCCACCATTCAGGGATACGCCGACGGCGTCTTTTGGGAGCGCAACACCCTGGCAGCCCAGCGCCGTCGTCCCAAAATATCTATGCCCTGTGAATCCTGACAATCTGCCGCAGAATAAGTAGAATCGCACCAGCGGAAAGAAATCATTGCTAAGTTCCCACTGCCCAATCTAAATCCGTACTGCCACTAAAAACAGCCATGTCATCAGACATCATCTTGATAGGTCCAATTGGTTCTGGCAAATCCACTGTTGGGTCGCTTTTAGCTACTCGGATGGGCCTTCCACAGCGCTCGATGGACGAGTATCGATGGAATTACTACAGAGAGCTTAGATATGATGAGGAACTAGCAAAGCAAAAAAGGAAAACTGAGGGATTTTGGGGAATCTACCAGTATTGGAAGCCTTTTGAAGCCCATGCAGTAGAGAGGCTTCTGTCGGAGCACAAAAATTGTGTCATTGATTTTGGGGCTGGTCACTCTGTCTATGAGGACGACCTTCTATTTCAAAGAGTTCAGCGAGTTTTAATGCCTTACCTCAATATCGTACTACTGCTTCCTTCATCAGACTTGAATGAATCAGTACAGATTTTAAATGAGCGCAATGAATACGTGCCAGATGGAAAATTAAACATCAATGAGCATTTTTTAAGACATCCTTCAAATTACGATCTTGCAAAATTTACGGTGTACACAAAAGCAAAGACACCAGAGGAAACCTGCAATGAGATTTTGCAGTTGGTAGGCGCAACATAACAACCCCGCTGCACCAGAATTAAGCTAAGTCTTGGCGAATAAAAAGAATGCCTGCATCCGATAAGCGGGAAAATTTTAAGTCATAGAGCAGGTGAGGCCTGGGTGAAATCGACTCAAAACGGCCAGGTTTAAGCCCATCGGCATTCTCTACATTTTTCGTTTTCTATTTTCGTTCTTTTGCCATATAACCTCTATGAAATTTGCGATCGCCCAGCTTAACCCCACCATTGGCGACCTGACCGGCAATGCCCAGCAGGTGCTTGACGCGGCCCACCAGGCCGATCGCCTCGGGGCCCAGGTGCTCGTCACCACCGAGCTCGTGCTGTGCGGCTACCCGCCCCGCGACCTGCTGCTACAGCCTGGTTTTATTCAGGCCATGGCCCAGACCCTAGAGGATTTGGCCCGGGCGCTGCCTCCCCACCTGGCGGTGCTGGTGGGGTATGCTGCCGCCAATCCCAAAGCTCGCTACTTCGGCGAAAAACCCCTGTTCAACAGCACCGCCCTGCTCCAGGGGGGCAAGGTGCAGCAGGTGTTTCACAAGCAGCTGCTGCCCACCTACGACGTGTTTGATGAAGACCGCTACTTTGCCCCCGGCCATGGCCCCAGCAGCTTTACCCTGCCCTGCGGCGACTGGGGCATTCGCATCGGCGTCACCATCTGCGAAGACCTGTGGAATGACGAGGAATTTTGGGGCGGTCGCAGCTACCCCCGCAACCCGATCGCCGATCTGGCGGAGGCGGGAGTAGATGTGGTGGTGAACCTCTCGGCCTCCCCCTACTCGGTGAACAAGGCACAGCTGCGGGCCGCCATGCTGGCCCACAGCGCCACCCGGTTCCGCTGCCCGATTCTCTACGCCAACCAGGTGGGGGCCAACGACGATCTGATTTTTGACGGCACCAGCATGGCCTTTGACCGTCAGGGGGATCTGGTGGCCCGGCTGCCCTCCTACCATGCCGGGCTGGCGGTGGTGGAGTACGACCCCGTTCAGCGGGACCTGTGCCCCGGCGACATTGCCCCCCTGCCCGCCGACGTCAACGAGGCGATCTGGTCGGCACTGGTGCTGGGGGTGCGCGACTACACCCACAAGTGCGGCTTTACTAAGGCGGTGATTGGCCTCAGCGGCGGCATTGACTCGGCGCTGGTGGCGGCGATCGCAGCGGCCGCCCTCGGCCCGGCCAACGTGCTCGGTGTACTGATGCCCTCCCCCTACAGCTCAGACCACTCCGTCAGCGATGCCCTGGCCCTAGCCCAAACCCTGGGCATTGCCCACCAAACCCTGGCGATCGGTCCGCTGATGACCGCCTACGACCAGGTGCTAGACCCCCTGTTTGTAGGCACCAGTCCCGGCATTGCCGAAGAAAACATTCAGTCGCGCATTCGCGGCAACCTGCTGATGGCAATTTCGAACAAGTTTGGCCACCTGCTGCTGTCGACGGGCAACAAGTCGGAAATGGCGGTGGGCTACTGCACCCTCTACGGCGACATGAACGGCGGCCTGGCGGTGATTGCCGATCTGCCCAAAACGCGGGTCTATGCGCTGTGTGCATGGCTGAACCAGCAGGGGAGCCAGGGGGCGATCGCACTCGCCGATCTGGGGGCACTGGGCGATCGCGCCCACCCCGGCCCCCTGATTCCCCACAATATTTTGACCAAACCCCCCAGCGCCGAACTCAAACCGGGCCAGGTCGACCAAGACTCGCTGCCCCCCTACGACGTGCTGGATGACATTTTGGAACGCCTGGTGCAGCGCCACGAGTCGGTGGCTGACATAGTGGCGGCGGGCCATGAGGCGGCGGTGGTAGACAAGGTGGTGCGGTTGGTCTCGCGGGCCGAGTTTAAGCGGCGACAGGCCCCGCCGGTGCTGAAGGTGACCGATCGCGCCTTTGGCATGGGCTGGCGCATGCCCATCGCCAACCGCTGGACCAGTGAGGTCAAGGTGTTGGCCTCGCTCGAGCTGGGCAACGTTTAGGGGCGACAGCAGGTGGGATGGTATCTCCCCAAGCAACAATGCTAGGGCTCTTCCTGGGGGGTGGGGGATGGCTCGTTGGCGGTGGCGGCCGCTTGCCTGATGGCGGCCCGGAGGTTATTGCTACTCTCTGGAGCTAAGTCGTCTGGCCACAGAGCCAGGAACTGGGCCTCGCCAAGCTGGTTGAGCATGTGGCCTAGGTCTTTGATGTCGGTGTCTACGTAGTCTGGGTTGTGCTGCTGATCTATCGCCAGGGCTTGGAAGTAGCGTTGGGTGGCCTCTGGGGTGTTGCCCTGTGCCGCTAGTGCATCGGCCCAGGATGCGAGGCTGGCAGAGGCTCTGCGCCAGTCATTGGCGGCTTGTCTGGCGGCAAAGGCGGTTTGAAAGTGGTTGATCGCTGTGGCCAGATCTCCTTGCTCTTTGGCGATTAACCCCAAACCCTGGTATGTATGTGACGCTTGATAGTCTTCATGTGCAGCTTCGTAGATGGTCAGAGTTTTTTGGTAGAAGGCGATCGCCTCCTCAAAGCGGCGTTGCGCTTGGGCTACTATGCCCAGATTATGATAGACGCTGGCAGCTCCGTAGGTATCGGCTGCGGCCTCGTAAATGGTCAGAGCTTTTTGGTAGAAGGCGATTGCGTCCTCGAAGCGGCGTTGCTCTTGGGCTACCCTGCCCAACTGGTGATAGGTGCTGGCGGTGCTATAGGTATCACCTGCGGCTTCTTTGAGGTCTAAGGCTTTTTGGTAGAAAGTGATCGCGTCCTCGAAACGGCGTTGCGCAAGGGCTACAGTACCCAACTGGTGAAGTACAAGGGCCAAATCATACTCAGCTCCAATCTCTTCACAAATTTCTAGGGCTTTTTGGTAGAAGGCGATCGCGTCCTCGAAGCGGCGTTGTTTTTGGGCTATCCCGCCCAACTGGTGATAGGTGCCGGCGGTGCTGTAAGTATCGCCGATAGCTTCTTCGAAGTCCAAGGCTTTTTGATAGAAGGCGATTGCGTCCTCGAAGCAGCGTTGCTCTTCGGCTACTATGCCTAAATTGTGATAAGTACTGGCGGTGTTGTTGTCATCACCAAGGGCTTGGTCGATCGTCAGGCATTGCTGGTAGTACGTCTCTGCCTGGGCAAAGTTCCGCAGATCTAGCTCAACATTGCCTAGATAAAACAGGGTATTCGCTTCCCCCCGCTGATTGCCTAACTGACGAAACTGAGCCAGGGCAGTTTGGTAGGCCACTTGAGCGGCTTCAAACTGGCGCTGTTGGGCCAGGGTGCGCCCCAAAACCTGGGTTACCTCTGCGGTTAGAGGCGCATCGTCTCGTTGTTGGGCCAGGGTTAGCGCCTCTTGTAAATAATTCTGGGCTTTTGCGGTCTCGCGGTGGCTCAGGTAGGCCACCCCTAGCTGGTGCAGTAGGGTGTTGCAGGTGCTTTGGTCGGCGGTGGTGGTGGCCCGCCCTGGGGAAGGGCGGCAGTCCATCAGCAGGCTTTCTAACAGGGCAATGCGCTCGGGAGATTCTGGCAGGCCCGAGGAGCCAATGCGGCGGTCAGACTCTAGGGTCTCGGCGCGGGCGTAGTCTTTAGTCACCTGGGGGGTTTGAAACAAAAATACGCCCGACCGCCAGGCCCAAAAATCGGGGGCAAACTTGGCCAGGCGGGTAATGGCGTAGTCGGGCAAAATAAACAGCATGGGGTGGGGCACGGTGCGCTTGTAGGCATCGCGCACAAAATTTAGGTCTTGCAGCACGGGGGGATAGTCGCCTTGCAGGTTGACCCCGATGGCATCTTTGAGGCCGTTCACCACCAGCACCAATTTTTGGTCGGGGTGTCGCTCAATAGTCGGTAGGCGCTGCACAATTTCATCCCGCAGAAAGCGCAAGTCAGGCTGCTGCGAAAAATCCATCACCTCAAACTGAATATCCTGACATTTCGGGTCGGCCTTTAGCGCCTGGATCAACATTTCTACATTGGGCAAAAAATTGACCTCGACAAAGCCCACCGTAAAGTCTTCGGCAAAGTCAATAAAGGTCAGCAGTTCGCGGTAAAACTGCCGATTGAGAGCCAAAAACTGGCGCGCCTCTGGGTCGGGGTTAGTTGCCTTGGGCGGCTCTGAGGGCAGCTTGGAAAGCGTCACTTTGCTTCACCACGGGGTTAGGGTAGTTCCATCGGGTATTGCCGTTGTACTCCAGCACAGAGAGGTTAAACATCATCAGCTGGCCGATGTCATCTTTGGTGATGTTTTTGCTCAGGCAGACCTGGGCCAGTACGGGGTAATGTTCTTGGGGAATGAACCGCTCAAAGTCAAACTGCATCTGCTTTGCAGCGTAGGTCACATCCTCATCCATAATTTTATCGTGCCCCCGCGTGCTAGCGGTTTGGCAGGCAATGCGCATCAGCTGCATCAGTTGCCGAATATGGCCACCGCTGGCTTTGGTTAAATCCAGCAGGTTCTGGCGGGTTTCAAATACGGCCTCGATATTGACCCGCTGTTCGATCACATCGGCGATCGCCGCTAGACCGGCTGGGTAATAGTCAAGATCACAGCGATCGCGCTCTAGCTGGTAAATATTCACCATCGGCACAATGTGGGCGCTGCCAAAGGTGGTGTTCAAATTTTTGGGCGAATAGAGGGCCGAAATGGGCACAGTATAGACCAGCGTACAGTGCAGCTCTTTGAGCTGGGTGCCGTAGTCGAAAAACAGGCGATCGCTCACCGCCGGGGGCACCCGGTCGAGATTGTCAAAGATGATCAAAAAGCCCTTGGGATACGTCGCTTTAATCTTTTTGTAGGCATCATTGAGCAGCAGGTTTAGGTCGGCTTTGAGTCGCGAAATATCTTGCTGAAGCGTTTGGCGAATGGTGGTTTTGCGGGTGTCAGACCCCTTAATTTGCGCCAAGAGCTTGACCAGCAGCTTGGCCAAAAACGGCGCTTCTGGCCCCAGGGTAACTTCGCCTTCCAGGCTGATAGAACTCTCGACCGAGCGTTCGTCTTCTTCGGTGACTTCCTTGAACCAGGCTTCAATGTTCGCTAGCAGCCTGGGATCGACTTTATGACCGAGCTGCCGCAGCTCGTACTCCACCTTTTTGATCACAATCAAGTAGAGATCGGTGTAGTCGGCGTCGTTGATATCGGTTTCTTCGTCGGCCTCCAGGTAGATCACCCGGTAGTCTTGCTCCCACTGGTGCTGAATGCGCTTGAGTTCGGTGCTTTTGCCGCAGCCCCGGTGCCCGGTAAACAGAATAGTGGTGAACTCCCCCGGTTCCTGAAAATCCAGAATCGTGTTGACGCCCTCGATCGCCTCAGTTTTGCGCACCGCCGAGAGATCGACGTAGTACCGTGCGATCGCATCCCCCGTCAGCGGGTCAATATTGCAGGCCCGAAAGGCTGTCTTCAATGTAGTGGCACGATCCGAGGCGGGGGGAATCATGGCGATCAACCAGTGCGGGCAGGGCAACGAAATCAGTATAGCTACAGGCGGCCATAGACCTTCAGGACGCTAACCTGCCAGGGCCGGGGTTTTCCTAGACCCTGCCTGCTCCAAGTCATGGCCTCGGGCCATGCCCGCCCTGCCCGACCCGATCTAAAAACTGCTCTACGGCTGCCGCGAGGCCCGGCTCATCCAGGTCAGCAAATTCGTAGCGGGCGCGCACAATGGGTTTGTTCACCGCGATCAACGCCGCCAGGTCGATGGGGGTACCCGACACAATCACCTCTGCCTCGGCCCGGTTGAGGGTTTGTCGCAGCGCTTCTAGCTGCGCTGCCGAGTACCCCATGGCGGGCAGCACCGGGCCAATGTGGGGGTACTGGGCATAGACGGCGGCAAATTCGGGCGTGGCAAAGGGGCGCGGATCGACAATCTGGCCCGCCTGGGCCTGGGTGGCGGCCACGTAGCCCGCGCCGTAGGTCATGCCGCCGTGGGTGGTGGTGGGGCCATCCTCTACCACCACCACGCGCTGACCCTTGACCAAGGCAGTCTGCTCTAGGGTAATGGGGGAACCGCCCCGCAGAATGTTGGCCTGGGGGTTGAGCGATCGCACCGTTTCAATCACCCGCTGCACGTCGGCGGTGGCGGCGGCATTGACCTTGGCCACCACGACAATATCGGCCATGCGCAGTACGGCCTCGCCGGGGTGGTAGCTGGTTTCGTGGCCGGGCCGCAGGGGGTCAACCAGCACAATATGCAAGTCGGGCCGCACAAAGGGAAAGTCGTTGTTGCCACCATCCCACAGAATCAGGTCGGCTTCGGCGGCGGCCTGGGCCACAATCTCGCCGTAGTCGACCCCGGCGTAGACCACATTCCCCGCCGCCAGGTGGGGTTCGTACTCCTCTCGCTCTTCCACGGTGCAGTGGGCGGCATCCAGGTCAGCTCGGGTGGCAAACCGCTGCACCCGCTGCTGCTCTAAATCGCCGTAGGGCATGGGATGGCGAATCACCGCCAGGCGCAGACCTCGCTGGCGCAGCCGGTGCGACAGCCAGCGGGTCACCTGGGACTTGCCGCAGCCGGTACGCACCGCCGACACCGCAATCACCGGCACCGGAGCCTGCACCATGGTGCGCTCTGGGCCTAGCAGAACAAAGTCAGCCCCGGTGGCCAGAACCCTAGATGCCAGGTGCATGACCTGGCTGTGGGGCACATCGCTGTAGGCAAAAACGACCTGGTTGACCCGGTGGTCGCGGCAGAGGGTCTCTAGCCCGGCCTCTTCGACAATGGGGATGCCCTGGGGGTAGAAGGGGCCAGCAAGGCTGGGGGGGTAGGTGCGATCGCTAATGCCGCTGATCTGGGCGGCGGTAAAAGCCACCACCTCCATGGTGGGGTCTTGGCGATAGACCAGATTGAAGTTGTGGAAATCTCGCCCGGCGGCCCCCATGATGACAATGCGACAGCGGGTGCCGGAGGCTGCGGTACGGTGTGACTCGGTTTGGGGTGTAGGTGGTGCGATCGGGGTCATGGTGACGCTCCCCGTGAAGGTTTTGGCCTATCCCTATTATCTGTCTAGCGGGGTCAAATTCTAGTTAAGCTCTATGTAGCGAAGTAAATTTAACCCCAGCCCAGCAGCGGAGTCTTGTCTTGGGGAAAAGCCCAGATCCTGAGCTGACCTTGGTATAACGTCTAACGGATGGATTGCTTGACGGAAAAGAGGGAGATTGGCCATGGCCATTGAATATGTAAACCGTAGGAATAAGACGTATTATCTCCACGTCGGCACTACCAAAACGGGCAAGCCCAAGTATTTTTTCTCGATGAAAGCAGACGGCCTCCTGGTGGAGGCTATCCCAGAGGGCTATGAAATTTATGAAAACCCAAATGCCCAGGTGTTTTTGAGAAAAATTCAGCCTCAAGTTATTACCTCTGAGGAGGTGGCGATCGTGCGGGATGGGGTGAAAAAAATTGCCAAGCTCGACTACTTTATCGTGGATGTTAAAGGCAACCAGATTATGGTTTATCTCTGCGACCAAAATGTAGATGCCTTAATGGCCATAGTCTCGTCATCTTCTAGGAATGACGCTGGCTTAGTTGAGCGACTGACCCAGTCGTTTACCTACTCGCCGATGATGCAGTTTGTGCTCGACGATAGAAAGACCCGAGAGTTTTCGGTAGAGCGCTGGTGCTTTCGCGGCTCGGTGGATGGGTGGGTGGAGTTGGATAGTTCAACGGACCTGAAGGCTCTGGTCAAAAAATACAGTCGCCATTTAGGCAAAGAGTCGTTTTATGAGCTGATGCCGTGGTAAGTGGGGGCGTAGGGTGGAATGATGGTATCTGATCGCCGGGCTGGCGCTGTGGCCCAAGAATAGCTGATGGCTTATATTGAGACTCCGGTGCAGGGGCAGCGAGGGGAAAATTGGCAGCCATTTGAGCAGCTGGCGATCGAGGCAACACAGACAGCGCTGGTTGAGCTGCTGGGGGTATTGGCTACTGCCGCCGACAGCCAGGGGAAGTCGTTGCCGTTTTATCGGGAGATGTTGGAGTTTTTGCAGCAGCAAGGGCAGTAGAAGTAGGGCGATGCATTGTCAATTCGCCGCCACACCCCTGGCAGGTTCGCCCCAATGGCCAAGCACCGCCTGCACATTACCCCTTACCGCATCTCGGGCGGCATGGCGTTCCCAGCCCATCGCCAGTAGCTCATCATAGTTCGTATGGCCATGGCGCACATGGGCCGCCACCGCCAGGTCAATGGCATCCGCAGCAAACTCCTTCGCCGCCGCACTGCGCCCCACCCGACCCGAATATTTCTGACAGGCGTGGCCAGCAATCTGTGTTGCCTCTGCCGCTGGGCAACCCGGATAGCGCTGCTGAATACAGTGGGCAAACTCGGCAATGAAAGCGGCATCCTGCTCTTCTCGGCGGATGGCTTCTCGCAGGCGGCGCTGCTCTCGGGCGTCGGCATCGGCCAGGCAGTCGTCCTCGGCTCGCTGTAGGACAGGCTCTTCCACCAAAATGCCCTGGCGCTCGTAGCGCTGGCGAGAGCGGCTAAAGCGCACCACGATCGCCCTCAATGTCGAGTATTTGCTCGCCCGCCGGGTCAGGGCCGCATTGCCCTGGGGCAAAAAGACCAGATGGGCTAAATCTGCACAGGAGAGGCAAAGCGCCGTTTCGCCTTCCTTCTTCAGCAACGCCCCCGGCCCCAACTCCGCGCCACACTCATCGCACTGCGACTCCCGCAGAATCGAGAAGACCACGATTTCGTCAGGTTTAGACGGCTTGGCTACCATGCTAATTCAGAGCTTACAGAAACAGGCCCGGATCCCCCATGCCGGAACCCCCGATCGCCGCCAGGTAGTGAAAATTCCCTTCGCCCACACTAGCTTGCAACGTTTTGATCACCCTGTCGGCGTTATCGTTGGGGCCGCAGATAAAGAACGGTTGGCCCTTTTCACCAAACTCAATGGAAATCAGCGTTTCGGGCCTGAGACCCAGGTGGATTTGAGCTTTGGTATTAAAATCTCGGTGGGGTTCAAAGCCAAGGCTGCGGGCATAGTCAACGGCACCATAGACGATCGCCTGGGCCTGCTCCAGGGTGATATCAACAAACGGCTCTCCAAACCGCCCCCCACAACTTTCGACAAACAGTTGAAACTCCCTGGTGCCCATTTTGCGGGGCGGAATAGTATCTTTTACCCCCAGGCACCAGTGGTCAACCAGGTAGCTGCCGACCAAAAGGCGGTTACGCTCTTGCCGGGCCACAATCACTTGGCACAGCCCTTCAGGCCCCTGGCTATTTTTCGAGCGTTTTTTAGTTAAGAGGCGTTGGGCCGCTCCTTGGTTCACCAGACAGGCCTGCAGGGGTTGCAGCTCCCCCGATCGCGCCTTCACCAGATACCTCTCCTCCGCGTGGTCGCGAATAAAGGTCGTCACCTCTGCTGGTCTCAGACTCAATTGACGGGCAATTTGCTTAGGGGCCACCTTAGCATCCCTTAGGCGAAGAATTTCAGCAGCTTGTTCAGGGGTCATCGGCATCGAAGACAGACTACATAGCTCAAATTTTAAGCTAGTTTAATGTACTTCCTAGCAGGGAACATGCCATGAAAATCTTTACTCCCTGCATTCACTCTGCTGAAAACCTGAAGCCCCCCCGGTGGTACACCAATATTCCCAACCTCCGCCAGACGCCTCTGACCAATTATTGAGGTCAAAGTGCCCACTGCCCTCTGAAGTTCCGGCTATGCGATAGACCTTCACCGCTTGGCCGTGATGATTCCAAATTAGGGGCAACCCCGGTTGAATCTGTTCGGGCGCCGTACCCATCGACTGCAAAAAATAGGCATCTTGCCCCGTGCTGGTGCCATTGCCATACACCTTGGCAATGCCCTTTTCATCAATGGCTACAAAGGCCCCTTCTTCCAGCCCAATGCCGTATACGGGTTGGCGATTGTCTGTGTCATGCACAATTCTGGCTAGAAAACCAAACAGCCTGCCGTATCGAGTTTCGGTCTGATCGTCATTCAGGCGATCTAGATGGGTGTCGGTAATCACATGTTTGAGGAAAGGTACTCGAATAAAATCGCTGCGATAAATATCTTTGGTGTTGTGATGAAACGGATCATTCAAAATCTCTGAACTGAGCAAGCCATCGTGGGCAGGGGCGTAATAATAGTCTCCCAAAATAGCCATGCCGGCACTGGTTCCGGCTACAGGCACCTGTTTCTGATTGATTAAGTCATTAATGGCGTCTTCTACGGCGGAGCCTTCCCAATCATCTTCATACTCATTTTGGTCGCCCCCCGCGATAAATAAGGCATCGGCATTGCGAATATATTGAATGACCTCGGGATCATTGGCAGCGGCTCGACTATCAATGGAAAGTTCAGCGGCGGAATTGATTAAATCTCGAAAGTTTTCACAGACCCAGTCCGCTTGACTACCAATGCCATTGGAACGCAGGACTAGATAATCTCCCCCCTTGGCCCGTTGGAGAAACCATCGGGTGGCGTTATCTTCCCCCGTTCGACCTTCATCTGCTCCCCCAATCAGCAGCACGCCGGGGATAGGGCGGACTGTGGCATTCTGCCCAGATCCGCAGGCAAGACTATAGTCAAAATCATTGCGATCGCGGGCCCATGCTTCAGATACTTCGACCATGCCTTTCACCTTTATATTGACCTGCTCAAGCTGGGGTAGGGCGTGCCCAGCTACCCCTTGCCATGGCGGGTAGCTGGGTGGGCTCAGACAGCCTATGGCCTGTCCGAGCAAAAGATAGGTGGTAAGCGAAAATACCCTCCTCAAGGTAGATGAGTGCTTAGTCCTTGACACGGCTAAGGTGCTTGATTTGCAACACTTTGAGCGTAACCCTCAGTTTTTTCAGCACTTTACTGGTTGTCGAACTCAGATGTTCGTTACGTGCTTCCCGCTAACTCCGCGAGAGCAGGGCTGTTCGCCGCACTAGGCTCCTCAGAGTTGTTTCACCATGAATGTACTGTTGGGGTCATCGGTGTAATCGCCAAAGGGACCTCGGAACTCGAACCCGTAGCTAGCATAGAGGGCGAGAGCAGGAGCAAAGGCCGGAAACGCGCCGGTTTCTAGGTACAGGTGGCTGTAGCTGCGCTGCCGGGCAACTTCAATAATATGTTCTAAAAGTCTAGAGGCAATGCCCTGGCGACGGTAGGCGATCGCAGTGCGCATCGACTTGACTTCGCCGCTGGTGGGGTCGAGTTCCTTGAGGGCACAGCAGCCCAGCAGGTCATCGCCGTCCCAGGCCGTCCAAAAGGTGATTTCGGGGTGTCGTAGTCGTGCTAGATCCAGCGCGTGAACGCTGCCGGGGGGCGTAATCTCGTGCATATGGGCCAGGTGTTCGCGCAGCAGGGCAATGATCTGCGGCCCGGTCAGGTCATCGTTGCGAATGTCCATCGAACTCACCTCCATTTCATGTCCCCGACTCTTGTGCTGAGAGGCCCAGCGCTGTTTGCCCCGCCAGCACCCCAAAAAACTCCAGCTGAGGCGTTTGAATGGCGAGTTCTGCTTGAGGCTAGGGCATTGCTCCAAACCGTTGCCACTGAGGGGGGGGCGGCATCAAAAATTCGTAGGCTCCGGCAGCTTGCCCTGGGGCAGCGGTCAGCACAATGTCGAAGGAGAGCGACAGGCGTAGGTCATCGGTGTGATTGGGCGATACCCCGTGGCGCTGTTTGGCGGGGAAGATAATCAGCCGCCCCTCGGTGGGTAGGTAGAGGGCCTGATCCTGGTTGAGGTAGTTCCAGCTAGCGACGATGTCGGTGTTTTCGCTGCCCAGGCCGGGGCTGACCTCATTGGGTCGGGCGTCGTCCAAAAAGGTGAGGCAACCGGCGGCATCGGTGCCCGACTCGGGCACGGCGACATAGTACACGGCGCTGACGTGGGCGGTATTGTGGCAGTGGGCGCCCACCTCCTGCTGGGACCGAGACACCACGGGCCAGGCCCGCTGAATGTAGAGCTCGATCTGGCTGAGGTCGAGGCCCAATTCCTTCAGATAGGTAACCACATGGGCTTCCACCTGGGCCACCACCCAGGCAAAGCGGGGGTCGGTGTGAACCCGCTCGACCCCGTGCAGATCGCCGGTCCAGGCCATTTCGGGAAAGTTGCGGGGCTCGCTGCCGCTGGCCTCTAAGTCCAAAATGGCCTCGGTGAGGGCAGCCTTGTGTAGGGCAGCATCGGGCAGATCGTCGTAGTAAACGGCGAGGGGGAACCAGGTGTCGATGGTCATGGGGGCAGGGGGTTGGCGAGGGAAGCAGGAGGCCGTACTGTTAAGTATTGATACAGCTCGACCGGCGTGCAACTTAGCTTAGCAGGGTGGAGGATGCCCCCGATGGAGTGGATAACGACCCGACCCATTGCCCACCGGGGCCTACACCAGGGCACAGCGGTGCCAGAAAATTCCCTGGCGGCGTTTGAGGCGGCGATCGCGGCCCAGCACCCCATTGAGCTGGATGTGCAGCTGCTATCCGATGGCCACCTGGCGGTGTTTCACGATCGCGACCTAAAGCGGCTGACCGGCCAAAAGGGCCGCATCGCCAGCCAAACCCTCCACAGCCTCCAGCGGCTGCGCCTCTACGATACCGACCAAACCATTCCCTCCCTGGCGGCGGTGTTGGCCTGCGTTGACGGGCGGGTGCCGCTGCTGATTGAGATTAAGAACGAGAAGAAGGTTGGCCCCCCGGAGCAGGCTCTGGTGAAAACCCTGGCGGGCTACCAGGGTGAGTTTGCAGTGCAGTCATTCAACCCGCGATCGCTCCAGTGGTTCAAGCGCCACGCCCCCGAAATCCTCCGGGGACAGCTGGCCAGCCAGCCGCAAAAATTCCTGCGCAGCAATCTACTGCTCACCTGGGCCAGTTGCCCCCATTTCATCGCCTACAACGTCAAGGCTCTGCCGACCCTGCCCACCACTCTGGCCCGCCACCACTTCAACCGCCCCCTGCTGGCCTGGACGGTGCGCAGCCAGGCCGACTGCGAGAAGGCCCACCAGCACGCCGATAACTACATTTTCGATCCCTTCGAGTAGGGGCCTGCCCTATCCCCCGGCTGGTTGCAGGGGGCGATCGACAATCTGCCGCCAGTCCCCCGATGCCCCTCACCATTAGAGATTCGCAGCGCAGTAAGGTACCAGAGCAGGTGGATACTCTATGGTAGATTCCCCTCTGCGCGGGAATGACGCTAGGACTTTATTTATTGGCTAGTCCCTTACCGGGGGGAGGTGCCCTTCGCCCTGCTAGCGTGGGGGATCGCTTTGGGCGGCGGAGCCGTCGGGTGCAAAGGTGAGGGTACAGCACCCCAGTTCCACGCCGTAAACCGTTGCGGAGCGGGCCTCGGCCGCTAGCTCATAGAGCACTGCTTTACCCACGCGCCTCGAGGTGACAAAGCCCTGCTGCCGCAACACCCGCAGATGATGAGACAGCAGGCTTTGCTCCAGGGAGAGGCGATGATTCAGCTCCCAGACGTGTTTTGGTCCCGTAAACAGGAGCCGGAGAATGGCCAAGCGATGGGGTTCGGCTAGCACCTTGAGCCGCTGGGCACAGTGGGCTGCATCCTGGGGCGTTAAGGACATAGGTCATCCAATGCTTGGAGCTGTGCGTAATAAAGGGAATGCCACGCCAACCCTATCACCTTCAGCGGGGCCCAGCCCCGGTTGCTTGACATGCCGCAGGGGCCAAGCGGGCGTCCTGGGCGGGGATATTCGCTGCGATGGCAGGCTCTCAGGAAACTTTAAGGTGAGGCTAATATGAATCGTCATTCATGTCCTATAGAGTAGTCATAATTTTGCGGCCTCGTGGGGATGTCTTAGGGGAATGCCTTTGTCAGTTGCCGGTTTGCTCGATGTCGAACATGTTAAAGCTCAGCTGCAGAACGCCCTGGAGGGGAAATCTGCGGCCTGGGGCAGCGGTCCGCCGCCAGGGCAGCTCAGCCTGCTGGCCCACGGCGAGGCCAACCTGATCTTTCGAGTCGGCGATGCATCCCCGGCTGAGACCGGTCGCGAACGGCTGATCCGAGTGGCGGTGAATACGCCCAACCAGCGCTTTGGTGGCAACTTTAGCCGCCTCACCGCCTTTGAGGGCACCATCCTACGCTATCTCAAGGGCACTGGGCTGGGCCACGACCTGCTGGGAGCCCAGCTAGAGCCCACGGCGGCGTTTCCCTACACCTACCTGATCACCAACTATCTGGCCGGGGAGCCGCTGGACTACAGCCGCCCCCACCTGCAGCGCTGTGCCACCACCCTGGCGACGCTGCACCGGCTACCGCTGGAACCGGGCTATGGAGATTTAGCCTCGCTGGTGCCTCCGGTCCAGCGGGTGAGCCAGCCCCTGACCCTGTTTTTTACCGAGGCCCAGGCCTACGCCCAGCCCTACTTCGATGCCGCCGAGGCGGAGCCGGAGATCGTTGAGATGCTGCGGGCGCTGCTGGCTCGGGCCGAGGCCAGGCTGTCGGCAGAGGCGCTGCTGGCGCAGTATCCCCACGAGTGTCTGGTGCACAGCGACCACACCTACGAGAATTGGGTGGTGGGGAGCGATCGCGCCTACCTGGTCGACTGGGAATGGGCCGAAATTAGCTCTCCGGCGGGAGATTTAGGCCACTTTTTATCGCCGGTGACGATCTGCCGTCGCCAGGGCTACCGGATGCCCGCCGCGGATCGGCAGTTTTTTCTCGACGCCTACTACAGCGCCCTGGGGGATGCCGCCCTGGCGGAGACCCTGCGGGTACACTTCGCCGCGTTTGGGGCGTTTCCGGCCCTGCGATCGCTCTGCTGGACGGCGGGCTACTGGGTCACCGCTCGCCTGTGGTACGCCGACCACGACGGCCCCAGCGCCCTAGAGCGGCAGCGCCGCTTTGAGGACAGTCGACGGCGGTTTCCGCAGCTGTGGGCCGAGGTGATGGCGCTGCTGGAGGCACCCCTGCCATGACGACTTCTCCATTGACACGAAAATCTGGCCGGGCGACCCTGGGGGAGATCCCCTGGCGGGCCTACCTGCTGGTGCTGCCCGCCCTCAGCCTGGTGGCGGTGCTGTTTGGCGGCGGCCTGGGGCTGGCCTTTTTGCAGAGCGTGGGCCTGCTGGGGCTGACGGGCGACGGCGGGTTTTCCCTGGCGGCCTACCGCGAGGCATTGGGCAATGAGCAGTTTTGGCGATCGCTGGGGATGAGCCTATCCATTGCCGTCACCGCCACCACCATCTCGACGGTGCTGAGCATTGGCCTGGCCATGCTGCTGCGCCAAGCGGGCCGCTGGGCCAGTTTTGCCTGCCAGCTCACCCTGCCGATTCCTCACCTGGTAGGCATTGCGGGCATCTTACTGCTGCTGTCGCCCAGCGGGCTGATCGCGCGGCTGCTCTACGCCCTGGGCTGGATTAGCTCCGACCAGGATTTTCCGCTGCTGGTGAACGACAGCGCCAATATCGGCATCATGACCCACTTTCTGTGGAAGGAAATTCCCTTCATGACCCTGGTTTTGCTGGCGGTGCTGCGGGGCATTCGCCCGGAGCTAGCGATGCAGGCGCGGGCGCTGGGGGCCAATCCCTGGCAGTGCTTCTGGCAGGTGACCCTGCCACTGCTGCGGCCCGGCATTGTCTCGGCCAGCGTGATTGTCTTTGGCTTTGTATTTGGCAACTTTGAGGTGCCCTTTTTGCTGGGGGCAACCTATCCCAAGACCCTGCCCATTCTCGTCTACCAGGCCTTTACCGATGTGGACCTGAACCAGCGGCCGGTAGCGATCGCCCTGGGGCTGCTGCTGTCGCTGACTGCCATGGTGCTGATTGCCCTGTACCTGTGGCTGGGGTCGGACAACACCTTTCGCCGCCGCCGCTTTGGAGGGCAGCCATGAGCCGAAACCTGGCGCTGATGCTGATTGTGGCGGTGCTGTTTCTGCCCTTTTTGCCACTGCTGGTGTGGTCGGTGGCGGAGGGCTGGTACTTTCCGCAGCTGGTGCCCCAGCAGTGGACCGGAGCCCACTGGGGGATGGTGCTGTCGCCCGGCGGTCGGGTGCTGCCAGCGTTTCTGCAAAGCCTGATGATTGCGGCCCTGTCCACCGCCCTGGCCCTGGTGGTGGGCCTGCCCGCCGGGCGCGCCCTGGGGCTGATGGACTTTCCCGGCAAGGGGGCGATCAAGCTGGCGCTGCTGCTACCGATCGTCGTGTCGCCCCTGGCCACCCTAATGGGCATTCAGTTTGTGCTGATTCGTCTGGGGCTGAGCGGCACCCTGGCCGGAGTGGTGCTGGTCCACCTGCTGCCGACGATTCCCTACATGACCCTGGTGCTGAGCAGCGTCTACGCCAACTTTGACCCTGGCTACGAGGCCCAGGCGCGATCGCTCGGGGCATCCCCTATGCAAGTGCTATGGCGCGTCACCCTGCCGCTGATTGCGCCGGGCATCGTGGTGGGGGCGCTGTTTGCCTTTTTAATTTCGTGGAACGAGTTTTTGCTGACGTTTTTTGTGGGCGGGGGCCGGGTGTTGACGCTGCCGATGATTTTGTTTACCTCCCTGCAGGGGGGCAACCAGGGGCTGACCGCCGCGATCGCAATCACCTCCGTCCTGCCAGCGCTGATTTTTCTGCTGTTTTCCAGCCGAGCCCTGCAGGACGATGCCGCCATGGGGGGGTTAGGGGATGTCTGAGCTGGCCTACTGTGCGATTCAGAATTTAGCCAAACGCTTTCGTGGGGTAGCCGCCGTGCGCGACCTGTGGCTCGACATTCACCGGGGCGAACGGCTGGCGCTGCTGGGGCCGTCGGGCTGCGGCAAATCGACCACCCTACAGCTGATCGCCGGGCTGCTGGCCCCCGACGGTGGGCAGATCGTGCTGGACGGGCGATCACTAGCAGGGGTGCCCCCCGAGCGGCGCGACATGGCCCTGGTGCTACAAAAGGGGCTGCTGTTCCCCCACCTGAGCGTGGGTGAGAATGTCGCCTTTGGGCTCAAGCTGCGGGGGGTGAATCGGGTTGACCGAGAGGCCCAGGCCCTGACTCTGTTGGAGCAGGTGCAGCTCAGCGGCTTTGAGAACCGTCGTCCGGCTGAGCTGTCCGGCGGGCAGGCTCAGCGGGTCGCCCTGGCGCGATCGCTGGTGATTCGCCCCAAGCTGCTGCTGCTCGACGAGCCCCTCTCGGCCCTCGACGCCAACCTGCGCGGCGACATGCAGGATCTGATTCTGCGCCTCCAGGCCGACACCGGCGTCACCCTGCTGATTGTCACCCACGACCAGCAGGAGGCGGTGGTGATGGCCGATCGCATCGCGCTGATGTTCGACGGCTGCCTACGCCAGGTGGATACCCCCGAGGCCCTCTACCAGCGGCCCAGCGATGGCACCGTGGCCCGCTTTTTGGGCGGAGTGAATTTCTTTGGCGCGATCGCCGCAGGCCACCACCTGCGGCTGGCCCGCGACGGTTCCTCTGCCGAGTCCCTGGGGGAGTGCCTCACGGTGGCTGCCCCCCACCAGGGGACGGTGCAGGTCACCATTCGCCCCGAGCGCATCCAGGTGCTGGCCGAGCGGCTCTGCGCCAGCAACCTGCTGCCCGTCACCGTCACCCAGAGTCGCTTTACCGGCACCCAGCGCCAGCTCATGCTCACCACTGGCGCTGGGCTAGAGCTGCAGGCCTGGGTACCGCCGGGCCAGAGTTTCACCGTGGGTCAAACCGCCTACGCCCACCTGCCCCCCGAGGCCCTGTGGTGCTGGCCCGACCCTGGCAATCCCCCTGGGCATGGCCTCGGGGTGGTGCCTGCGGCCCAACTGCTGGCCCGCTGACCGCTTTAGCCCACCCTTGTTCCATTACCCTGCAACCTGTCTGACTTTCCTATGCCTTTGATTCGCCGCCGTCATTTTCTCTACCTCACCGCCGGTACGGGTCTGGCCGCCCTGGCCGCCAGCTGTCGCCCCCCCAATGCCACTGCCCCCACCCTCGACCCCGCCGCCACCGCCTGGGATGACGTTCTAGCCCTGGCCCAGGGCACCACGGTCAACTGGGCCATGTGGGGCGGCAGCGACCAGATCAACAGCTTTGTGGATGGCTGGGTGGCCAGCAAACTCAACGCCGACTATGGCATCACCCTCAACCGGGTGCCGATCAACGACACCGTGGAGGCGGTCAATAAGGTGGTGGGCGAGGTGCAGGCGGGCCTGACCACCGGCGGCAGCATCGACTTGATCTGGATCAACGGCGAAAACTTCCGCACCCTGAAGCAGGGCGACCTATTGTTTGGCCCCTTTACCCAGCCGCTGCCCTCCACCGCCTTCTACGACCTCAATGACCCCACCGTCGCCATCGACTTTGGCCTACCCATCGAGGGCTACTCGGCCCCCTACACCAGCTCCCTGTACGTCATGGCCAAGGATGGCGATCGCGTCGCCGACACGCCCCAGAACTTTGACCAGTTGCTGGCCTGGGCCGAGGCCAACCCCGGTCGCCTCACCTACGTGGCCCCGCCCGAGTTCGACGGCAGCCGCTTTTTGCTGACGGTGCTCTACGGTGTCACCGGCGGCTTTGACCAGTACGCTGGGGCCGAGTTTGACGAGGCCCTGTGGGCGCAAAACTCTCCCCAGGTGGTGGAGTATCTGCGGGCGTTGAAGCCCCATCTGTGGCGCGGCGGCGAGACCTACGCCCCCACCCAGACCCGCCTGCTGGAGCTGTTTGCCAACGGCGAAATTTGGATGCTGCCCGCCTTTACTCCCAACCTGGCCGAGGGCATTGCCACCCGGCGCTTCCCCCCCAATACCGAGGCCTTTGCTCTGCCTGGGGCCTCGCTCAACGACTCCTCCTTCACCGCCATTCCCAGCAATGCCAGCAACCCGGCGGCGGCGATGGTGCTAGCCGACCTGCTGGCCGGCCCCGAGGGGCAGCTGGAGAAATTCAAGCCCGAGGTGTGGGGATCACCACCGCTGATCGATCGCCGTCTGCTGCCCGCCGACCTACAGCAGCAGTTCGACGCCGTCGAGGCCAACTACGGCCTGCCGCTGCAGGAGCTGACCGCCGCCACCGTGCCCATTGTGAATGCCGAGTACACCCTGCGGCTGGAAAAACTCTGGGAAGACCAGGTGGTTCGCTAGCGCCTGGAGGCTTTAATTTTTTCTGGAGAGCTGAGAACCTGCCGCCAGGCTCTCTGGGCCGATCCCACCCTACCGCCCGGACAGCACAGCCACCCCAGGCTGACCCAAGCCAAAATCGCTAATCCTAAATTCATCCCCGTTCCGCCCTCCGCCCTTTACCCTTGAGCGCCCATGCCCTTCCAACCTCGCCAAACCAGCCCCCGTGGTGTGATCAAAAACCAGCGCCTGCTGGAGCTGCACCTCTACCCCGGCAATCGCTGCAACCGCGACTGCGACTTTTGCACCGTCTTTGGCTCCCCCGAGGGCTGGGCCATTGCCTACACCGCCAAACACCTGGAGGCCGCCCTGGGCACCGTCCTGCCCGACGGTGTGGTGAAGTTCTACGGGGGGGAGCCCACCCTCAACCCCGACAACCTGCGCTGGGCGATCGCCTACCTGCGCGATCGCGGCTTTACGGGCAGCATCGTCATCTACTCTAACGGCATCCAGGCCGATCAGCTGCTCCAGGCGCTAGAGTCTGACCCCCTGGGCCAAACCACCGCCTCGCTCAACTACTCCATTGCCACGGGCGACGGCGCCCCACCTATGCCGATGTCCTCCCTGCGCAAGCTGGAGGCCTACGAGGCCGAACATCCGGGGGCGATCGCCCTGGGCCACGCCGACATTGTGGACTCGGGCCGCGGCATCGACCCCTTTACCGGCGAAGACACCCGTCCCCAAAGCGCCCATCGCTGCCCCCACTGCTACCCGGTGCTCAAGACCGACGGCAGCTTTCACGCCTGCCCCTTTGCGGTTGAAAATGCCGCTCCCCACTTTCAGCTCGGCACCACTCAGGATGCACCAGAGACCGTCAGCGCCAACTTTCAGGTGTTTCTCGACTGGCTCGACACCGTCCATGAGCCCTACGCCGCTGCCCAGGACCTGCCCGCCTGCACGGTGTGTTGGCAGCGGCTAGAGGCGCTGCCAACCCCAGCCTTTCATCGGTCCTCGGCCACCGTTGCTCGCTAAGGATCTCGGTTCTGAGTCCCCCAGCGGTAGCTGAAATCCAGCTCTCAGTAAACATTCAGCCGCTCCTAAGTCACCCGGTGGGGCCAGTTGGGTAAATTATCGGAACCCGCCATGGTGTGACGATATGCCCCTCTCAATGGAAGGTTTATGGGCTGTGGCTCGAATCCAGGTGCAGCTAGCGCAATCTTTGAGAACAGCCCTCCTCGCTTTACCCCTGCCCTGGAATCCGGGCTCAGTCCAGGGGCACCCAAGGGCCACGGTGGAGGCCAAGGCGGGCTTGGCCCCGCCTCAGCCCCAGATTTCCATCGTGATTCCGGCCCTCAATGAAGCTGAGAATCTGCCCTGCGCGCTAGAAACGGCCCAAACCGCCACCAACGTAGAGGTCGTGGTGGTGGATGGGGGCAGCTCAGACGCGACTACAGCGGTGGCCGCCGACGGGGGAGCCAGGGTGGTGGCGTCTGAGCCGGGGCGATCGCACCAGCAGAACCAGGGGGCGATCGCCGCCAGTGGCCCCATTTTGCTCTTTCTCCACGCCGACACCCGCCTGCCCGCCGGGTTTGATCAGATCGTTCGCCAAACTCTGGCCCAGCCGGGGGTCGTGGCTGGAGCCTTTGAACTTCGCATTGACGGCGCAGGGCCCGGGCTACGCTGGGTGGAATGGGGGGTAAATCTGCGATCGCGCTCCCTGCAACTGCCCTACGGCGATCAGGCCATTTTTCTGACGGCGGCGGTCTTTCGCCGTCTGGGCGGCTTCCCCGACCTGCCCATGATGGAAGACTTTGAGCTGGTGCGGCGGCTGCGGCGGCAGGGCAAGGTGGCGATCGCCCCGGCGGCAGTGGTGACGAGCGATCGCCGCTGGCGCCGCCTCGGCATTTTGCGTACCACCCTCGCCAACCAGGCGATGGTGGCCGGATATCTGCTGGGGATCGATCCCCACAGACTTGCTCAGTGGTATCGCCACCTGGCTAAGCCCTCCCGCTAGGCTGCACGGATACTAAGGGACTTGCAGGAAAATAAGGTACCCGCTGAGCGGACTTTCTCCCTGCGGGAGACGCCAGGTTTCGACTTCGCTCAACCTTCAGTGATTGAGGACTGAGCGAAGTCGAAACCTGGCCGCCTGGTACACCATTAACCCGCAGATCCCTAACGCCTCTAGTCCGCGCACTTTGCAGCTGAGTTAGAAGCATAAAAAAAGCTCCTACCCATGGGCAGGAGCTTTTTTTGTGACCCGCTAGGTCAACCTCAGACTCTAGTCTAGGTCGCTCATAGCGAGCACGGGTTCAGCTTCGCGATCGATGCCTTTCTCAAAGCCTGCCTCAGCCGCGCGGGCGCGGCCAGCATGCCAGAGGTGGCCAATCAGGAAGAAGAAGCCCAGCACGAAGTGGGAAGTCGACAGCCACTGGCGGGGGTTCACAAAGTTCACGGAGTTGATTTCCGTGATCACACCGCCCACCGAGTTGATGGAGGCGTTGGGCGCATGAGTCATGTACTCAGCGGCGCGGCGCACCTGCCAATCTTGGATGTCGTTGGTCAGTTTATCCAGGTCAAGACCGTTGGGGCCGCGCAGGGGCTCCAACCAGGGGCCTTGGAAGTCCCAGAAGCGCATGGTCTCACCACCGAAGATGATCTCACCGGTAGGCGAGCGCATCAGGTACTTACCTAGACCAGTGGGGCCTTGGGCCGCACCGATGTTGGCACCCAGGCGCATGTCGCGCACCAGGAAGGTCATCGCCTGAGCCTGGGAGGACTCGGCATTGGTGGGGCCGTAGAACTCAGAGGGATAGGCGGTGTTGTTGAACCACACGTAGCAGGAGGCGATGAAGCCCATCAGGGACAGCGCGCCGAGGCTGTAGGACAGGTAGGCTTCACCGGACCAGATCAAGGCACGACGGGCCCAGCCAAAGGGCTTGGTGAAGATGTGCCAGATACCGCCAGCAATGCAGATCAGGCCGACCCAGATGTGGCCGCCGATGATGTCTTCCATGTTGTTGACGCCGACAATCCAGCCGTCGCCACCAAAGGGAGAACCCAACAGGTAGCCAAAGATCACAGCGGGGTTCAGGGTCGGGTTGGTGATGACGCGCACGTCGCCACCGCCTGGGGCCCAGGTGTCGTAGACACCGCCAAAAACGCAGGCCTTCAGCACCAGCAACAGCGCACCGCAACCCAGCAGGATGAGGTGGTAGCCAATGATGTTGGTCATCTGGTTCTTGTCCTTCCAGTCGTAGCCGAAGAAGGACGAATACTCCTCCAGCACTTCGGGACCGCGTAGGGCGTGGTAAACACCCCCCAGACCCAGCACCGCAGAGGAAATCAGGTGCAGTACACCGACCACAAAGTAGGGATAGGTGTTGATCACTTCACCACCAGGCCCTACGCCCCAGCCTAAGGTGGCCAGGTGGGGCAGCAGAATGAAGCCCTGCTCATACAGAGGCTTGTCGGGAATAAAATGGGCCACTTCAAACAGGGTCATGGCCCCTGTCCAGAACACAATCAGACCAGCGTGGGCCACGTGGGCACCCAGCAGCTTGCCGGATAGGTTGATCAAACGAGCGTTACCAGACCACCAGGCGAACCCGGTAGATTCTTGGTCGCGCCCAGCAATAAACGAGTTGCTAGAGAGCGTTACCACGGGGGAGTACCTCTTCGGGGAATACAAACTTCTCATGGGGCTGGTCGGTCGGTGCCATCCAGGCCCGGATGCCTTCGTTCAGCAAGATGTTCTTGGTGTAGAAGGTCTCAAACTCAGGGTCTTCTGCCGCCCGGATTTCCTGGGACACGAAGTCGTAGGCCCGCAGGTTCAAGCCTAGACCCACAACACCCACC
>JBGSNT010000202.1:0-22632 GCA_041739575.1 Nodosilinea sp. | reverse complement strand
AACTCTAGCAGCTCAATTTTTCCTTGATGAACCGTAGCCCAAAGCGTTCTTAGCATTGTGGTTTCAACTATCGTTGTCTCTCAATTCTATGTGCTAGCTGTGATGTCTGCCGGGTCTCCTAATTACCGCGCACCCCTAGCTCAACCACCAAGATGATGATGCACTCGATTAAGCGGGCGTAGAGCTCGTGGGCTTCAGAAGGCGTGGTGATTTCGAGGGTGCCGCGATCGCAGGTGAGCCGTGCCCCGGTGCGCTCGTTGAGCAGCGATCGCAGCTAGGCGTGGCTCAGACATTGAGCCTTCAGCGTGAGCGGTTCGGCTGATCTCACCGTCGAAGCCTCAGTCGAAAGCGGCGTCGAAATGAGTCCTGTAGAAATAGATAATCACACCTACTTACTGACAAGGACCGCAACTGTCCCGCAACTCTTCCGCCAGCCGAGGTATCGGACCAATCATCAGAACCCAGCTCTATGGAATTGTCCAACTTCTGTAGCGTTCACCACTGCGGCGGTGCTGGGCATTTGATGCAATCTTGTTATGACAACCGCACTCAAGATTCCGCGTTCTGATCTGTTTACGGATATTGCACCTCCCCTGGGGGAGGTGGTGGCCGAGTACCGCATTGATCCTGGCGATGCGATCGCCTACACCGTCACCGTGGGCCAATACATCCAAATCATCGACGTTGCTGGTTCTCAATGTTCCGACTTTCTGGCCTTTGGCGGCACCCACTATAGCGATCCGCTGGATGCTACCGTCACCCGCACCCTGACCGGCGTCGCCGTGCCCCAGGCGGGGCTGCCCAGCAAAACCTTCTCCCAAGCTATGCAGCCGCTGACGGAAGTGGTGCAAGACACCTGCGGTCGCCACGACAGCTTTTTGCTGGCCTGCACCGGCCGCTATTACGAAGACTCGGGCTACCCCGGCCACCCCAGCTGTAGCGACAACTTCAACCGGGTGCTGGCCCCCTACGGCATTGCAGCCCGCCCCGGCTGGCCCGCCCTCAACTTTTTCTACAACACCAGCGTCGATGGCCAGGGGGCGATCGCCTTTGAAGAACCCCTCTCTCGCCCCGGCGACTATGTGCTCTTGCTGGCCCACCAGGACTTGCTCTGCGCCAGCTCCTCCTGCCCCGACGACATCGACCCAGCCAACGGCTGGCACCCGACGCCAATTCACGTGCGTATCTACGCGGCGGGGCAGACCTTCCCTCGGGCCATGGGGCGCAGGGTAGCGGCAGATCTGTCCCTGCGGATGACCCAGGACAGCGCCTTTACCCCCAGCATTCGCCAGCTCACCGACGATCTGGCCGAATACAACGGCTTTTGGGTGCCCCACAGCTTTGCTCACCAGGGCGACCAGGCAGAATACTGGGCCCTGCGCCAGCGGGCGGCCCTGATGGATCTCTCGGCCCTGCGCAAGTTTGAGGTTCAAGGCCCGGATGCCTTTGCCCTGATGCAGTACGCCTTTTCGCGCAATTTAGAGAAGGTGGCGGCGGGGCAGGGGGCCTACGGCTGCCTGCTCAACCCCCACGGCGGCATCGTTGATGACGGCATTGTGTTTTGCTTTGGCCCCACCCACTACCGCTACGTGGGCAACTGCGACACCGACGGCGACTGGCTGCGGCGCATGGCCTCCAACCAAGGATGGTCGGTGACGGTAGAGCCGGTGGCGCTGCACAATCTGGCCCTCCAGGGCCCCCTGGCCCGCGACATTCTCAAGCCCCTGGTGCCGGAGGTCGAGGCCCTGGGCTACTTCCAGTTTGTGGCCTCCCATATTGGGGGCGTGCCGGTGCAGGTCTCTCGCACCGGCTACACCGGGGAACTGGGCTATGAGCTGTTTGTGCAGCCCCAGCACGGAGCCGCCCTGTGGAATGCGCTGATGGAGGCGGGCCAGCCAGCGGGAATGCTGCCCCTGGGCATGAAGGCCCTCGATCGCGCCCGCATCGAAGCCGGACTGCTGGCGATGGGGCACGAGTTTGACGACTTAATCTCCCCCTACCAGGCGGGCATTGGCTGGGCCGTGGCGATGAAAAAGCCCGACTTTATCGGCAAAGCGGCGCTGGAAGAAATCCGTCGCCATCCGCCCCGGGTGGCGGTGGGGCTGGTGCTGGAGGGGCCAGAGGTGGCCGCCCACGGGCAGCCAGTTTTTGCTGCCGGGGAACGCTGGCGGGTGGGGCAGGTCACCAGCGCCACGTTTTCGCCGATCCTCAACGTCAGTATTGCCCTGGCCCAGGTCGTGCCAGAGTACGGGGCGGCGGGGATAGGGGTCGACGTAGGAATGTTGGACGGGCTGAAACGTCGGGTCAGAGCAACGGTGGGCCCCTTGGCCGCCTTTGACCCCACCAAGAGTCGGGTGCGAGTATGACCAAAATGATGGTGTCTCACCCCTGGGATATGGCTGGGGCCGATGGGCTGACTGCCGCCAGAGCCCTGTTTGGCGAGGCGGTCGATCGCCTAGCGCCGTTCCAGTCTATGGAGACCAGTCTGGACGGGGTGCCCTGCTCGGTGCTGCGACTATGCGATCGCAACTTTCGCATCACCTACCCTGGCCCGCTAGACGCTCGGGTGGCATCCCTGGGGCTGCAGCTCTGGGTCAAACGGCTGGACTGGATGGGGGCGATCGACCTGCCCATAGACACTATGCCCGCCCTAGTGGCCCAGGCGATCGTCAGAGCGCCCCATCGCCTGCACCCGCTGCCCTTGCACCGGGCGGTACCGGCTCAATTGGGCGCGCTGCCTGTGGTGGTATGGCACCACCCCATTGGGGGTCAACCCGCCCTAGAACTACACCTAGCTCAGACCCAGATCAAAAACTTATGGGATTTCGTCCAACCGCTCAAGGGTAGTTCAGTATCACTCACTACAGCTCATACCCAAATTGCGTTGCACACTCTTGACATAACAAGTTGATCGGGATAGCTCGAACGATTTGATCTTACAAACTGGTTGAGTTCAGGGTTTCAAGATCTGCTAAGGCAGCTTGAAACATTGGTAATTTGGCATAGTTTATTCATTTAAACAGGTCAACCCTCTTAGCGTGTTTAGCCCGCTTGTGTTTTTGCAGGTTGGTCGTTTCGTTTATCCAAGTTCTTCTGTACAACATAACTGACAGTTAGGAGTGATTTATGTCTCCTGAATCGCAAGAGTTTCTAGCGACTTTTGTATCAGAGTCTTACTACTATTGGGCCTCTGTGCTCATGTTGCTGATTCACGTCGGCTTTTTGGCCTATGAGGGTGGCGCAGCCCGCTCCAAAAACGTTTTGGCCACCATGGTCAAAAACCTGATGACGCTGTCGCTAGTCGGTCTCACCTTCTTCTTCTTCGGCTGGTGGGTCTACAATGCCTTCCCACTGTTTCCCTTACAGGGTGGCGTGGTCGGGCCATGGACTGCCGCTGACGCCGACGGTGTTGTCGGCGAAGTGCTTGGTCTGGTGCAAGCTTCCTACCCTTGGTCGCCGGCTCTGGGGCCAAACATTGCCGATAACCTGACCGGGGTGTTCTGGTTTGCCTTCGCCCTGTTTGCCATGACCACTGCCTCCATTCTTTCCGGGGCTGTTATTGAGCGCATCAAGATAGGTGCCTACTCTATTCTGGCTATCGTGCTGGGCTCCTTCACCTGGGTGGTGGCAGCGGCCTGGGGCTGGAATCCCTACGGCTGGTTTTTCACGCAGCTGGGTTACCACGACTTTGGTTGCTCCGCCGTTCTACACGCAACGGCTGGCTTCTTTGCCCTCGGCGTGCTGATTAATCTCGGCCCCCGGATCGGCAAGTTCGATGCCCAAGGCAAGCCTCGGGTGATTATGCCCCACAACCTGCCCCTCACCATGGTGGGGCTGATGCTGATTTTCGTGGGCTTCTACGCCTTTCTGGCGGCCTGCGTTATCTTTGTGCCCGGTCAAACTGGCGCGATCACCATCTACGGTACGCCAATGACCCTGTCCTCCATTGGTGTCAACACCACCCTAGCCCTGTCGGCGGGTCTGATAGGCGCCTACATGGGTTCCAAAGCCGACCCCTTCTACACCATCTCCGGTGGCCTTGCCGGAATTATTTCCTCTGCTGCGGCGATGGATATTTACAGCCCCGCAGTGGTGATTATTTTGGCCTTTGTGGGTGCCTACACCATGCCTTTTGTGGGCAATGCCGTGGAGAAAGCAGGCATTGACGACGCCGTTGGCGCCTTTGCAGTCCATGGTTACTGCGGTGTATTTGGAGCGCTGATGGTGGGTATTGTTGCCGCCGGTTATCCTCAGCCCGAAGGCATTCCCGCGATCAATTTCGGGGCGCAGCTGATCGGGGCTTTGATTTGCGCTATTCTCCTCGGCTTTATTCCCGGCTATGGGGTTAGCTTTGTGCTCAAGAAGTTGGGCATGCTGCGCGTTTCTGAAGCCGAAGAAATTGCTGGCCTAGACCTAGCTGACTTTGGCATTGAGGGCTACCCCGAATATTCCATTCTGCCCGAGCAAAACGGTCATCCTACTAGGGTTCCTGTGTCTATGGCTGAGGCCAGTCATAAGGCTTAGCTAGGCCAAGGCTGACTCCAGATCTACGATTTTTCCCTAGACAGAATTCTGGGTGTGGAGTCAGGTTGAGTTTCCTTCGCCAGGATGTTAGAAACTTTGAGGAGCAAGTGCCATGTCTAGTCCATTTTCTACCTTTGAAGAGTTTGAGGGAGCTATTGATGGCCCTACCGGTGGCGCCATTTACACCTTTGCCCATAGCCCTGGCATCAACGCCATTGCCCTATTAATCTGTGTGGGAATTTTTATCTGGTTCCTCGTGAGAACCTTTTCCACCCACTACGAGGTGCCCGCCGTTGATAAATCCCTCAACCATTTGAGTGCCTTTATTGTGGCTGGGTTACTTTCCCTAGCCGGGGCTGAGTATCGCCAGACGGTTCAACCCCAGCAACCTGTGGCGGATCAGCCCCAGGCGGTGTCTCCCCGACCTAGTGCCAAGTCGGCTCTCGGCCTATTAGGTCTCGTGGGAGTAGGCCTGCCGGTTCGGCAAAAGTCTCGCCGCAAGGGGCTTTACCGCGACATTAAGTCGTCTCGGTAAGCTATCCCGGTGCTGGGTGCCTGAGTCTCGAAGTTTCTTGAGATTCTCTACCCTTAGTGTTCTCCGTAAACCCACCTCTGCCCCGCTAGCCCCAGGCCAGTGGGGCTTTTTTGGGGAAGACCGGGCAGATTTCGTCGAAACCTGCCTGAGCGCTATGATTTGGCAGAGTGGAGTACAGAACGGTTCTTATCGGTGACCATGCCTGATCTGACCCACCAGCCGAGCCCATCGCAGGCTCATGCTGGTGATGTGGGCGCGATCGCACAACACATCACCACAGCCCTCAATGCCCCGTCAGTGAAGGTTGAGGTCTCGCGGCGCGATCGCACCCTCTACGTGTTGCTCACCGCCGCCCCCCTGCCCCAGCTTGAACGACATCTGCAATGCGTTTACACCCTAGTCGCGGCACTGAACCTCGAGGGCATCACCCACCTCAAGGTGATCGACGGAACCGAAAAGCGCCTGATTGACCGCTGGCAGTACGACTTTAGCCTAGGCCCTGGGAGTTCTCCCCCGATGGGGTTAAGGTCGGCTCCTTCTAACCCCCAACCTTTAGGGGACTCGCCGGAAAATAATGTACCCCCTGATCGGGTTTCGACTCCGCTCAACCCTCGCCATCTGAAGGTTGAGCGGAGTCGAAACCTGGCTGCTGGTAAAAGATTAACCTGCATATCCCTAAGGCCTGCTCGAGGGTCCGCCCTGGCCGCCAGCGTGAAAAAACTCCCCTGGCAGTGGATGGCCCTACCGGCATCGATCGCCCTGGGGTTTGGCCTAGGTGCTGGCGTCACCCAGCGGCACTACGACCAGCAGCGGGCCACTCCCTCCCTGGGCATTGCCCCCGCCCTAGTGTCCACTGTCGGTACAGCCACTGCACCTCCTCAGCCCCCAACACCCCCTATCGCCCTTACCATCAAAGCCGTAGGCGACATTATCCCCGGCACCGATTACCAGCGCTATCGCCTCCCCGATGACTGGCAGTATCTGTTTGGCAGCATTCAGTTCCACCTGGGTGAAGCCGACCTTACCTTCGGCAATTTTGAGAGCACCCTGACCGAACTTCCCCACAGCGCCAAAGACACCAGCCGGGGCAATACCTTCGCCTTCCGCACTCCGCCCTGGTACGCCAGCGTCCTCAAGGAGGCCGGGTTTGACGTGCTTAATGTGGCCAACAACCACTCTATGGATTTTTTTGAGCAGGGCTTTGCCGAAGCCATCGGCCACATTGAAGCTGCAGGCATGAAGGCCGTAGGCCGCAAGGGCGAAATTTTGTACGTCGAAGCTCGGGGTAAAACCGTAGCGTTTATTGGCTTTAGCACCTACAACGACCACAACTCAGTCAACGATCTAGACACCGCGATCGCCCTCGTAGAAACCGCCCGCCAGCAGGCCGATATTGTCATCGTTTCCTTCCACGGCGGCAGGGAAGGCACCGACGCCACCGTCACCCGCGACCAGGACGAATATTTCTACTCCGAAAATCGCGGCAATCTGGTGCGCTTTTCTCGCATCGTCATCGACCACGGTGCCGACCTGGTGCTTGGTCACGGTCCCCACGTCCCCCGCGCAATCGAGCTTTACAACAACAAGCTGATCGCCTATTCCCTGGGGAACTTTTTAGGCTACCGCAGCCTCTCCACCGTCGGCCCTCTGGGCACCTCGCTCATTTTGCAGACCGACCTCGATGCTCAGGGCAACTTCCTCAGCGGTCGCATCATCCCGGTTGCCCTCGATCGCAACGGCGTGCCCTACCTAGACGATCACTTCGGCGGTGTTGTGCTGGTGCGCCAGTTCACCCAGCGTGACTTCCCCGATACGCCCTTGACGATTGACGATATGGGGTACATCTGGCGGCGGTGACAGTGGGTGCATAGGACCCAGGTCCGCCAGAAAGCTAGCCATACCCTCGGCAGCCCCTAACCACTCGGCAGTTCAGTAAATGGATCTGGGTATCCACCCCGCTCAGGTTTTCCTAAATCAAGCCCCTCCAGCAGAGCCAGCAGCTCGCGCTCAAAGGCCACCTGGGCGCGGTTCGTTCTCCCGCCCACATAAACCGTGCCATCTTGCTCCAGCGCCCACACCTGGGAATGGGATATATAGCTCATGATCACCCCCAGCATCAGCAACCCAAACCCAGCGTATACCAGGGGAATACCGGGGTCGGCCTTAATCTGTAGCCCGGTGCTGCCCACCACCTCCACCAGCGACAGCCTCACGCCATTGACCTCAGTAGCCATGCCCTGGCGCACGGTAGAGATTAGCTGCCCAGCATTGTCATAAATCAGCACCGACCCCTGTAGGTCGCTGGCCAACAGAGTCACCCCCTCGCTCAGGTCGGGCTTGGTGGGTAGCCAGGTCCCCCAAAAGCGAGGGCCGTCATTGTCGAGCTGCCGCATGGGCAGCTGTAGCACCGGGCTGTTGTTCAGCTTTACCCGCACCGCCGCAATGCCCCAGTCGGCCTGGTAAAGGGTCACCCCCCGATGCCGGAGGGGTTGGTTAACGTAGATGGTTTTGCGATCGACCTCCTCCCCCGCCTGGTCTAGCACCGATAGGTCCGAGTAAAACTGGTCGATATTGCCCTCGGGGGTATAGTCAATCCAAAACCGATTCACCCGCACCGACCAATCCTTGGGAATCTGGGCCTCCGCCCAGGGGCCGGCATCAAAAATATTGCGAATTTGAAAGGTCTCACCGCTGGGTACTATTTCCTGGGCAAAGAACCCTGTCATGGCCCCTAAAATAGCGCCCAGCAAAATCAGCAGCATGCTGGCGTGCACAACAATGGGGCCAATGCGACCCACAATACCCTTCCGACCGTAGATCTGGGGGCCCTCCTGAAACACCCGATAGCGCTTTTGGGTCAAGCCAGTAGCCAGGGTGTCCAGGTCGGTTTCAGGCAGCTCAGCGCTAAGGGCTAACTTTTGAAACTGGCGCGGCTGGCTGTAGTATTTCCACCTTTGCGCTGCCCCCAGGGCCGGGAACTGACGGGTGAAGGTACAGGCGGTTAGGCTGGCCCCAAAGACAATCAGCAGCGCCAAAAACCACCAGGTGCGGTACACGTGGTCGAGGCCGCTGGTTAAAATCACCTTCCAGCTGAGAAACCCAAATAGGGCAGGGGTTTCGGGATAGTTGGCCTGGTAAAACTCCAGGGTTTGGCCCTGCTCAATCACGGTGCCGCTAATGCTGAAGATGGCAATGGCCAGTAACAGCACGATAGCCAGCCGCAAATCAGCCAGCAACGGCAGCAGATCCTGCCGAAAATAGCCGCGCACCTCCTCCCAGGGGGACGAAGGAGGCGTTTCAGACTGGGCCATAATTTCCCTCAAAATGGGCAAAAAGACTTCTGAACACCACTACACCAGCGGGGTTGGCAGCAACCGAGACAACAGCGAAAACACCCCAAACCCAAGCAGCAATGCGCCACTGGCCGGGGTTACCCAGCTCGACCACTGGCGCAGATCCAGCAGACGCTTGAGGCTAGCGGTAAAGGTGCCGGCCAGTACCAGGGGGGTGACGTAGCCCACGGCATAGGCCAGTAGCAGGGCGCTCCCCAGTACCGGATCCTTAGTGGACGAAATCCAGGCCAGCAAAGTCGCCAGCACCGGGGTGCTGCAGGGTGACGCCACGATACCAAAGGTCAGGCCCAGGGCGTAGGCCCGCAGCCAGGGCGGTAGATTCCAATTATCGAAGGTGGGACCAGCCCCCGCCGGCAGAGCTAGGGGAACTATCCCCAGTAGGTTCAACCCCATCACAATCGCCACTAGGCTGACCACGATCGGCAACCCCCAGGCCACCTGTCCGTACACGTAGCCAAACATCCCCGCTATTAGCCCCAGCAGCGCCAGGGTAGTGGCTAACCCCAGGGCAAAGGAGAGCGATCGCAACACCGCACCGCCGCGGCGATCGCCCTCGTACCCCCCCATATAGCCCACCATAATCGGCAGCATCGACAGCAAACAGGGCGAGAGGCTGGTGAGCAGGCCCGCCAGGGCCACCACCGACAGGCTCACCCACGACACCTGGGTAAGCTGATCGTTCACCAGCTGGTTAGCCCACTGGGCGATTTCGTACAGATATAGCTGAAGGCTCTCAAACATTGCCAGGAGGGTGAAATGCAAAGGCACCCCCTATTGTAACAATCCTGCAACCCCCGCTCAGATTTCAGTTTACGAAAGAGTACTGCCCCCCTCCAGGACCTGGAGGGGCGATCGCACCCCGTTGGCCGTCTTTGACGATCGCCGCCGCAGCGGCACTGGCGTATCCAAATTAATTTCCCTGGCAGCCCGCACCAGCAGCCCCGCCGTGGCCAAACTGGCGAGCATCGAGCTGCCTCCATAGCTCAGCAGGGGAAAGGGTAACCCCGTCGTGGGCAGCAAGCCAGTGGCCACCCCCATGTTTAAAAGAGATTGACCCACCAGTATCACCATGGCCCCCACCGCCACTAAACGATGCAGGGGCTGCTTTAGACGCAGGGCCACAAACAGCGCTAACGAAGCATAGATAGCCAGGAAGCACAGCAGAATTAGACAGCCGAGAAACCCAAACTCCTCGGCAAAGACCGCAAAAATAAAGTCGGTGTACTGAATCGGCAGAGAATACAGCTTTTGCTGGGACATGCCAAACCCCTGGCCCCAAAAACCACCGGAGCCAATGGCCAAAAGGCTCTGCACCAGCTGGTAGCCCTGATCGCCAGGGTCAGCCCAGGGGTTTAAGAAGGAAATAATCCGCTGACGCTGATAGGTCTTAAGGCTAATGCTCACCGTCGCCGCCAACAGACCGCCCCCGGCGGTAAGCAACAGGTACAGGTAGGGCAGCCCAGCCGCCAGGGCAATCAGCCACAGGGTGAGGCCGCAGACCGCTGCCGTACTGAGGTTAGGCTGCATCAAGATGAGGCCCAAAATACCGGCAAAGATACCCAACCAGAGCACCCGCGTTAGCCAGCTATGCTGTTGCCAGCGACCAAACAGTCGCGCCCCCTGGAGGACCAGGCAAGGCTTGAGCAGCTCAGAGGGCTGAATCATAAAGGGCCCCAGGGGCAGCCAGCGGGTCGCCCCATTCACCGTCACCCCCAGGGAGGGAATCAGCGTCAGCGCCACCAGCACGACCAGGGCAATGAGCACAACGCCCGAACCCTGGAGCATTCTGTCCAGAGACGTATGGACAATGCGGTTAAACACCATCAGGCCCAGGACAACCCACAGCATCTGGACCACCACGTAGTGGAGGCCATAGCCGTGCTCAGCCAGGGCCACCGAATAGGAGGCTGAAAACAGTACTAGCAGACCGCCGCCCAGCCATAGAAAGGTCAACCACCGCAACCAGCGGGCCTCAGCCGACCAACGTCCAACTGTTGAATCAATCCATGGAACCAATCGAGCAATATTCAACCCGATACCCCGTGCTCAAGGGCTAAGTGTTTCAAGGGCCAAGTATAGCGGAGGTAGGCCAAGCAGGTCACAATTTTTACCCCAAAAACACAACGGCAGGGTTAGCCTCTGGCCGACCCTGCACGTATCGCAGCGTAAAACGGTAACCCCCGCCGCAGAATTTTTGATTAGCTGACCCAGGGGAGCAAAATTCTTCCAGCAGGCATCCTCTCTAGAGCAGACCAGTATTAGCTCCCTGCCGCCCCGTAGCTAGCTCAACCTTAACAATCTTGCCGCCCATTTTTTGAATGCGCTGCTGTTCCTTGAACCAGTTGTCGTAGGGAACTAGCTTCGTAAAAAAGGTGTTTTGCAGTTCCCGCTGGGTGCGAATCCTGGTTTGGCTAGGAACACAAGCGGTGATCTTAAACATGCGCATGGCCGAAAACTCTCCTTCTATCTCACTGGACAGATGTAAACCAAATCCTAGTCCAGAAGTGGAGTTTTACCGCTGGGCAAACAACAGATCCTGAGCTGGACTTGGTGTAAACGCTAAAAAGCCAGAGTCGAAAGTCAATGCTTGGACAGCGGGACGACAATACAGCACAACCCAGTGTCCTCAACACTCACCTCTGACTCTGGCCTAGGTTAGCTCTGGCCAACGGCCAAAGCGCAGTAGATGAGCTTCAACTAGCTCAAGCCAGAGCAGATGTAGTCGAAGTAAACGCCCATTTCCTTACCGGCATCAGCGCCCACCAGGCTAGCGGTCACTTCTTTCATAGCTTGGATGGAGTTGACGGTAGCGCCGATAGGTACACCTAGGGAATTGTAGGTTTCCTTCAGGCCGTTCAGCACCCGCTCATCCAGGATGGAGGGATCCCCAGCCAGCATGGCGTAGGTTGCATAGCGCAGGTAGTAGTCGAGGTCGCGGATGCAGGCGGCATAGCGACGGGTGGTGTACATGTTGCCGCCGGGGCGGGTGATGTCAGAGTACAGCAGCGACTTAGCCACCGCTTCCTTGACAATTTCAGCGGCGTTAGCGCTGATGGTGCTAGCGGCACGAACCCGCAGTTCACCAGTTTGGAAGTAGGCCTTGAGCTTATCGAGGGCAGACCCATCCAGGTACTTGCCCTGCACATCGGAGGAATTGATAACAGAAGTAATTGCGTCTTGCATTGGTGAAGCTTCCTTAGAACTGACGTATTCTCAACAACGAATCGACGGGGTAGCGCCGTAGCGACTACTGCATAGCGCCGACAACATAGTCGAAGTAGGCTGCGGCTTCAGCAGCATCTTCACTGGACAGCAGCCCGGTTGCGACAGCTTTCATAGAGCGCACAGACTCAGCCACAGCGGGGATGGGGGTGCCCAGGGAGTTGTACATTTCACGGACGCCCACCAGACCAATTTCCTCAATGGGGGTGACATCCCCAGCAACCACACCGTAGGTGACCAGGCGCAGGTAGTAGTCCATGTCGCGCAGGCAGGTGGCGGTCATTTCTTCACCGTAGGCATTGCCGCCGGGAGAAACGATATCAGGACGCCTATTGAACAGCTGGTTGCCGGCTTCCTTGACAATGCGCTCGCGAGACTCAGTTAGCACCTGGGCAATCCGCAGGCGACGCTCACCAGAGGTCACAAAGCCTTTGATGCGATCTAGTTCACCGGGGCTGAGATAACGAGCCTCAGCATCGGCATTCACGATGGATTTCGTGACAATACTCATTGATGGATTCCTCCGAAAAATATGACCAGATAGTATGAAACTGGCATCTAAGGGTTCGGGGCCAGAGCTAACTCTATACAGAACCTCAGACCTGGCAGCCTTCCCGATTAATTGTCCGGTATTGCGTCAGCCTTCTTCAAAGCCACGAAATATTTTGTAATAGTTTTCCTCAGTTTCTCTGAAGACCCATGAAAATAGCAATTTAGGGGCTGAGCAAAGCTAGCCCAGACCCCTAAAAACCGTAAAAATAGCCCAACCTAAAGCCCGATCTTAATATTTCGTTGCAGCTTAAAGGCTCATGATTTTGAAATACAATCTCGGCTAATCTCGGCGATCGCAGTCTACCGATTTAGTTCATTTCTATTGAGATAACTAAATTAAGGCAGCGGAATTGGGAGAACTGACCTGGCCAGTCCCCCCAATATCAGCGACCTAGGCGCGACGGTAGGGCACACCCTGTTCGCCAAAGTAGCGTAGGTACTCGGCGGAATTGAGCATGGCATCGGCCGTCGCCATAACGCCGCTCGCTACCGCGATCGCCCCGTATTCGGTCTCATCGGCGCCCAGGTTGCGGCCCAGCAGCTGACGAGCCATGATAGCCACGGTTTTAGCCGTGGGGTAGGCTGTCACGAACCGGGCTTGGTAGGAGGGAGACTGCACTAGCCGGCAGACAAACTCCCGCAGGGTGATGCGATCGCCCTGCAACGCCGCCTCAGCCTCAGCCAATAGCCAATCAGCGGGAATCTCTCCCGATGGAAAGACCATCACCTGGCGGTAGACAGCCTCTAGCACCGGTTCAACCAGTTCAGGGCTAGCTCCGGGTTGGTGGCGAAAGAGCCGTGTGGCCGGTGCGGCAACAGCCGTCACCTCCCCATCGACCGCCGACCGCCCAACCGTAGCGGCCAGTTCAGCCGCCGCTGCGGCCTGGGACGCCACCGCGCCTGCCATCAAAGGCATATCGGCGACATCTAGAGTGACCTTAGCGGGGACAAAGCTCGGCACGATTAGATCGCGATTTTGCTTGGTCAGACGGTTGTAGAGCTTCTCGGTATTGGGGAAGTTCGCAGCCGGTAGAGTGGGATAACGGCGATAGGGCACCGTATCCTCGCCAAAGTTATCGGCGTATTCGACTGTATTCAGCATGGCCTGAATAAATCCGCGAATCCCTTCGCTGGCCAACACCTGGTTGTACTTGCGAATTTCCGCCTGATCCATCGGGGCCCGACCCAGGAAGTGCTTGGTGCCAAACTCAATCACCTGGGTGTTGGGGTAGGGCGCGTAGAACTCCTTGATGTAGAGCGTTGAGGTACCCAACCCTTCGATGAACTCCTTCAGGTTGATTTCACCGTTGCTCAGCTTGCTCTCCAGAGCCGTGAACTCGCTCTTCACAATGTAAGGGGCGATGTCGCGCTCAAAGATTTGCCGGTAGGCAGCGGCAGTAACCTGCTTGAGGTTAGGCTTGTCGGCCAGGGAAGTGAGCTTAAACACCTTAGTCTGCTGACGCTTGCGATTAACCCCCTGGGCCAGCCGCCGCTGCACCTCAGGAATCGCCCGATCTTCAGAAACGGTGCCCAGTTCCACAAAGCGAGGCGTGCTGGTATCGGCCACGGGCACCATGCCTCGTTCGGCCAGAGAACCGGCCCGCATGCTCCGCAGAGCCAGGCCCTTGGGCGTCAGGTAGCGCTCGTAGGGGACGGTGTCCTCCCCAAAGGCATCGTTGTATTCCTGGCTGTCGATAATCGAGTCGACCAGGGCGTAGAAGCCTTTCTTGGCACAGATGTCGAAGTAGGCATTTGTCTCCTTACGGCCGTAGGTGGGGCGACCCAGCAGGCGGCGGTGAATGTATTCCACCGCCTTCATGACGTACAGCGATGACCAGTAGGTTTTACGGAAGGCCTCGGACTTGGCGATCGCCCGAATAAACTCCCTCACGGTAATCTCGCCGTTCTCCAGCTTGATCTCGGCCACATTAGAGCGCTGGCCAGAGTACACCTCGCGACCAAACACCTGGCGGTAGGCGGCGCTAATCACCGTCTGAGTCGAGCTTTCGGAATAGCGAACGCTAGCCTTGGTGTTGCCCGTTCTGGGAATTTGATCTAGTTTGAACACCTTGGCCCCTAGGGAACCGGGATTTTCCGGGCGGGCGGCAGGGTTGCTCAATTGGTTGTTGATGCCGGGGCCGCGGTGAATCAGGATGCGGCGGGTGTCTTTATTAAAGAAAGCAGGGGTAGCGCTGACATTGCGAGTTTCCTTGGGGAAAATGGCCCCAAACTGAATTTCCAGCGGGTCATTGCCGGAACCGTAGGGGTGCTGGTCGGGCAGGGGCTGCTCGTAGGCCGCAAATAGGGTAATAAACTGCGGCTTCTTGCGGAAGGGCGCACTGTAGTTAAACAGCTCAAACTGAGGTCCCCAGTTGCGGCACTCTTGGGCTTCTTGGCCCAAGCCGCGCAGGTAGGGCACCGTCTCTTCACCAAAGTAGTCGCTGTACTCCTTAGAGTCGACTAGGGCATCGACCAGGGCAGCTAGGCCACCGCTAGAGACGATGGAGAAGTAGTTCCGCACCTCTTCACGGGAACTGGGCGCACGACCCAGAATGTGGCGGAAGGCGAGTTCCAAAGCGCGGCTGTTGATGTAGGGGTCAAAGAAGTTCTTGCGGTAGAGGGGCGACTTAGCCAAGCGACGCACGAACTCCTTCATGGAGATTTCGCCGTTCTTTACCTTCGACTCCAGGTCAGAGACCGACAGGGAGTAGGCCCGGGTAATATCGCGCTCAAAGATTTGGCGGTAGGCAGCCTTCACCGCATCGTTTTTCTCCGAAGCCGACAAGCCCGGCTTCATAGCGTACTTGGGCCGACGCTCAGCGGCGTTGAAGTAAATCTGAGGCAGCTGCAGCCCCTGCAGGTCGCTGGAAGGACGCTGACGCAGTTTATTCGACGGGGTAGGGGCCTTGAACTCACTCAACAGCACATCGAAATACTGGGCCACGATCTCCTGAGCAGCCGGATCGCTGTTCAGGTAGCGCAGCGAAGCCGCCCGCATGGTTTGAATAGCCACAATGGTGGCCGCCGAAGAACAGGCGTTCTCAATGATCTCGCGCAGGCCACGAACGTTGACCGCAATGATGTTAGGGTCGCCCGCCACAATGGCGTAGGTCACGTAGCGCAGGAACCAGCTCATGTCGCGCAGCGACTTAGTCATGTTGCCGGGGCCGTAGCGCGATACGCTAATCGGTCGAAAACCAGGGGGCACCGGCCCCGAGGGGGTAGAACTAAACAGATTTTGAAAGAGCCCGCCGCCACTCTCAATAAATGTTGAGGTACCCAGCCGGGAAGCTTCAGCCTCATCGAGAACGACACCAGCCCTGGTCTTCTCAACCGGTGAATCGCTATCGACTCGCTCTAGGTAAGACAGAGGGGATCCCCCGGTAAAAATGCGGTTGGCCGCCTGGGAGACAATCAGTTCTGAATAGCGGGTCAAGATTTCGGCAATCTGCACCCGCTTGAGGCCAGAGCTAAAAAAGCCCGACAGCTCGTCTAGCTCACCCCGGCCCATGTAGCGGTCTTGCTGCTCGGCCTGGGAAATTGTGGCCACCGGCAGAGTTTGGTAGAGCTGGGGCCGTGCTGGTGCACTTCCACCACTTGCTTTAACACTCATGCGTTTTCAAAGGCTCCCTATGCGGACAATGACGGCATCAAATTAAAGAATCTATCAATCGATGAGAAGGCAGAGAATTTGCGCCTACCACGGGATGCATCAAGCAAGTTCCCCTGACCGGCACGCAATCCCTAAACCCGTTTGCAGGTAAAGCGTTGTTAACCTCGCCTACCCCGTACCCAAACCAGGCACTGAATGCGGTATCTATGAATGGCGGGCTGTTCGCTTACCTGGAATCAGATTAAACCGTTTCAGCACAGCAACGCAGATTATTAAAAACTGTGAAACATCCCACCGGGCAAATGCCTTTGGTCATCATAGAGGATGGTCACTACACCCCTGAGAAGGCGGATAAGTTTTGTAACGTTTCGTGATAAAGCTGAGTGCCCCGACCGCCTAGAGCCGCTTCTGGATAAGGTTTGACCGGTTACCGCCCAGTGCCCTATCCAGGGCACTGGGCGGTAACAATCCTCCATTTCCTGTGGATGGGTGCTGGGTTTGGACAGCTTTGCAGCGAGGTTTAGTTGGCCCAACGCTTTAATGGATGATCACTAAATAAATATCTTGAACTGACAGAGCAGCTATGGACGAATCGACCAAAACCCAGGCGGTCAGCGACGCGGTGGCCCGTCTCTATAACACCTATCCCTTTCCGCCAGAGCCCATTCTCGATCAGGCTCCACCGGGCTACAACTGGCGCTGGTACTGGCCCACGGTGCACAGCTTCTGTACTGGGGCAGCCCCGGCGAGCAACCAGGTGCGGGTTCTAGATGCGGGCTGCGGTACCGGGGTGAGCACTGAATACATCAGCCACCTGAATCCCGAGGCAAAAGTGTTGGGGATCGATTTGAGCGAACGGGCGATCGCAACCGCCACCCAGCGCTGCCAATCCTCCGGAGCGACCAATGTCCAATTTCGTCAGCTCAGCATCTACGACGTAGATCAACTCGAGGGGGAGTTCGACTGGATCAACTGCGTCGGTGTCATTCACCACATGCCCGATCCCCTCAGGGGTCTGCGGGCGTTAGCCAGCAAGCTCGCCCCCGGCGGGTTTATTCATCTCTTTGTGTACGCCGCCATTGGCCGTTGGGAAATCTCGCTCATGCAGCGGGCGATCGCCCTGGTGCAGGGCAGCCAGCGGGGCGACTACCGCGATGGCGTGCAGGTGGGGCGTCAAATCTTCGCCAGCTTACCCGAGGGCAACCGTCTCAAGCAGCGGGAGCAGACCCGCTGGGCCATGGAAAATCAGCGCGATGAGTGCTTTGCCGATATGTACGTCCATCCCCAGGAGGTCGACTATACCCTCGATAGCCTGTTCGACCTGATAGATGGGTCGGGGTTAGAGTTCCTAGGCTTCTCAAACCCCGAAGTGTGGCAACTCGATCGCCTGCTAGCAAAAGACCCCGCCCTGTTAACCCGCGCCCAGCAGCTATCAGCCAAAGATCAGTACCGCCTGCTAGAACTTTTGGATCCCGAGATCACCCACTTCGAATGGTTTTTGGCCCGCCCCCCCTACCCCCGCCACAGCTGGACAGAGGACGCGAGTTTGCTAGCGGCCACTCCCACCCGCAATCCCTGCATGGAAGGTTGGCCCAGCTCCAGCATTTTTGACCACAACTATCAGATCATCTCCCTCAGCCCTAAGGAGTTTGAGGTGTTGCAGGTGTGCGACCCCGACACCGACACCAATCATCTCCCCGCCACCGTCGCTGACCTGCTGCGTCAGTGCGAGATTAGCCTGGAGGAGGTGCGCCGACTACACCAGCGCCAGCTGATCCTGTTGCAATTGCCACAGCAGACCTAATGAAGTTAAGTCGAAGATGTCAGATTTACTTTTTTGATGCGTCTATTAAGTATTATTGCCGTGATATGATCATCTACGGCCTGTCAAAACAGGTAAAACCCTTTAACGGCTAAGGATTAGGCGCTTTCGTGGCCCCATTGCCCTCCGAACATACCGACCCTGTCGCCCTCGCTGAGGCAGAGGTAGACCCCGGTCAAACCGATGGTCAAGTTCTGCCTCCCGCTTCGGCTACCGCGATGGACGAGTATTACCAGCTGCAGCAAAATCTGCTGCTGACTACCCTGGCTTTCACAGGCGTAATTTTTATTCCCGTCTGGTTGACCTATTCTCTCCCAATTGCTCTGAATTATTTAATAGGAGCGTGCGGCGGTGTGGTTTACTTGAGGATGTTGGCAAAAAGAGTAGCCAGCATCGGGCGCGGAAGCGTCAGGCTAGGCAGCGGTCGATTGGCTCTTGTGGTCGGTTTGGTCTTGGTGTCCACCCAGTGGCAGCAGCTTCAGGTTGTACCCGTTTTTCTCGGGTTCTTAACCTATAAGGGGGCGTTAATTGCTTACACCCTCTGGACTGCGGTGCTGCCAAAATCACCCTCGGGGTCTTCCCAGGCCTCTGGCTAACCCTAGATCGGTGGTTCCCAAGCATAGCATGCTTTTTCCTGGCAGGTCTTAAGGAGAAGTCAATTTAAGAGATGGCGCTCAATATGCTAATGATTCATCCCTTAGTCCTGGCAAAGCTAGAGGTTGGCCAGCATTTGTACTGGCAAGTCGGTGGCCTTAAGCTCCACGGTCAGGTGTTTCTCACCTCCTGGTTTGTGATCGGCGCTCTGCTGCTGGTGTCATTTTTAGCCACCCGTAATATTCAACGGATACCCTCTGGCCTTCAGAACTTTATGGAGTACGCCCTAGAGTTCATTCGTGATCTGGCCAAAAACCAGATTGGAGAGAAAGAGTACCGGCCCTGGGTTCCCTTTGTGGGCACTCTGTTTCTGTTCATCTTTGTCTCCAATTGGTCTGGGGCGCTGATTCCCTGGAAGCTAATTCACCTGCCCGCTGGTGAACTGGCTGCTCCCACCAATGACATCAATACCACTGTGGCGCTGGCGTTACTGACCTCTTTGGCCTATTTTTACGCTGGTTTTAGCAAGCGCGGATTGGGGTACTTCGCCAAGTACATCGAACCCACGCCAATTTTGCTGCCCATCAACATTTTGGAAGATTTCACCAAGCCCCTCTCCCTCAGTTTCCGTCTGTTTGGAAACATCCTGGCCGATGAGTTAGTGGTCGCTGTGCTGGTCTTACTGGTACCTCTCTTCGTACCGTTACCAGTTATGGTCTTGGGTTTGTTTACCAGTGCTATTCAGGCGCTGATCTTTGCAACCCTGGCAGCGGCCTACATCGGCGAGGCCATCGAGGGGCATGGTGGTGAAGAGCATGGATGACCCCTAGGGGCATTCAGTTTGGTATTGGCTGGTGGGGCAGGTGCTGCCAGCCGACGTGGTCCTTGGGCCGCACCGATAAGAAACGCCTATAGAGCGTTGTCTACGACCTGATTAACGAGTTGTTGATTGTCCAAATCGAGGTAAGACATGGATCCTATTATTGCCGCCGCTTCCGTAATTGCAGCTGCTCTAGCCGTTGGTCTGGCAGCTATCGGCCCTGGTATTGGTCAAGGTAATGCAGCTGGTCAAGCGGTAGAAGGTATTGCTCGCCAACCCGAGGCAGAAGGCAAGATTCGTGGCACCCTGCTGCTGAGCTTGGCTTTCATGGAAGCGCTGACCATCTACGGTCTGGTGGTTGCCCTGGTGCTTCTGTTCGCCAACCCCTTTGCATAGAAACAATCGACGGGCTTTGGGAGAGGTCTTGCACCTTTCCCTGCCTATCGATCTTCACGCTTTCACTTTGTAGTGCTGGCCCTGGGCCGAGTTAAAGGGCATACCCACAATGATGGATTTTGTATGGTTACTGGCGGTTGAGGCCGCTGAGGAGGGCGGTGGTCTATTTGACCTCGACGCCACCCTGCCGCTGATGGCTGTGCAGTTTGTGCTGCTGGCCGTGGTGCTTAATGCACTGTTTTACAAACCCTTGGGAAAAGTATTAGACGAGCGCGATGGTTACATTAGCTCTAACCAAGTTGATGCGGCAGAGCGCTTGGCCAAGGCCGAGCAAATTGCCAAGCAGTATCAGCAAGAACTAGCGGAAACCCGTCGGCAGGCTCAAACCGTGATTGCCGATGCCCAAGAAGGGGCGCAAAAAATTGCGGCGCAAACCGTCGCCAAGGCTCAGCAGGAAGCTCAAGCCCAGCGAGAGCAAGTGCAGCGGGAGCTAGATGAGCAAAGGAATCAGGCCATGGCCAGCCTGGAACAGCAGGTAGATGGGCTGAGCCAGCAAATTTTGGATAAATTGCTGGGTTCTTTAGCGGCCTAGGCCATCGGTAATAGTGGGGTGGTTGAGGCCCCTGGGGTTACCCGCGTCGTTGACGGAAAGTAGGGATATGACTATTGGTTGGTTACTAGCGGCAGAAGAAGGTGGGTTTGGTCTGGATTTCAATATCCTGGAAACCAACCTGATTAATCTGGTCATTATTATTGGTGTGCTGTACTACTTTGGCGGTAAGTTCCTGGGGAACACCCTATCAACCCGTCAGTCGGCCATTGAAACAGCGATCACTGAGGCCGAAAAGCAGAAGCAGAAGGCCGCTGCCGCCCTGGCTGAGCAACAGCAAAAGCTAGCTCAGGCTCAGGAGGAGGCAAAGAAAATTTTGGCCGATGCTCAGACCACGGCAGAGCGAGCTCGCGAGGCTATTCTGGCTCAGTCGCAGATCGATGTAGAGCGCATGCGGGCCAGTGCTGCCCAAGACCTCAGCTCCCAAGAGGGGCGGGTCATGCGAGAACTACAGCAGCGCATTGCGGCTTTGGCTATAGAGCGCAGTGAAGCCGCCCTCCCGGGTCGGCTAAATGATGACTTGCAGCGGCGTCTGGTGGACTCCAGCATTGCCCTGCTTCAAGGAGAGTAGCCATGAACGATACGACATTGAGTTCTGAGATTGCTGGCCCCTACGCCAAAGCGCTGATGTCCGTCGCCGATGATAACCATGCCGTTGACCAAGTGGGTGTTGAGGTAGCGGAGTTGTTGGAGCTATTGGCCAGCTCTGAGGAACTCACTGGGTTTTTAATGAATCCTCTGATGTCTGCTGACACCAAGAAGGGTGTGCTGCGACAAGTCGCTGACGGGAAGGTCAGCGGTTTTGTGATGAGCTTTCTACTGCTGCTCGTAGATCGAGGTCGGATAGCGTTTTTGGCACCCATTCTGAAGCAGTACCAGGCTCTTTTGAGGGAGCGCAATCAGACGGTTTTGGCCGATGTCATCTCCGCTGTGGCGCTTTCTGACGAACAGAAAGATGCCATCCGCGATCGCGTCAAGGCGATGGTCGGGGCCAACAGTGTGGAGCTATCGGTAGAGATTGACCCCTCTCTGCTGGGTGGTCTTGTGATTAAGGTTGGCTCTCAGGTGGTTGACGCCAGCCTGCGCGGGCAGCTGCGCCGTATTGGTATGCAGTTAGCTAGCCCCTAACGGATAGCGGCGCCTGATCGCGTTTGCCCTCTGGTTGGGCAGTTTCTTTGACGTCTCGTGTTTATGTAGGTTTATCCAGAGCAAGTCCTATGGTTAGTATCAGACCCGACGAAATTAGCAGCATTATTAAGCAGCAGATCGAGCAGTACAACCAGGAGGTCAAGGTCTCCAACGTCGGTACAGTGCTGCAGGTGGGTGACGGTATTGCCCGCATCTACGGCCTCGAAAACGCCATGTCCGGTGAGCTGCTTGAATTTGAAGACGGCACCGTCGGCATCGCCCTCAACCTAGAAGAGGACAACGTTGGCGCGGTGCTGATGGGCGATGGCATTGAAATTAGAGAAGGCAGCGCCGTTACTGCCACCGGCAAGATTGCCTCGGTTCCGGTGGGCGAGGCACTGCTGGGTCGCGTGGTCGATGCTCTGGCCCGTCCCATTGACGGCAAGGGCGATCTGCAAACCACTGAAACTCGCTTGATTGAGTCTCCGGCTCCGGGCATTATTGCCCGCAAGTCGGTCTACGAGCCGATGCAGACCGGCATTACCGCCATTGACGCCATGATTCCCATCGGTCGCGGTCAGCGCGAGCTGATCATTGGTGACCGTCAGACGGGCAAGACGGCGATCGCGATTGACACCATCCTCAACCAAAAAGGTGAGGACGTGGTATGCGTCTATGTCGCGATCGGTCAAAAGGCCTCTTCTGTGGCTCAGCTCGTAGACGTGCTGCGTGAGCGCGGTGCCCTCGATTACACCATTGTGGTGGCCGCCAGCGCCAACGACCCCGCCCCGCTCCAGTACCTGGCCCCCTATACCGGCGCTAGCCTAGCTGAATACTTCATGTACAAAGGCAAAGCTACCCTGGTGGTCTACGATGACTTGACCAAGCAGGCCCAGGCCTACCGCCAGATGTCGCTGCTGCTGCGTCGTCCCCCCGGTCGTGAAGCTTACCCTGGAGATGTGTTTTACCTGCACTCCCGCCTGCTGGAGCGGGCCGCTAAGCTGAGCCCAGAACTGGGCGAAGGCAGCATGACGGCCCTGCCAATTATTGAAACCCAGGCCGGGGACGTGTCGGCCTACATCCCCACCAACGTCATTTCGATTACCGACGGTCAGATCTTCCTGTCCTCTGACCTGTTCAACTCGGGTCTGCGTCCCGCCATCAACGCCGGTATTTCGGTGTCTCGGGTGGGCTCTGCGGCTCAGATTAAGGCCATGAAGCAGGTGGCCGGCAAGGTGAAATTGGAACTGGCTCAGTTCGATGAACTGCAGGCCTTCTCCCAGTTTGCCTCCGACCTAGATGCCGCTACCCAGAAGCAGCTAGCCCGCGGGCAGCGTCTGCGTGAACTGCTTAAGCAGCCCCAGTATTCTCCCCTGCCCGTGGAAGAGCAGGTCGCCATCATCTACGCTGGGATTAACGGCTATATGGATGAGGTGCCGGTGGATCAAGTGGTGGCCTTCGCT
>JBGSNT010000106.1:0-17436 GCA_041739575.1 Nodosilinea sp. | reverse complement strand
CTGGTCTACGCCATGCTGGGCGGGGCCGATGTGGCCCTGACCGAGGCCCTGGTGGGCACCATGCTGGCCATTACCCTGTACGCGGTGGCGGTGCGATCGTCCCTGGTGATGCGGCTGGGGGTGCTCAAGGGCGAGGAACCGCCGGACAGTCTGCACTGGCGATCTTTTTTAGACTACCTGCGGGCCACCCTCAAGCGCTACCAGGTGCGCCTGGAGCTGGTGCCCTACGACGACGACGAGGCGCTGCACCAGGCCCTGGCCAGCAAAGCGGTACACGGCATTTGTCTGCCCTCGGGGTCGCCCAGCGACGACGGCGCGGGGCCGGTGGTGCTGCTGCGGGTGCGGCGGCTCTACGAGATTTTTTCGACCGAGCTGCCAGCGGCGATCGCCACGGCCAGACAATATTCGCCCACCGCCCCCGCCCCGCCACCCCTATCCCCCACGCTATCGGAGGAGCACTGATGATCTGGGTCTATCTCGCCGCCGGGCTGCTGTTCTTTCTCAAAATGCTGGTGCTGCCCGATCCTGCCACGGATGGGCTTGACCTGGCGGTGGCGGATGCGATTGCCACTGAGGCAGGCATCCCCAATGCCGTGTCGGGGATTATTTTTCGCAATCGCCTCTACGACACTATCTTTGAGGTGGTGGTGTTTACCATTGCCACCATGGGCTGCAAGTACCTGCTGGCCGATGAAACCCCGACCGCCCCGTTTTATAGCTTTACCGACGAGCCCTCGATTGTGCTGGCCCGGCTGGGGGCAACCATCTCGGCCCTGATTGCGATCGAGCTGGCGATTCGCGGTCACCTCAGCCCCGGCGGGGGGTTTGCGGCGGGGGTAGCCGGGGGCACAGCCATCGGTCTGATTGCCATTACTGCGGCTTCTCCCGAATGGATGCAGGCGATCTATGAACGCTGGCGCGCCGCCGCTTGGGAGAAGGTATCAGTGCTGGTGTTTATTGGGCTGGCGGTGTTGACCCTGGTGGGGGTAGAGCTGCCCTCCGGCGAGTTTGGCACCCTACTCAGCGGCGGCACGATTCCGCTGATGAATATCTTGGTGGCGATCAAGGTGACCCTGGGGTCCTGGGCAATCACGCTGCTGTTTATCCGCTACCGGGGGCTGCTGTGAGCGGTGCGATCGCTCTGTTGCAGCTGGGCAACAAACCCCTTTCTAGGACGAAAAAAACGCGATACTAGAGGAGTAAGCGGAATCCTTGGCCGATGCCCTTGCCAAGCACCATCCCTTGGTTTTGACCGTTGGCCTCTCCTCAGCGCCAAAGGTTCAAGCCCACTTTCAAGAGCGCCTGGGTGCACTGCCCCACGACATGCTCTGCGGAGGGTAAGACCATGAAACGTTTTTCTGTCCTGGTCAGTATCATGGCCGCCTCGGCCATCGTGCTGGCTACCGCTAAAGCCCCAGCTAGCCAGGTCGTGCACGAACCTAGCCAGCTAAATCTGACCATTCCCCTGATGGCAGAACGCCGGGAACCCGATCGCCCCGCCCCCCGCCCCGCCCCTCGCCCCATTGACCCCGTTACGGGGTACCCCATTGTCAATGGCGACACCTGGATGACCGAGCCCGACGTGCCCTGGTCAACTCTGGTAGTGGTGCAGAGCGCCCAGGGCGACTCGGCGGTAGCGGTACTCGATCGCTTTTACGAAGAGGGCTTTGCCGCCGACTTTCGCAATCCCGGTATTGCCAGCCAGTGGCAGCGCGATCGCCTCGAGGTTTACGGCTATGGCCTGTGGCAGACCTGCTACTTCGCCGTAGTGTGTGATGTGGAGCACCCGATCTATCCGGTGACGGGAGCCCTCTTGAAGGTGGGCGATCGCGTGTTTCCCCTCCGGGGCAAGCAGACCTACTTCGCCATTTCCAATGAGGTGGCCTGGGCTCTAAAAACCGCCCCACCGCAACAGGTCTGGCTGCAAGTGGCGATCGCTGGCGGCAGCAACTACGCCACCCGACCAATTGGGGCGGCCACGATCGCGGCTTGGGCAAGCCTGTATCAAGATGCCGAACCGCCGGGGGTAGCGGCCCTGCCCGAGGCCAACCTAGGTCCGATGGCGCGCCTGCCCGCCCATCTTCCCGATCACCTGCCGGTGATTGAAGAGACCCGGTGGCGGACCCAATCCGACGTGCTCTGCTCCCAACCGGTCATTGTGCACGACGACTTTAACGGCGACTATTTGGCGGTTTTAGACCGGGCCTACAGCTTAGATGGCTGGTCAGGCACCTCTACCGGCATTTTGACCAACTGGAGTGCCGACGCAGTGGCCATTCACCTCTACGAAACCACCTCCCAAAGCTACACGGCCTGGGCCGTCAATCAGATCGTTCTAGAGCTTGGCGAGCAAACCTTTGTGTTAACCGGAATCAATAACCGTTTCGCCATTAGTGATGAGTTGGCCAGGGCGCTGGCCAGCCCACCGGCTACCGCACCCAGAATCAGCTATGGGCAGATCAATGGCGATATCAGCACCCGCTCAATTGGGGCCGCCACGGTCAGTGTCTGGCCGTTGATTTACGCTCCAGCTGAGGAGTAAGAGAAGGCCTCCAGGGAGCCGCGCCTGTGGGGCGCGGCAGGAGGGAAAATCCTTTACTTAAGCTAACAGAGACGATTTTAGCCCCTGACCTAGCGTAAAATCTCGGCACAGGTTTTGGACAGGGCTAATGCTAGATCGCTTTTGGGAAGTGCTGGGCTACGTATTTGCCCTCAACGATGAGGCGTTTCGGATCGCCATCACGGTACCGGCAGGGCAGCAGCTAGCGCTGCTAGTGGTTCTGTTAGCGGGGCTTTCCCAGGGCATTGGCCAGAGCATTATTTTATTCGTCAATCAAGTTAAGCCCGGGCGATTTATCTTCAGCCTGTTGATCAATGCGGTGCTGTTTGCCTTTGGCTTTTTGGCGCTGGTGCTGAGCACCTGGCTGGTCACCCTGGCGCCCTGGTCAAAGAGTTTGCCCTTTGGGCAGCTGGTGACGGTGCTAGGGCTAGCCTACGCGCCGCTGCTGTTTAGCTTTTTAGGGGCGATGCCCTACCTGGGGGTGCCCATTCTCAACCTGCTGTCGGTGTGGCATTTGCTGGCGCTGGTGGTGGGCTTTGGGGCGATCGCCAACTTGGGCATCAGCAATGCCTTCGGCTACGTCGCCTTCGGCTGGATTTTACTACAGGTGCTGCAAAATACTGTGGGTCGCCCCATCGCCAACCTGGGCAAGCGGATTGCCAATCGGGCGGCGGGGGTCGATCTGGTCACCAACCGTCGCGACCTGGCCGAGTCCTATCAAACCTCGCTGGCCCAAACCCCCACCCGCTGGCAGGAAGAATTTACTCAGCGCATTGACGCTCTCAGCCAGGGCGATGTGGTGGCGGCGGTAACCGGAGAGCCCTCGGCTATGGCGTTCGCTGCAGCGGGAAGCGGCAATTCAACCGTAGCTGTAGAGGCCAGTCCCAAGGCAGAACGCCTGGGTAACGGTCTCAAAACGATGCTAGGGCTGCTGGCCATGGCCGTGCTAACGGTGGTGGTGCTAGTGCTGCTGCGGCCCTTGCGCGAGTGGTGGTTTGGCTGGGTGAGCAGTTTGCCCGCTCTGGTGCGGCTGGTGCTGAACCTGGTTTGGATTGGGATGGTCGCCCTGGTGGTGGCCGGACTGCTGGCCCCCCTGGAGACCCTAGGCTGGTGGGCTGGCTGGTACGACGACGACGTCAACACCACCGTCAACGCCGGGGACATAGCGGAGTTCGTAGCCGACCCCAGTCAAATTAATCGCTACGTGGTGTACCTCGACGGCATCGGCATTTCCAGCTTTGAGTACCTGCCCGACATCGAAGAATTTCTCGACACCCTGGCCCCTACCCTGCCCGACGATGTGGCGCTGATTCGCGGCATTATGCCCTACTCGGTCATGAATGCGCCCCTGGATGAAGACCGGCCCCTGGCCTTTCTCTGGCGCTACGCCGACAAGCTGCGATTTGCCAACCCCATGAGCGTGCTGGGGCTGCTGGTCAACATTCGCAACGTGTTGATTGTGGGGGTGTCTGCCGACAAGCGCTACGGCCCCCTGTACAACCAGGGGATTGCCCAGGTGGTGTTTAACGGCCTGGTGAAGAATGGCTACCAGGTGGGCAGCGGCACCCCGGTCACCTTCATTGGCTATAGCGGTGGCGGACAGATGTCCTGCGCCAATTCCCCCTATCTGAAGCGGGCACTGGGGGCACCCATCGACGTGATTTCCCTGGGCGGGGTGATTAGCGCCAACGTCAACATTCTCAAGCTAGAGCATCTCTACCACCTGGTCGGAGAGAAGGATGGCGTTGAGCGGCTGGGGCCCAAGATCTTTCCCGGTCGCTGGAAGATCTTTCCGCTCTCCTACTGGAACCGGGCCAAGCGGCGGGGCAAGATTACCTTTATTAATATGGGGCCAGTGGGGCACCAGGTGCCGGGGGGCATTCTCGACCCCAATGTTCAGCTACCCGACGGTCGCAGTTCCCTGGAGCAAACCATTGACACCATCAACGCCATTTTGCGCGGTGAAATTCTAGAGACAGGCCTGGAGCGGAGTAGCCAGACGAGTAACTACGACATTTTTATTGCCAACCCGCTGCTGCAATACCAGAACTACCCCCTTAACCAGCGGCCTGACCCCACCCTCTATCAGCCCATTGGCGACTGGCTTGGGCGACTGATTTTGCCCGCCAAGGCTGAGCGGTTTGGGGGCGTGTTCTACGAAATTCACCACGCGCCAGCGGAGCACTGGGGGCTAGTGGGGCAGGTGGTTAAGCTGGGGTGGTCCGCCAATCCCTTCACCCAAAAGCTGGTCCAAGCGGTGACCCACGACGTGCACTTTAGTGCCGATGCAGAGTACGCCAGCCGGTTTGGGGGGGCGATCAACCCGGTGCGGTTAAACCACTGGCTGCGGGTAGACCCGCTGGAATCTCTGGCGGGGTCGCTGCCCGGCGACGACATGATTGTGGTGGTCGAAAATCCCCAGGTGGTGACGGAGCCAGAGGGAATAACCCTGCGCATTGGCACTCAGCCCATGGAGGTGACCGGGCGCTACTATGGCTTGGTGCAATTTGTCCAGCCCGTAGCGGGCGACCAGGGGCGGGTGCGGCACTTTAATCGAGCCAGCCGCGCCTTTGACGGCCCTGAGGAGATGGTGAGTCTGCCCCCTGTAGCCACCATGAAGGCCTACGGCAGCGATCCATCGACAACCCAGGATATTGAAACATCTCCCTACAACGAGTCGGGCTGGTATATTTACGGCGCCCAAAACGCCAGCGGCACCTTCGTGGTGCAGGCCCTCGGACCGCGGGCTCTGTTTCGCCTACAGCCGGAGCGGGTGGTGTTTGGTGGGGCCAAAGCCGCCTATCGCTACATTCGCAAAGAAGCCTGGGCCGATGTAGTCGCCCAAAAGGGCAAGGTGAGTTCGGTCCTCTGCACAGCGCGGGACAACGGTCGCCCAGAGGCGATCGCCAAGGCCATAGACGAATGGCAGGTGGGCGATCGCGCCCTGATTCTGCACACCTACGGCGGCATTGGCGGCAACCACAAAGAACCCGCGGCCTTTAGCCCCATTTTCTTCGGCCACTTTGCCTACGGGCGGGCGGAGGTGGTGCACGACCCCCTGGCCGACGAGCTGCGGTTTGAGATTCGCTACTACCAGGTCTACGCCCACAACATTGACGGGTTGATCGCGGGCACCCTGCACTGGTCGCGCTACCAGGGCGATCGCCAGCGGGGCTGGCTGGGCACTCGGCCCACCTGCGACATTGTGGTCAAGCTCGATGCCTTTAGCCGCCAGTACTATTTTGAGGGCGAACAGCGATCGCCCCTCACCCGCATGGAGGCCCATCTGCAAGCCATGACCGCCCGCTACCGCATTGGCGATGGCACCGGGGGCACCTTTGTCGGTCCGTCGAACAACTGTTCCCAAGACTCCAACCAAGCGCTATTTGCCAGCCTCCAGAGCACCGCCGACAGCCTGAACCGCCACGCCGACGCCCTGCAAACCTGGAATCAAAACGACCCTGACCAAGCGATGGCTTTGCAGCAGCTGATGGCCTTTGGCCAGTCCCTCAAAAGCGTTCTACAACCCCTGGGCAACACCCGCCCCGACTGGGAGAAAAATGAGTTTAACCTCGGTAGCTCCATCGAGGACGAGCCCATTCGTAATCTGATTATGGGCCTGGGCAGTTGGCGCACGGTGCTGCCCCGCAAAGCCAACGATGTAGTGGTAAACCGGTTCCTCAAGTACGGGGCTTCGGCCTGGGTACTGCGCACCAGCCAGGTGGGCGGCCATGACCCCGAGATTGAACCGATCGCGCCCATGACCTTTTAAGCAGGTCAGCCCGGTATAGGTCAGCCTGCGAGAACCTCCATCAATCTCAGATTGCCTCCGGCGATCGCTGCCGATGCAGCACTACCATAGTGGTGCCCACCACCGGGTTGCGGGCCACCACTACGCCATTGGGGTCGCGCAGTTGTAGGGTGCCAAAGTGCAACCCCTGGGCCTGGTTATAGATATCCTGGGCAATTTCGTCCTGCTGTGCGGTAAGCAGGCCATACCAGGCCTCAGCCAGGTTTATTCCCAGAGTATTGCCGGTCAGGTTGACCTCCACAGACTGCACTAGACCAGCTCCGTAGGAGCGACTGATGGCGCTGACTCGGGTTTGAATATCGGCAATCAGGCCTTCCTCTGGGGTGGGGTCTAGGGCCCGAGGTTCCTCAGAGGGTAAAGCCGGTGCGGCAGTCGCCGGCTGCCCCTCCGCAATGGCCATGGCATCCTCAGCGTCGGGGGCTTGGGCAGTGAGGCGAGGCAGTGATTCATGGTCCGCCGCGGTTCGGGTGCTGCGGCCTAGACCCAAGGGGTTCCACAGGGCTAGCAGCAGCACCAGCAGCCCTAGGGCGATCGCCGTCAGCAGATCGTCGGACAGTTGGCGTTGAAGATTGGGCGGCAGCTGCGATCGCCCCCAGCGCAAAAACCGCTTCCACTGGGTAAACCCGTCCGCCAGCAGCAGCAGCAATTGATCGACCACCCCCAGCTGCTTGGGTTGGTAGGGAATATCTGTATCGGTCCAGACCTCCTCAGCCGGGGGCATAGCGCGCGAGGCTGTGGTTCTAAGCGAAGTTACCGGTCTATCGGGGGTGGGCGGCTGGGCCGGCCGGCGAGGCCGTGACGACAGCGGGGCGGTGGTCCGCAGATCGCTATCGGTCCAGTCCTCCGGGGTGGGCCGAGCCCCGGGCTTGGCTGGTTTCTGCTCAGGACTGCCGGAACGGCCTTGGCTCCGGGCTTCGGCATTATCCCCTAGCGGGCGATCGCGCCCCCCTGCCCGGTGGTTCGTCTGCGCAGAATCCTCAGCCTCAGCCCCAGGGTCAAGGGCGGGGGAGGCAGCGGGGCGGGGGAGGATCGATTCGTCGTCGTCGGTCGGATCGTCGATTAGAGAGCCGGGGTCGGGCGGCTCCGGCTGGCTATGCAGGTCGGAGACCGGCCTGCTATCATCGCGCGCCGGCGGAATGGGCGGAATCTCTGGGGGAAAGTTGGGATCGCTGGATCGCATGGATGGGCCCACCTAGACAAAACTGCCGACACACAAAAGCCGACCCTGGAGCGGTCAACTCCTTCTCAATACTGCCACGATTCGTAAAAATCGTTAGAAATGCCCGGGGCCCTGTCAATTCAGGTTTTAGGCTGGCTTCATCGCCGCCCCAGCCCCTGGGAGGAAAGGGAAGGGTCTGTTGGGGAGAAGACGAAATGCTAGTATCGGTGGATGCAAATAAACATTGGCAGGTTGAGGTAACGCTGTGTCGAACGGGTTACGAGTTGCGATAATGGGGGCCACCGGGGCCGTAGGCGCAGAACTTTTAGCTCTGCTTGACGAGCGAGCATTTCCCCTCAAAGACCTGACTTTGCTGGCATCTCCGCGCTCCGCTGGCACCCGGATAACCTTTCGCGGCGAATCCATCCCTGTGCAGGCGATCGGCCCAGACGCCTTTAAGGGCATTGATCTGGTGCTGGCCTCCGCAGGCGGGTCGGTATCCCAAGAGTGGCTACCGCAGGCGGTGGCGGCGGGCGCTCTGTGCATCGACAACTCCAGTGCCTACCGAATGGACCCATCGGTGCCCCTCGTGGTGCCCGAAGTAAACCCCGAGGCCGCCCAGTCCCATCAGGGTATTATCGCTAACCCCAATTGCACCACCATTTTGATGGCCCTAGCGGTGTGGCCGCTCCACCGGGTCCAGCCGGTCAAGCGACTGGTAGTAGCCACCTATCAGTCGGCCAGTGGGGCCGGGGCCCGTGCTATGGAAGAAGTCAAACAGCAGGCCCGCGCCATTTTAGCGGGGGAAGAACCCGTGGCAGAGTCCTTCCCCTATCCCCTGGCCTTTAACCTGTTTCCCCATAATTCGCCCTTGAATGAGTTGGGCTACTGCCAGGAAGAAATGAAAATGGTGAACGAGACCCGCAAGATTTTTGGGGCAGATAGCCTGAGAATCTCGGCCACCTGTGTGAGGGTTCCCGTACTGCGGGCCCACTCTGAAGCCGTTAATATTGAGTTTGAAGCTCCATTTTCACCCCAGGAGGCCAAGGCGTTACTGGCTAAAGCCCCGGGGGTTAAGGTCGTCGAGGACTGGGGACGCAACTATTTCCCCATGCCCATCGAGGCCAGCGGCCAAGATGACGTGCTGGTAGGCCGCATCCGCCAGGACATCTCTAACCCCAATGCTCTAGAACTGTGGCTGTGCGGCGACCAAATCCGCAAGGGGGCCGCTTTAAACGCGGTACAAATTGCTGAGCTGTTGACGGTGCCCCAGGCCGTAGGCGCTACCCAGTAGCCTGGTATTAAACTGCCCAGGGCATAGCTATTGCCTTCTTTACCAGCCGGTTGTAGCCTTCCCTGAGATATGGAGGGGAATCAGAAGGCTTGGCTCAACAGTCGATCTGGGCTGTATAACCACATCCCACGGGTAACGATGGCGACCTGCTGCGAACCTAAGCTACCGGCTCTAACAGTTTTCTTTCCCACATATTTTTCCCAAAGCCGACCTGCCATGGGTGAAGTTGGTATAATCTCAAGGTCATTTAGTTTCGTAGGACGTAAGACATTCGGGTGACGTATTTTGGCAAAGTGTTAACGGCAATGGTGACGCCATTCTCGGAAGATGGCTCCGTTGACTATGCCGTGGCCGAACAACTGGCCGATTATTTGGTCAATAACGGCAGTGATGGGTTGGTGGTCTGCGGCACCACGGGGGAGTCACCGACCCTGAGCTGGCAAGAGGAATATCAGCTTTACAAGACCGTTCGCGAAGCGGTGGCTGGCCGCGCCAAGGTCATTGCCGGTACCGGCTCTAACTCTACTTCAGAGGCCATTGAGGCCACCCGCCATGCCTGTGACCTGGGGTTGGATGGGTCGCTACAGGTGGTGCCCTACTACAACAAACCTTCCCAGGAGGGGCTTTACCAGCACTTTAGCCAGATTGCGGTAGCAGTTCCCGATCTACCGATTATGCTGTACAACATTCCAGGGCGCACTGGTTGTGCACTGGCGGTAGAGACCACCTCCCGCCTGGCGGAAATATCGAATATAGTAGCTATTAAGGAGGCTAGTGGAAGCTTAGACCAGGCCAGCCAGATCCGTTACCATACCCCCGCCGAATTTGGCATCTACTCCGGGGATGATTCTTTAACTCTGCCAGTCCTCGCCGTCGGCGGCTGCGGGGTTGTCAGCGTTGCCAGTCACCTAGTTGGCTCCCAGATTCAAGCCATGGTGCAGGCCTACGAAGCCGGAAAACCCCGGTTGGCCACCGAGATCCATCTACAGTTGTTGCCTTTATTCAAGGTCTTGTTTGTGACGACCAATCCGGTGCCGCTCAAGGTGGCGCTGGCGCAGCAGGGTTGGCCGGTGGGTGCGGTGCGATCGCCCCTGTGTATGCCCGATGAGTCCGTGGGTATCGCGATCGTAGAGGTGCTGCAAAAGCTCTCTAATCAGGGTATTCTTGCCCCAAGGACATAGAGCCGTCGGTCAGCAAGTAGAACGCCTAAAAGCAAAGGGTGTTGCCTGCCTCCGGTCGCCCAAATCATAGCCAGTGAGCCTCCCCTAGGCCAGCCGCTGGTCTAACCAACTTTCTAACAACTGAATAGTCCGCTTATCCTTTATCTCTGGGTGAACCTTAATCAATGGATTTATCTGTACTCTCTGTGGCCCTAGCTGCTCTATCAACCGATGTTGCGACATTGGATTGGGCCTCTATCTCCTCTAGCTATAGTTCCTGTCGCGGCTCCGACTAAAGGCTAGCCCTCCGGTCCGTGCAGCATTTCTACCCGAAGCCGGCCCTGCCGCTGCGGCATCCCGCTGGGTCCATCTGCTAAGCGCGGCCCAGTCCCCGGCACGGCCCATTCTTCTTTCAACCTTTCAATTTTTTCCAACGATTGTTTACTAACGACGAGACTGTTTATGACTTCAAATTCTGCCAATAATGCCCTGAAAATCATTCCCCTAGGGGGTCTGCACGAGATCGGCAAAAACACCTGTGTATTCGAGATTAACGACGAGATCATGTTGCTCGACGCAGGGCTAGCTTTCCCCACCGACGGCATGCACGGGGTCAACATTGTGCTGCCCGATGTCACCTACCTGCGGGAAAATCGCCACAAAATCAAGGGCATGATTGTCACCCACGGACACGAAGACCACATCGGCGGCATTGCCTTTCACCTGAAGCAGTTTGACATTCCGGTGATCTACGGCCCCCGACTGGCCATGGCCCTGCTCGAGGGTAAGCTCGAGGAAGCTGGCATGAGCGATCATACCGAGCTACGACCGGTTCGCCCCCGCGAAACCGTGCGGGTGGGCAACTCGTTTCTGGTGGAATACATTCGCAATACCCACTCCATTGCCGACAGCTGCTCGGTGATTATCCACACCCCTGTGGGCATCGTGATCCACACCGGTGACTTTAAGTTTGACCACACCCCCGTCGACGGCGAAACCTTCGACATCCAAAAGCTGGCCGAGGCTGGCGAGAAGGGCGTGCTGTGCCTGGTCAGCGACTCCACCAATTCTGAAGTGCCGGGCCACACTGCCTCAGAGCGATCGGTATTCCCCAACCTCGATCGCGAGTTCGGCAAGGCTGACGGTCGCCTGATTGTCACCACCTTTTCCTCCTCGGTGCACCGGGTCAATATGATTCTGGAGCTAGCCCAGAAGCACAACCGCAAGGTCTTTGTGGTGGGTCGTTCCATGCTGAATGTGATTGCCCACGCCCGCGACCTGGGCTACATCAAGTGCCCTGAGAGCCTGTTTCTGCCCCTTAAATCCCTCGGGCACACCGCCGATGAGAACGTGCTAATTCTCACCACTGGCTCCCAGGGTGAACCGATGGCCGCCCTCACCCGCATTGCCGAAGACTCCCACCGGCAGATCAAGGTTAAAAAAGGCGACACGGTGGTGTTCTCCGCCAACCCCATCCCCGGCAACACCATCTCTGTGGTCAACACCATTGACAAGCTGATGATGCGCGGGGCCAAGGTGGTCTACGGCAAAGACAAAGGCATCCACGTCTCGGGCCACGGCGCCCAGGAAGACCAAAAGCTGATGCTGGCCCTGACCAAACCCAAGTATTTTCTGCCCGTCCACGGTGAGCACCGGATGCTGGTCAAGCACTCCGAAACCGCCCAGAGCATGGGCGTACCCGCTGACCACATGGTGATCATCAACAACGGTGACATTGTCGAAGTCAATGCCTCGGGCATTCGCATCGCAGGCCAGGTGCCCTCGGGTATTGAGCTGGTGGATGCCTCTCGGGTTGGGGTTGTCGGCCGTGACGTGCTCAAGGAGCGGCAACAACTGGCGGAGGATGGGGTGGTGACCATTGCCGCCACCGTGGGCAGCAACGGCAAGCTGCTGGCTGACCCGACGGTACAAATTCGCGGGGTGGCCCAGTCGATCTCCCAAGAGCGCTTCCAGGGGCAGGTGAAACAGGTAATCACCCAGGTGCTCACTAATCGCGGGGCTGAGCTGGTGGTGTCTAACGGCAACGGTAAGTCCACCCTTGACCTAGATGCGCTCAAAGCCGCCCTCGACCAGGATCTACGCCGCCTGGTGCGGCGCGAGCTCGACAAGCGCGACCCCATGCTGATTCTGCTGATCCAGGGAGCCGGGGTGACAACTCCGGCAATGCCTCAGGCCCAGGCTGACGCCAAGCCCAAGGCTGACGCCAAGCCCAAGGCTGAACCCAGGTCCCATCGTAAAGCTCTCCCTAAGGTTGAGTCTCAGCCCCAGCCCCAGCCCCAGCCCGAGGTGGCGGTGGCCGAGCGACGCACCCGAACTCGGGCCACCGCTGCGTCAGCCTCCTAGCATCTTCAACCTTCTAGCATGACGGTGTAAAAAGGGAGGGGGGCCTGCGATCGCAGGCCCCCTCCCTTTTTGCTAGCTCCAGGGTGGTACAGACAATGTAACTCAACATTACAGGTGCGCTTTTGGCACACCTGTGGTAGAAAAGTACGCAATATCATGTTGCTGTCTCTGCTTGACGCTATAATGCTGTCAGCAGGAGCTGATGTACCTGAGCAAGGGTGCATAGCAAGTGTCTTAAGCAGCTACACATCCTTAGCGCTAAAGGCTTCTGTCAGAATTTTTGTTCAGCTTGTGCGGTTTATCCCAAGCAGATCTGGCGCAAACGAGATCCAGTCCGAACAAGAATTTCCAGAGTCGCCCAGCGAGTTAAGGCATCTGTGATGCCCTTAGGAAGCAAGAGTCCGTTGCGGTACCGCAATGGGTTCAATTGCAAAGCCTTTGCAAACGAGTTTTCCGACGGCCCGGTGGCGGTGTTGACGTGGCTGGTGAATGGCCAAATCACCCACTCAGGGCAGGAAAAGCAGACTTTATTCGCCCCGGTGCGCGTTGTATGAGGAATTTGGATGCCGAAGCAGATTGTTATTGCTGAGCAGAACCGGATCGCTGCGGTTTTTTCTGAAGATCAGATCCAAGAGCTAATTGTGGCTACCGGTAGCCACCAGGTTAGCGACATTTATTTGGGCACGGTGGAAAACGTTCTGCCCGGCATCGATGCCGCCTTCGTCAATATTGGCGACAGTGAGCGGAATGGCTTCATGCACGTCACCGACCTCGGTCCGCTTAAACTTAAGCGCAGCGCCGGCTCTATTACCGAGCTAGTGGTGCCCCAGCAGAAGGTGCTGGTGCAGATTATGAAGGAGCCCACCGGCAACAAGGGGCCCCGGCTGACGGGCAACATTAGCCTGCCGGGGCGCTATCTGGTGCTCATGCCGTCGGGGCGGGGGGTCAACCTCTCGCGGCGCATCCGCAGCGAGAGTGAGCGCAACCGCCTGCGGGCTTTGGCCATTCTGATCAAGCCCGCAGGTATGGGGCTGCTGGTGCGCACCGAGGCCGAAGGCATCAGCGAAAACGCTATCATCGAAGACTTAGAAACCCTGCAAAAGCAGTGGGAGAGCATTCAGCAGCAGGCGCTCAGCACCCGTCCGCCGGCCCTGCTTAACCGCGATGACGACTTTATTCAGCGGGTCCTGCGCGACGCCTACAACTCCGACGTCAATCGTATTGTGACCGACTCCAGCACCGGCATGAAGCGGGTTAAGCAGCACCTGGCTAACTGGAGTGATGGGCAGGTACCCGCTGGAGTGCTGATTGACCACCATCGCGATCGCACTCCCATCCTGGAGTACTTCCGGGTCAATGCCGCTATCCGTGAAGCTCTCAAACCTCGGGTCGATCTGCCATCTGGCGGCTACATCATCATTGAACGCACTGAGGCCCTAACGGTAATCGACGTCAACTCCGGCTCCTTTACCCGCTCCGCCACCGCCCGCGAAACGGTGCTGTGGACCAACTGCGAAGCCGCCGCCGAGATTGCCCGCCAGCTGCGTCTGCGCAACATTGCCGGCGTGATTGTAGTCGACTTCATCGATATGGAGTCGCGGCGTGACAAGCTACAGGTGCTCGAGCACTTCACCAAGGCGCTGCGCTCTGATAAAGCTCGGCCCCAAATCTCGCAGCTGTCTGAGCTGGGGCTGGTGGAGCTGACCCGCAAGCGCCAGGGGCAGAATATTTACGAACTGTTTGGCCGTCCCTGCCCTACCTGTGGGGGGTTGGGGCATCTGGTGCATCTGCCCGGAGAGGTTTCCCTAGACAATGGTCACGAGGCGCCGCGGGCGCTCCTCTCGACCGCCGGTGCCGCCCCACAGCTAGCGCCGTCGCTGATGGAAGGGGAGGGGCTGGAGGGCCGCCCCGACCTCCAGGAGCTGGACTTGATGAACCACCCCAGCTACCAAGACAAATCGGGCCGGGGAAACAATCGCCGCCGCCGCCGCCGCGACCCTCTACCCACCCGCAGCAACGGCAAAGAATCGCCCGTGGCTAAGGACAGCGACCCTGAGTTTCTAGACCTTCAAGAGGCTGCTGAACCAACAGTTCCGGTCCTTGCCAGTAAGCTCGACGAGGAGCGTACTCCCCCCCGAGGTCGGGGCAGGTCGGCGGGCCGGAGCGATTCGCAGGGTGACCCGGCCCGGAATCGGAAGCCCGTAGCGCCCTCACCCCAGGTGGTTACCATTGAGATGACGGCTGATGAGCAGCGTATCTACGCCATGATGGGTATTTCACCCCTGCTGCTGTCGACCCAGGAGGTCACGGACCCCCGCAATGTAGCGGTATCGGTTGTGCTACCCGGTCAGGCTCCGCCCGATATTATTTCAGTCACACCGGCAAAGGTGGAGGAGGAGCCAGATTCAGTGGCGATCGCCGTTGCAGAACCAGAGGTCGCCGCTAAGGGGGCTAACAGTCGCACGGTGCGCACGCGAGCGGCCCGCGCCAAAGCCCAGGAGGCGGACGTCACGGCATCGGCAGAGTCGACGGTCGCCCCAGAACCAGTGATTGAAGCGCCCTCCAGCCCAGCACCGGTGCTCGAGGAAACCACCGCCGAAGTGGAAGCGGAGACCACCAGCACCCTACGCCGTCGCCGTCGCCGCCGCTCCTCTGCCAATGGCGATGGTGACGAATAGCCCCAGCCGTCTACCATGGAAAATGCCGCTGATTCAGTCATCCGCGTGGCTGGGGTAGATGAGGTGGGGCGCGGGTGTCTGTTCGGCCCCGTTGTTGCTGCAGCCGTGGTGCTGTCTCCCCAGGCCTGTAACCAGCTAAAATCCTTGGGCGTTACCGATAGCAAACGCTTAGGACAAGCTCGCCGCGAAGCCCTGGTAGACCCCATTCAAACCCTAGCCACCGACTACGCCCTTGGCCTGGGGACAGTTCATGATATTGAACGGCTGAATATTCTGCACGCCAGTCTGTTGGCCATGCATCGAGCGGTGCGCCGGCTGACAACTGCGCCCGATCTTTGCCTCATCGATGGCAATCAGCCGATCGCCAATCTCACCCTGCCTCAGCAGACCGTGGTGCAGGGCGATCGCATTCACACAGAAATTGCCGCCGCCAGCATTTTGGCTAAGGTGTGGCGCGATCGCCTCCTCCTGCGCCTCGATCGCCGCTACCCCGGCTATCACCTGGCCCGCAACAAGGGCTATGGGAGTGCCGCCCACCGCTTGGCCCTGCAAACCCTCGGGCCAACTCCCCAGCACCGCCGCAGTTTCAAGGGGTGCAGCTAGTACAATGCGGCATAGGTTGGGTGACTATGGCCAATGGCCAGGGGGCCGAGGAGCTAGGGGAGCTGAAATCGCATTCAATTCATAAACGCTCAAAGCTGCGTCCGAAGGGAAACAGGGACAAGGGCAGCAGCTTAAAATGCTGCTTTGCAAAGGGCAAGCCGATGATTGTAATAGCTAAAAGCACCCCATGGAATAAATGTAGAAGCGCGATTTCCCAGCCAACCAGAACGAGCCAAAGGACGTTGAGCACTATTTTTAGGGTGCTGTTAGGGTTACTGTCTTCCACAATTTTTCGCCCGAAGGGGGTCATGGTAGCCGTTCCCAGCTTGATGGCCTGAAGCCCAAAGGGAATGCCAATAACGGTTAGGCACAGCACCAGTCCGCCCAAGATATAGCCAAGCCCGGTCAAAAATCCACCAAAAATGAGCCAGATAATATTGCCCAGTAAGCTCATAATGCAATCCTTAACACTCTAGTCCAGCCGTTTTTGATAATCCCATGGTAAATCAGGGAGGCAGGCTTGAGGATGCCGCCAACGTTTGCGGGGCTCTATCCTTCGGGGTTGATTTTGCCTGGCGTCGGCGACATCTGGCAGGTGAGCAAGGCGTTGGGCCGTTAGAAATGCCGGTAACGGTATGGTGTAGCCCAGACGTCCTGCACTATTTAAGGCAATCAGGATCGCAGATGGTTCCCACAGCGGACTGTTGTTTGCTATGCTGTAGTACTGCATGCGGATGTGGCGGAATTGGTAGACGCGCTAGATTTAGGTTCTAGTGTCTTCGGACGTGAAGGTTCAAGTCCTTTCATCCGCATAGTTGTAGGCTTTATATATCAAGGGTTTCAGGCTCTCTGCTAAATGTAGAGAGCTTGTATAGTCGTCTGTAACTCACGTTTCTGCACCGTTTTGACTATTCGGTGACTATTCGGAGTAGACAGCTATGAGCCAGAGACAGGCTAAGGGCACAGTAGGGATCGAGTCCTTTAAGAACGCCCTGAGACTTCGTATACCAAGACAAGTGTTTGGAGGAAAGCAGAAATACTTATCCCTAGGGCTATCAGATACCCCAGAGAATCGTAAGGCAGCAGAACTCAAGGCTAGACAGATTGAGCTAGACATTCTCAGCGGTAACTTTGACGCTAGTTTGGCCAAATATAAGCCTCAAGGACACGATCTGAAAGCTAGTCAGGCTCGAAAAGAGAAATCACTTGATCTGGTAGCTCTCTGGAGTAGGTACACCAGCTATAGAAGCAAGCAAGTCGCTGAGACCACGCTAAGGATCCAATATGCCGCTGTAGGTAGCCATATTGCCAAACTACCTACCAAAGATTTATCTAAGGCGATCCAAATACGAGACTTTTTAGTCTCTACTCTGTCTCAGGATGCCGCCAAAAGAACGTTGACTCAAATCTCAGCTTGCTGTGAGTGGGCGAATGAGTCAGCCATCATCGAGAGTAATCCCTTTCGGGGTATGGCTAAGAAGATCAAGGTAGTTAAAGACACCTCACAGACCATTGATCCGTTTACGGTTGACGAAAAGAACGCCATTATTGAGGCGTTTGAGGTGCATCCTGTCTATGGATACTATGCCCCGTTTGTGAAATTCTTGTTTATGACTGGGTGTAGGACTGGTGAGGCTGTGGGACTTCAGTGGAAGCATATAAGCCATAACTCCTGGTTCGCTCATTTTTTCTAGCGTTCAGTCAATTAGCTAAACGCTGTATGTAGCGTCTAGAGGCATATTTGCTTAACTGACTTCACAAGTTGATGGAGGATACACAAGATATGCTATTAGTCAATAGATTGATT
>JBGSNT010000091.1:0-4855 GCA_041739575.1 Nodosilinea sp. | reverse complement strand
AGAATAGAAAATAGGGCGGCATTTTGATTGATCGGCATTAGCTGACCGTTACAAAAGGCCCAGCCACGGGGGGCAAAGTTGCCCGCAAACATGCGAATTTCACCAATAAACGGTTCAGACATAGAGATATTTCCTGGGGTTATAGAATATGTTGCAATGACTCAAACGCAGTCCTTTGAAAACGCTTGAAAACAAAAAAATAGACTGGATCTGCTCAAGCCTAAGTCGCACAATTATCTACAGGAAGCATCGAATCGATTACGGAATAGAATGATTAAATAATCTGAGATTTTCCTGAGAAAAACCTGAGCTTCTCCAAAAAAATCTAAATCACAATAATTCTGGCATTAATGAATTTATTCATTTATTTTAATTTGTAAAAAGATAATTTTACTCGATTCTGGAGGCACCAGTACGTGCGATCGTGCCATAAAATATGGGATAGCGCAGTAAAAATTAGTGACAAGAAAATGTTCTCGCCACCAGTCATTGATCTGTCTATCTCTCGTATCACTAGATTAAGATCTAGGGGAGATAGAAGTAAGACTCAGCAACCTAAAATTGGATTTTTCACCTATGGATTGACTGCAACAGTGATCTAAATCACCTGAGCCTTGTCTCTGGAATCATCATCTCCGATGGCTTAGACTGCAAAAGTAAATTCCAATCTCTTCAATTGAGATGAGTTTAGATGACTCAATTCAGAATGTGGAACATTTAGATCTGAATGTCTCATCTAAAGTATGGCCCGAGGTCAGCCATAAAAAAAGATCAGCTTCAGATCAGGCCTGGATCAGAACCATGGCCTAATACTGATCTTGACAAAAGCAAATGAGAATATTAATTCTGCACAACCTACCGATGTCAACCATTCAAGCTAAGTAGGAGGGCCAAATTAAATTTAGCTTAGGTTGCCGGGTTCCGACTCCGCTCAACCCCCCGCCTAGCAACGGATCGAGCATTGAGCGGAGTCGAAATGCGTCTTATAGATAATCAGACCTACTTACTTAGATAAACCTACGGAGTAAATCTGGCGATCGCCGCTCCGTCGGCATAGCCCGGCACGTCAATCAGCAACCTGCAACCCCAGTCCCATCGGAGAGCGCAAGTATAGGCTAAGTTTCTTCAGCATTATTGGTTAATCTTTTAAACTCCGGTTGATCTCCTCAGGCCGGTTGGATGTCTAAAATGCCCATCATGCCTCGGTCTTCGTGGTCTAGAACATGGCAATGGTAAACGGTTTTGCCGACATAGTCGCGAAAGGGGATACGAATGCGCACACTTTCACCGGGGCTCACCGCGACCACATCTTTCCAAGTGGCATAGGGGGGCGGCTGGCCGTTGCGGCTAATCACCTGAAACTTGTTGACATGAACATGGAAGGGATGGGTCATGGTGCCGGTATTGATAATGTCCCAGTCTTCCACGGTGTTGAGACTCACTTGAGTATCGATGCGGTTGTGCTCGAAGGCTTGGCCGTTGATCAAAAACACCATGCCCATCCCCATGCCGTGATTCAGCACAAATTGGCGCACGGTTTGAGGCTCTGGCAATGGTTCAATGGCGATCAGTTGGTTTGGGAGCGGCAGCGCATCGGTGGTGCCGCTGTAGGTGAGGGTGGCGACGGTTTCAGGGGTACCGCGATTAGGAGAACTCCCCATCATGCCGCCACCCATCATGCCCTGGGCTGGGTTAAAGGGCTGGTTCAGCAGGCGGTACTGTCCGGGTTCGCGGTTTGCTTTGACCAACACTTCAGCTCGTTCACCGGGAGCTAACACCAGGTCGTTTAGTTCGACGGGGGCTGCGATCGCACCTCCATCGGTAGCAATCAAATAAAACGGATGTCCCTCCAAAGACAGCCAGAAAAACCGGGAGGAGGAGGCATTCAGCAGCCGCAGCCGCAGCAGCCCTCCTTGCGGAATCTCCAGGGATGGGTTGAACTGTCCATTAGTGGTCAGCAGATCGCCAATGCGCCCGGTCATTTGGGCCATGTGGCCAGGGTCGGGGATGTTGCCGCTGCGATCGAGGGCAAAGTCTTTGAGTACGAGAAATTCTTCCTGAGCCGCCATAATTTCGGGGATCTCGTCCAGCTCACCGCGCACCACGAACAATCCAGCCAGCCCGCCAAAAAGCTGCTCGGCCACCAGCCCGTGGTAGTGGGGGTGATACCAAAAGGTGCCTGCTGCGTGATTCTGAGGAATCTGGAACTCGTAGGTGTGACTCTCACCGGGCGGAATTTCGAGAAAAACGTTGTCCCCGCTGCCCGTCGGCGGAATGTGTAGCCCGTGGTAGTGCAGGTTTGTCGGCTGATTAAGTCGATTGGTGAAGTGAATCTGGACGGTATCGCCGGGTTTGGCCTCTAGGCGAGGACCGGGCATCTGGCCGTTGTAGGTAAGTAGGTCAGCGTTGCGGCTGCCTAGCTTCACCCGCTGCGCTTCAGCCACTAGGTCAACGCTGAGCAATCCGCCTTCGCTGCCATAAACCTGAGCTTGAGCCAAGGTGGAACCCGGCACAGCAGACTGCGATGATCCGCTTGAGCATTGAGAGAGCAAGAATGTCCCGGTCGTTCCGAGGCTGAGCCCCAGAAATTCTCTTCGCCTCATCGCTTTCATTACGGACATAACTGAATAGGAAATCTGAATGTTGGAAGGGTGGCGATAGAAATTGAGACAGAAAGCCTCATGCCTCAGTCAAGTTGATTCGGCAGCGATCGCTCAACTGGCAACTAGAAACTCGGGCGCTGCCTTATTAAGGCTGTTGCATCCCCAGCCTCGCATCATGCCACCGCGTCCCATCATGCCCCCCATCAACAAAACGCTAACAAGCAGGGTGACAACAATACCGGCAGCAAACCCAACCGCACCAGAAGCTACGACTTTGGCATCCATAGGTAAACCTCCAACAAAATTTCTTTGAGAGGCAATGTATCTGGAACTTGATTGCCAATACTGCGATCGTAGCGCCTTTAGTAGGCTATGGGGTCAAGACAGCGACACGAAATGCAACACCGCGATCGCAATCTTACCGATCCACCATGAAATCGCGATGGAATATCCATGGTCATGGTTCAGAAATCTACATTTAAAGCGAACTAGCTGCCGCCGATGAAATCGAGATGAAATTGCTCTATTTCATCGTGTAGATATACACATCCTTTCTTTTAATACCTGATTTCGACAATGGATTGAGTGTCATACGAAAGGCTGAGGATTAAGCTCAAAGTATCGAATTCTAAGCACCTCAGCCATGTCTTTGAGTCTAGCGTGCCTTGACCTGACCCAAATTTTCTGCGGCGTTGATGACTTCTATCGTGAGTTTGAGCAGTACTGTGAGCGGGATATGGCTCGACTGCCGTGTGATGGCCAACCGAAACGCTATCAGTCCCGGTTGAGCATCAGCGAAGTGATGACCATCGTCATTGCCTTCCATGGCTCGGGCTACCGGACCTTTAAGGACTTTTACAAGGGCAAAGTTCTGCCCGACTGGCGAGAGGCCTTGCCTAACTGGGTGAGCTACGGGCGTTTTGTAGAACTGATGCCCTGGAGTTTTATGGGATTGGTCGCCCTAACACCCGGCAATACGGACGATCGCAAGCCGGTCCCCGAGCTGACCAAAGACCTGGTCGGCAAGTTGTTTGGTGACTGCGGCTATATTTCGCAGGCCCTCTTTGAATCCCTCTTTGAGCGCGGCCTGGAGCTGATTACTAAGCGCCGCAAAAACATGAACAACGTGCTGATGCCTCTGCTAGACAAGATTCTGCTGCGCAAGCGCCCGATTATCGAGACAGTCAATGACCAGCTCAAAAATATCTGTCAGATTGAGCATTCGCGTCACCGCAGTCCCTTCAATTTCCTCGTCAATCTGGTCTCCGGCCTGATCGCCTACGCCTACCACCCTAATAAGCCCTCCTTGGGCATTCCAAATCATGAGCTCAAAGCCCTGCCTCAAGCCGCTTTCTAGCTGTCGAACTCAGGTTGATTGAGCACCTCAAGCACCGCCAGCCCGACCTGATTATTGTTGCTACCAGCGGTCTGGCCACTTACCAGTCTGCCGCCCTTGCAGCTGGGGCCAGGGTCTTTTTGTCCAAGCCCTACGATTTTCGCGTTCTGCTCAAGACGATCGCAGACCTGCTGCGTTAACCCTCTACCCGCTTTGGCCGCCGCCTGCACCTCAGACTACTCCCCGTAGGATGACCGGATTTCTATGGCGGTGCGGTGACAGCCTAGCCAAGGGCTCTAGAGAGTAACGGTTAACCAAAAGATAAACTTTTCTAATCTGTCAATCCACCTGCGGCTTATTGTTGGCATAGGCGTTGTAGTCCTCGTGGGAGAAATTCATCCGTGAGCAACTGCCCACCAGCAGCGGCATGAACCACCATCAGGGGGCCACCGCCATCGTGCCAAGGTAGGTTCACGCCATCGAGGGGTACAGACGGCCAGTTGGAAGCTCTCTAGAACTCTCTAGAGCTATCTGGGGCTGGCCTACGGGCTTAGCTTAGGTTTTCGCCTAAAAAGGTCATTAGCGCTTGCCAAGAGCGGCGATCAGCCAAGCCGTTATAGCGCTCGGCATCTGCCCAAACGGTAAAGGCATGGTCGGTGCCGCCATAGATTTCCATATCGAAGTCGACTCCGGCGGCATCTAGCTCAGTGGCCAACTGCGCCACATCGGCCATGGGCACCGAGCCGTCATCAGAGCCATGCAGGACCAAAATACTGCCCTCAGGGTTGTTTCTTGTTGTTGAGAGGAAAATGAGGTGGTCTAAGTTACGGATAACAAATCCAATCGTGACTTAGACCATGAACCTCATAGAGCAATTGAAGCAAATTCCTGACCCTCGTGGTCGCCATGGGCAACG
>JBGSNT010000088.1:0-8084 GCA_041739575.1 Nodosilinea sp. | reverse complement strand
CTCGGGACCCCACAGCAGCAGCAGGGAGTGGCCCAGGCTGTTGGCGGGGGTCGAAACGGCCACGGTCAAAAAGTTGGCACCTTCGAGGTACGACGACGCGAGGCCGTGGGTGTACCAGGAGGTGACAAAGGTGGTGCCGGTCAGCCAGCCGCCCACCGCCATGAAGGCGCAGGGAAACAGCAAAATGCCGGACCAGCCGATAAACACAAAGCGATCGCGCTTTAGCCAGTCGTCAAGGACGTCGAACCATCCTCGCTGGGCTTGCGCGCGTCCCATTGCTATGGTCATACGCGAGTCTCCGTAACAATTACAAAGGGGTAAAAACCAAGTACAGCTCGAGGACTACAGCCTTCCCGAAGGAAAACCTCCTCTTCTGAACTTGGATTGGATTTATACACGGAAGATGATGGCGCTACCCCTAACCTGCGAGCAGCTAACTGACCGAACGTCAAGCCAGCGGGCCACCGATTATGAGTAGTGTTTACTATTCTTTACCGTAGTCTTTATTATAGGGGGTATTTCTAGGTAGGCTAGCCCGGAAACCCAGATCATCTTTAGGTTTCAGCGATTTTAATGAGCATTTCTACTTATGTCTTGGGGTTGAAAAGCAGGGCTCTGCTGGAGTTTTGCGATCGTCAATGAACCCTTAGTCACCGGGGGTTGGGGGCCATCGGTAGGAGCTAACCTGGATTGGGGTTGGAGATGGGGGAAGATGACCGCTTACACTTTATAAGTAGGTGGGTGAACTTAGACTAAGCCACCCACCCCTCTAAAATTTACCGGGTAGTACTCGACTATGTTCACGATTGAGTTGACGTTGAAGCACACGGCCATGCCCCTCTCGGTGCAAAAGAAAGAGCAGAGCGAGGCAGAAGCCCTCTATGGTTCTATTACCGAGGCGTTGCGCAACGGCGGTGGCTCCCTGATTGAACTGGCCTGTGACCAGCAGCCCCACAAGCGCATCAGCATTCTGGGCAGCGAGGTGGCGGCGGTGCAAATTTTTGAGAAGAGCGGCACGGCTACGGCGTCGGGGCGTCCCCCGGGCTTCTTTGCCCTCAGCAGCGATCAGTAAGTGACCCGGTAAGGAGTCTAGACCAGTGCCCGGCAACGTTGCTACCGCCAGAGATTCTGGGGCGATTCGAGTCGATCACGTACAGTTTCAATGGCCATCGGGGCAGTCGGTGTTGCAGGACTGCTCGCTGACGGTGCAGCCCGGTGAGTTCTGCATGCTGCTGGGCAACAACGGCAGCGGCAAGTCGACCCTGCTCAAAATTTTGGGGGGGCTGCTGCAACCCCAGGGCGGTGAGTGGTCGATTGAAAAGCCGGTAGGATTTGTGTTTCAGAACCCTGACCACCAGTTGGTGATGCCAACGGTGGGGGCTGATGTCGCCTTTGGCCTGGTGGATGAACACCTGCCCCTGGTGGAGATTCGCAACCGGGTGGACGATGCCCTGGCGGCGATTAACCTGCTGGAGCTTAAACGGCGACCGATCTACGCCCTCAGCGGTGGCCAAAAGCAGCGCGTGGCGATCGCCGGGGCGATCGCCCGCCACTGCCACGTGCTGTTGCTGGATGAGCCCACCGCCCTGCTCGACCCCGACAGCCAGATTGACCTCGTCAAGCGGGTGCGGGATTTAGTTAAGGAGCGCGGCCTGACTGCCCTGTGGGTGACCCACCGGCTGGTGGAGCTGGACTATTGCGATCGCGCCTTTTTGCTGGAAAATGGCCGGGTGCTGGACGAGGGCGATCCCCAGCGTTTGAAGCAGCGCCTGCAGCAGTCCTAGGGCGCAACGGTATCCAACGAGGCCAGGGGGTCCGCGATGGTGGCTGAGGGAGCCTCAAACTCTCCGGTCGCCACGTATTCAAACCGCAGCTTGACCCAGGTAATAAACTGCTTGCTAGTCGACACCAGGGCCACCGCCGGCTGGGGGCAGTTAGCCTTGACGGTGGCGAGCTCGGGTGCATCCAAAAATGCCGGGGCCTTGACCAACCAAAAATTCACCGACTGCTCCTGTTCCTGGTAGTAGCGGTGGCGCTCCTTCAGCACCTCCTCTAGGGGTTCTTCTTCGAGCAAAAATTTTTGGCTGGCAACGGCGTAGTAGTAGGTGGTCATGGGGGATCTCCTTTAGGGTGAATGGGTGGGCCGGTGAGTGGGTAAATCTGTATGCTTCACCCACTCATTCTCATACCTGAATCAGCGCCTTCATCTCGCGCACGGCCCGCTCTAGGCCCACCAGTACAGCCCGGCTGATGATGCTGTGGCCGATGTTGAGCTCTTCCATGCCGGGAATTTGGGCGACGGGGGCGGTGTTCCAGTAGGTGAGGCCGTGGCCGGCGTTGACCCGCAGGCCGAGGGCCAGAGCCTCGGCGGTGGCCTGGGCGAGAAGGTTGAGATGGCGCTGATGCTCGCTCTCCTCGCTAGCCTCGGCGTAGGGGCCGGTGTGGAGCTCGATAAACCGGGCCTCGACCCGGGCGGCGGCCTCGATCTGATGCGCCGCCGCATCAATAAATAGACTGACGGGAATCCCGGCGCCCTGAAGGGTGCCGACCACGGATTTCATCCGGTCGACCTGGCCAGCCACGTCTAGGCCGCCCTCAGTGGTGACCTCTTCTCGCCGCTCGGGCACCAGGGTGACGTAGTCGGGCTTGAGGTCAAGGGCGATCGCCACCATCTCGTGGGTGGCGGCCATCTCCAGGTTCAGGTGGGTGCGTACGGTCTGCCGCAGCAGGCGCACGTCCCGATCCTGCATGTGGCGACGATCTTCGCGCAGGTGGACGGTAATGCCGTCGGCACCGGCTAACTCGGCCAGCACTGCCGCCGCCACCGGGTCGGGTTCAACGGTACGGCGGGCCTGGCGAATCGTGGCAACGTGGTCAATGTTGACTCCCAGAGTAGGCAAGCGATCGCTCCCAAACAGCTACAGACTCCACAGTTTACGATCCTATCCCAATGCCTACGCGATCGCTTCCCCCAGCTAAAAGTCTATGGATTGAATCAGCGGTGGCGTGGCCGGGGCCAGGGTGGGTTCGACCGCTAGGGTTGAGCCCAGGGTCCCGTCGGCCGCGTTGACGATCGCCCCCAGTAGGGGCACGGCCTCATTGTCTAAGAGATCTTCTAGGAGTGCCTCCAGCACCGCTTTATCGGTGTAGCCGGGACGGGTCACCAGCACCAGACCATCGCTGGACGCCCCCAACAATAGGGCATCGTTGCTGCGACCCAGAGGCGGCGCGTCAATCAGGACCAGGTCAAAGCGGGCCCGGGCAGCGGCTAAAAACTGCCCCATCTCGCTCGATTCTAAAATTGCCGCCGGATGGGGCTGGGGACCGGGGCTGGGGGACAGGTACAAATTTTCGACCCAGGGGGCGGGCTGGATTGGCTCCTGCTGGCCGCCGCCGCCGTAGTAGCGCAGCGGCTCAGCCAGGGCCTCTGGGCCTGGTTTAACCCCCAGCCGGTGGGCACAGGAGGGCTGGCGCAGGTCGGCCTCTACCACCAGGGTGCGGCGACCGGCGCGAGCGGCGGCAATGGCCAGGTTAAACGCGCTGGTGGTTTTGCCCTCCCCGGCCCGACTGCTGACGATCAGCACCACCCGCGGGGCCTCCCCCGCCTCGGCCAGACCGCCCGCCTGCCGCAGACCGCTGCGCAGCCGCTCATAGATGTCTAGATCGGGGGATTGGGGCTGGTAGAGGATCGGCCAGCCCTGGGCCGATGAGGCCGCCAAGAGCGGTACCAGGCCCAGGACGGGCACATCCTGGTCGGCCAGAATACCCTGGATATCCTCTGGAATGCGGGCGGTGCTGTCGAGCATATCTAGCAGAAAGGTAATGGCCCCGGCGGCCACCACCGCCAACAGGCCGCCTACGGCCATCACCGCCAGGGGGTTAGTCGCTGAATCGGCCTGCACCGTGACGGCGGGGGGCTGGGCAATGGTAAGACTGCTGACGGTTTCGGCTTCGGCGGCCTGGGCATCAATGCGTTTGGCCTGGATCTGATCGTAGAGGGCCTGGTTCAGGGCTACCTGCTGGGCCAGGCGATCGCGCTCGAGCTGCTGGTTGGGCAGGCTGGCGTACTGCTGCCGCAGCTGGCCATCGGCCTGGGTCAGCACCTGCTGCTGGCTGATCAGGGCCGCCCGCTCGGCACTGAGGGTGACCAGCTGATTGGCCAGGGCCGCCCGGGCTGGGTCGAGGGTACTGTTTTGCCGGACTTCGCTAACGCTCGGCAGGGCGGCCAGGCCTTGGCCGCCAATCACCTCCTGGGCCCGCTCGGCCAGCAGACTGCTGTAGGCGGCCAGGTTCTGGCGCAGGTCTTGGATGGTGGGGTGCGACTCCCGCAGGGTGGCCGACAGCAGCTTGAGCTGGGTCTCGGTCTCGAGAATCTGCGATCGCAGCTGGGCAATAATCGGGTCGGCGCTCAGGGCCGAGGCCGTAAAAGCCTGTTCTGGGGATAGCCCCAGCTGTCGCTGGAGGGTTTGAATCTGGGCGTCAAGCCCGGCTAAGGTCAGCTGGTTCTGACGCTGCTGCTGCTGCCCCCCGGAGATTGCCCCCAGCAGACTACCGTCGAGGGCCGCCTGAATGGCGGGGCCCTGGGTGCGATCGTAGGCCTCTAGGGTCTGCTCTGCGGCCCGTAGATCGGCTTCTACAGCCGGCAACCGCTCATCGAGGGCGGTGATAATCGCCCGCAGTCGGGCACTGTTGGTCACCCGGCTCAGCTCTACCATGGCTTCGAACATCAGGGTGAGGACTATCTGGGCCTGCTCCTCGCTAGATCCGCGAAAGGCCACCGTGACCCGCTGCACCTGATTTTCTTCCCCCTCCAGCGCCACCGTGGTGCGTAGCCGTAGAGCATCGGGAGCGATGGGCGTGCCCCGCCGCTCCAGCTCCTGGGATACCTGCTGAAGCAGCACATCGGCCAGCAAAAAATTCTCTGAAATAATCCCCTGACCCCGCTGCTGCACTTCGGTCCCGGTGACCGTCAGGGCCACCACCGGAGCATTTTGCACCAGCACTCCTTCGGCTTTGTACTGGGGCGGTGGCGGTGGCTGTAGGGCCACCACCGTCGATAGGCCGACCACCCCCAGCAGGGCCGCCAGGCTGGGCCACCGGTAGCGATTGAGGGCAAGCAAATACCGCTTAAGGTAGGGAGAAACCATGGCTGTCTAGGGGCCAAACAACGAGTCTGCCGCGTCCGCGATGGACTCAAAAAAGAGCAAAAAGCCCAGCACATCCCGGAACGGCTGGGTAAAAACGTTAAGGCTGTAGGTGATCTGAGCCAGCAGGTTGCGATCCACGATAATCACATCGTTTTCCTGGAGGGGGATATTTTGGGCTGGGTCGCCGTTGACCGCCGCCCTGGCATTCACCATCATCGTATCGACAGATTCAGTTTCGGGATTAAATCTCAGCACCGCAATCCGCTCGTAGGCGGCCAGGTCAGGGTTAACTCCAGCCGCCGCCAGGGCGTCCAGAAAGCGGCTGCCGTTGCGCAGGTTAAGGGCCCCAAACCGCGCCTCAGTGCCCCGTCCGCCGGAGGCGCGGTTGAGGACTCGCACGCTGATCTCGGGCCTGGCCAGGGTAGATGTAGCCACTAGATTGCGATCGTAGTTGTCAAGATCTCCTGGGGCTAGCCGGGGCACGGTGACCACGTCGCCATCCTGGAGCCTAATCTGGGGTAGAGCCTGCCCCTGTTGGAGGGGAGAAAACAGGTCGACCGTGCGAGTGATCCTTTGCCGATCGCCCAGCGAACGCTCGATTTGAATGCTGCGCAGATCCGCCAGGCTCGTTGCCCCCCCCGCCGTCAGCAGCGCCACCGATAGCTGAGGGGCCGGCAGTGGGTAAAGTCCCGGTCGGGGTACTTCCCCCACCACGGTAACTTCCACCGGACGCTGGGCGGTGAGAATGACCGATACCTCTGGGTTGATCACGTAGCGGTCATACAGGCCGTAGATTTTGTCCTTTGCTTCCCCTAGGGTTAGCCCGGTGAGGGAAATGGCCCCCGCCAGGGGCAGGATGATGGTGCCCTGAATGTCGAGGGTAGCCTGAAAGCTGAGGTCTGGAAACCGCTGCACCCCAACAAAAATGCTGTCCCCAGGACCCAGGCGATAGTCGTCAAAGCGATCGCTGGCCGCATCGGCCTCTTCTAGCCATGGCATCGCCCTGGGCGATGGGGCGGTGGAATCGAAGGGCAGCACGTCTTGAGCCAATGCGGCTGCCTGGCCGCCAGGGAGGCAAAATCCACCCAAACTGCCCCAGAGCAGGGTTTGAACCACTATTCTCACCCCCCTAGAGCGGGAAAAACCGCATCGGACCATAGCATTTACCGGAGAGGTCGCCTCCAACAGCGGGTAACCTAGTATTGCCCAATTTATTTGCGGTTGATGGGTTGGTGGGGAGGGGGAGGGCGCAGGAGTTTGCAAAAGCTTCACGGCGCAGGTCAGGTTCTGAAGTTTTAGGTCAACTTATCGCCCTTTTTCAATCCATGGTGGGCTGGGGTTTTAGCATACAGCACAGCTACTAAATCCGGCTCGTTGAGCTGTTTAGAGTTTCTATATTTTTTTCTATTTATCAATTTAATCAGGAGAAATTTGCCATGCGAGTACTTGTGACCGGGGCGTCGGGTTTTTTAGGGCAATACGTCGTGGTTGCTGCCCTGCGCCAGGGGCACCAGGTCATGGCTATGGTGCGACGGCCAAAGGCCGCTCAAAGCCCATCCCAAAGTCGAACCGATAGTCTCAGCTGGCAGAATCACCCCAACGTCGAGCTGGTGCAGGCCGATCTGAGCCAGCCCGATGGCCTGACTGAGGCCATTGCCGCCGCAGAAGCCGTCATTCATTTAGCGGCAGTTAAGTCTGGCAGCTTTGAGGAGCAAATGGCAGGCACCGTAACCGCCACGGAAAATCTGCTCACAGCGATGGGAATAGCCGGGGTGCGGCGGCTGATCGCCATAAGTACCTTCTCGGTTTACGACTACCTGGCTAAGCCGGCGGGCAGTCTCCTAGACGAGGGGTTTCCCATTGAAGACGAGCCGATGCATCGCGACGGTTATGCCCGCACTAAGCTCATGCAGGAAAGCCTTTACCGCGATTTTGAACGGACTCAGGCGGGGCTGGTCACTATTCTTCGCCCCGGCATGATCTACGGTCGCGATCATCTCTGGAATCCCTGCCTGGGCCTGTCGCTGGGCGGTCGCCTGTGGCTACGGTTTGGGGACGAGACCAGCATGCCTCTCACCTACGTGGAAAACTGTGCCGAAGCCATTGTCAACGCCCTCGAACGCCCTGAAGCGATCGGGTCTACCCTAAACCTTGTGGATGATTCGCTACCCACCCGAAAAGCCTTTGGCCAAGCCTTGACCGAACGAACCCCTCAGCCTCCACGGCTGATTCCCGTGAGCTGGGGCCTGGCCCAGGGGATCGCCAATCTTGCCTGGGCCATAGACCAAAACGTTCTCAATGGTAAGGTCCGGCTGCCCGGTATCTTGGTGCCGGCCCGGCTGCAAGCGCGGTTTAAGCCCTTCCGCTACAGCAATGAAAACGCCAAACAGCAGCTGGCCTGGCAACCCCGTTATGGGTTCAGTGAAGCCCTGGAGCGGAGTCTTAGCGGTCAGGACCTGCTGGCGGTTTAGCCGCATGATGTGCTTTGGCCTCGGGCCTGGAGGGGCACGCTTCTAAACTGGTCGCCTCCCTGGTGCTGGATTCTAAGGCGGATATTGTGCGTCGAGCGGTGGCGCTAGGGGTGCCGATTGAGAAAAGCTGGTCATGCTACGAGGACGAAACGCTACCCTTCGAACGCTGTGACTCCTGTTGTATCAGCGATCGCGCCCTGGTAGAGGCAGGCTACCCCGAACTGGCTACCCCCTTCGCCTCCACCTAAATATCTTGGTTTGAAGCGGGATTTCCCCAATCGGACCGGCGCTAAAAAATAGTGGGGAGCCCCTCTGGAGAGGCTAATTAAGTAGGGTTTGCTGAAAAAGTCAGCAAGGGCTGGATAGTGCCTTTTGGTTAGGCCCCTGCCGGAACGCCCATCGCCGCCCGCCAGTGAGCAACCCTCCATGCCCTGAGTTGACCGATTTCTTTGGCGAGATAGCGGTG
>JBGSNT010000052.1:0-33025 GCA_041739575.1 Nodosilinea sp. | reverse complement strand
CAGCCTGCGGGCTGCATAATTTCCGACTGACACACCGGGCGAAGAAAGGGAGCCCTCTAGGTCAATCCGCTTAAATCACAAGCAACGGGGGGAAATGCTGATTTATACCGTTTTCTCTCCTATTTCCGATAAGGTCTAATGCCTGTCCACACATGGGAGCGATGCTGTCAGAGGGCTGGTGTGAAGCGACGAAGGATGACGGCAGCCGAATAGTCTGCCCCTTTCATGCTCTAGCCTTTGATGCTCAGGGGTGTACTGTCCTGCCCGGTTCTGCCCAGCAAACCTTGCCTCAACTTAAGCCCCTGGAACTAATCGCTCAGGGCGATTTTATCTGGTCCTACGGTGGCTGCGAGCCCAGGCTGCCGATTCCGACAGTCCTCAACGACATCGCGACAGAGTACTCTTTCATCGGCCACATCGCCGACCTCACGGTGGAGACAGACCTACTGAGCATGTTGCTCAACATGCACGACTACAACCACCAAAACGGCACCCACAGCGACCTGTTTCGCATCACCGAAGTACAGTTCCACCAGTTCATCGACCAGGGGCACGAATCTCACGCCTACTACGACATGCCCACTGCTCCCTATGCCCTAACCGAAAAGCTGCGGCGCCCTGATCTATTTTTGCTGCCCAGCACCATCAGCGCCCACCTCGAAAACCACTTTCCGGGCCTGGTGATTTTCCATGGCGAATCATCCTTGGGTAGCATCGCCCAGTGCCACCTGTTTGTGCCCGAGGCCAAAAACCGTACCCGCACCTATATTCTGCTGTTTGGCCAAGGGAAGCATCCGGCATTTAACCTGATGAAGCGCGCTTACCTCAACTTTGGTCGGGTAGTGGTCAACCAGGATGCCGATATTCTCAGCAAGATCTACCCCGACACGCCTCAGAAAATCAAACTCAACAATGAGGTGGGCATGGACTGGGTACGGCGCAACTTTCAGAGCTTCCCAAAGGTGGCAGATCCCAACCTTTCTAAGGGTGACCACATCCCCTAGAGGCGATCGCCCAGCTGCATCAGATGGGCTTGAGCGAGGAGCAAATTGCTGCTGCACTGGGGTTAGCGTTAAATGAAATGTTGTGCGAGAGCAAATCAACTAACCCGCCGCTCCCGTGCCCCTATCCCCTGGTCTACTCGCCCCGGCGCCCTACCGGATTCAGTCGAGTCAGCGCAACTCTAGCTATCTCAGCGACCTGAAAAGGCAAATCCTGCTCTAATAAAGCGCAGGCTAGGTTGAGTTTTGGGGTAGGACAGGTTCAATGGCTGGCCTAAATTAAGGCGATATACCAGCGGTTTGCGGTCTACACTAGGCTAGCCAACGCAATACATACTGTGTGGGAGTAGGAGATTCATGAAACGGCGAAGACTACTAGGTTATGCGGGGGCCAGCTTGGCGGTCACCCTGGGCTCGGAGCTGCTGAACTCGGCCCAGGCTCAAGCCAGCGGCGTCACCATCAAAAGCCTGGGCCATACGGCGTTTCTCTTTACCGGCAGCGGGCGACGCATACTGTCAAACCCCTTTCGCCCGATTGGCTGCACCGAGGGATTTCCCTCCCCAGCCGTACCCGCCGACATCGTCATGATCAGCAGCCGCCTCTTCGATGAAGGCTACCTCAATGACCTGCCCGGTGACCCCCGTCTGCTCACCGAACCCGGCGTCTACGACTTTGACGACCTGCGAATACAGGGCATTCTCACCCCCCACGATCGCGAGGGGGGTCGTCGCTTTGGCACCAACACCGTCTGGAAGTGGACCCAAGGCGGCGTCACCATTGTCCATATGGGCGGTGCTGCCGCCCCCCTGGGGGTAGAAGAGCAGATTTTGCTGGGCCGACCGGATGTCATGCTGGTGCCCGTGGGGGGCGGCCCTAAAGCCTTCAACCCCGCTGAGGCGGTGCAGGCGGTGCAGGTGCTCAAGCCCAAGGTGGTCATCCCCACCCAATACTTGACAACCGCCGCCAGCGGCACCTGTGAATTAGTGCCTGTGGATGAGTTTCTGGCCCTGATGCAGGGTACTCCTGTGACCCAGGCCACCAGCGGTTCCCTCACCGTTCGCCCCAGCGACCTGCCCAGCCAGGGTATGCGCATTCAGGTCTACCAATACCCCATAGCCTAGCCATCGCTGGAGCGCTAGCATATCAGTACGCTGTTGTGCCAGAACGGTCATAGGTTTGTGCTGTCTAGGGGAAACCCCGGCGGCTGACGCAGTTCTAGCGGCCAACTGGCTGACCTCTACCCCACCGCTCTCTACCCCCGCCGCTGCCCATGCCCTCTTCCTACGCCCACCGTCGTCAGCGTGCCATGGACCTGATTGGCGGCGGCACCGCTGTCTTTGCCAGCGCTCCCCCGGCGGTGATGCACAACGATGTCGACTACCCCTTTCGCCAAGACAGCAACTTCTACTATTTGACCGGCTTCAACGAGCCCGGCGCGGTGGCGGTGCTGGCCCCCCACCACGACGAGCATAAGTTTGTGCTGTTTGTGCGGCCCAAGGACCCCGAAAAGGAAACCTGGTCAGGCTACCGGGTGGGGGTCGAGCAGGCCAAGGAGCGCTTTGGGGCCGACGAAGTCTACCCCATTGCTGAACTCGACGAACACCTGCCCAAGTACCTCGAAAAGGCCGATCGCCTCTACTACCACTTTGGCCACGACCAGAAGCTCAACAACCGGGTGATGCGCCACTGGCAGCGGCTGCTGGCCACCTACTACAAGCGCGGCACCGGCCCCGTGGCGATCGAAGATGCGACGCTGATGATGCAGACCCTGCGGCGGGTGAAGTCGGCGAAGGAATTGGATCTGTTGCGAAGGGCGATCGCAATTTCGGCCAAAGCCCACAACCACGCCCGCGACATCACTCGCCCCGGCCGCTACGAGTACGAAATTCAGGCCGAGATGGAGCACATCTTTCGCCTAGAGGGGGCGATGGGGCCGGCTTATACCTCGATTGTGGCCTCTGGGGTCAACGCCTGCATTCTGCACTACGTCGAAAACACCTGCCAGATGCACGAGGGCGACCTGCTTCTGATTGACGCGGGCTGCGCCTACGACTATTACAACGCCGACATCACCCGCACCTTTCCGGTGGGAGGGCGGTTTAGCGACGAGCAGCGAATTTTGTACGAACTGGTGCTGGAGGCGCAGCTGAAGGCCATTGATGCCGTCAAGCCCGGTGCCCCCTTCAACGAATTTCACGATGCGGCTACCCGCACCATTACCGAGGGGCTGATAGACCTAGGCCTGCTCCAGGGCAGCGTAGACACCCTGATCGAAGAGAAGAAGCACAAGGCGTTCTTTATGCACGGCACCGGCCACTTTTTGGGCTTGGACGTGCACGACGTGGGTATTTTACGGAACCCTGATAAAACCTGGAAGCCCTTTGAGGTAGGCAATGTGGTCACGGTAGAGCCGGGGATTTACATTTCGCCCACCTACGAACCGGTGGAAGGACAGCCCCAGATCAGCGATCGCTGGCGGGGCATCGGCATTCGCATTGAAGATGATGTGCTGGTGACAGATACGGGCTGCGAGGTGCTGACGGCGGCGGTACCTAAGGCCCTAGAAGATATGGAGCGTTAACCATGCTAGGCACACAATCGACCGCAAAAACGGTGTTTCTGCTGGCCTCTATGGTGGGCTGGCTGATCGTGGGGGCGGCGCTGATGTATCTGTTTCCGGCCATTGCCGATGGGGTGGTGGGCAGTGATCTGACCCATCTGTGGATGACCAATCTCACCCGCAGCGGCTATAACCCAACTCTCGGCTGGGGCGGGGGCGGTTTAGCCTTGGCCATCACGGTAGCGGGCAATTGGGTGTGGTACGAGAACTTTGAGGGCAAACGTTAGGGAGGGGCAGCCCTGGGAGAACATCCTATTCTTTGACAGCTCAGCTGCCCCTGCCACCCATTCAGGACTGTCAGCCCCACAAAACTTGGCCATTGTGAAATTTGTCATATATTCTAACCACTATTTATAGCTACTATTAAGCTCGGTTAATTCCATAGCGCCATGTTACGGGGGAAATAGATTTTGCAGAGGCACCTTTCACCGTTTTTCTTGGGGGCAGCTCTGAGTCTCTCCTGGGTGGCTACAGGTTGCAGTGCTCCCCCTGAGACAGGAGCTGGTGCCCAGGCTGTGCCGGTCAGTCTAGAAACTCTGCAAACTGGGACAGTGCAAGAAAGCACAGAGTTTGTCGGCAATTTAGAAGCCGTTCAGATTACGGAAGTCCGGGCCGAAATTCAAGGACAAATCAGGCAAATTCTGGCCACTCCCGGACAGGAAATGACCGCCGGACAGACCATTATGCAGCTGGCCCCCAACCAGGCCGTGCCGCAGTTAGAGGGGGCCATAGCCGGCATAGAAGTCGCCCGAGGCAACCGAGATAATGCCCAGAAAGCCCTAGCGGTGGCTCAAGCCCAGCGAGAAACTGCGGTGGCCACCCTGGAACTTGACACGGTCAACGTAGACCGAGCTACCAAGCTGAGGGATGCGGGCGCCCTAGCTGAGATTCGCGTCGATGAAGCCCTGGCGAAGCAAAAAGAGTCCCAGAGTCGGCTGGTGGCAGCCACCGAGCAGGTGGCGGCTGCACAAGTCCAAATCACGCAAGCCGAGGCGCAGGTGCGTCAGGCCCAGGCCCAGGCCGATACATCCCGAGTCAGCGTGGGGTTTCAAACTGTGGTCGCCCCGGTGGCTGGGGTCCTTGATACCCTGTTGGTCAACGTGGGAGACTACGTTACCGTCGGGCAACCTGTTACCCGGGTTACCCAGGTTGAGAGTTTATTCTTGAATATTGAGGTGCCCCCAGAACGGGCCAACCAGCTTAGAACTGGACTGACGGTAGAGTTGCTCGATCCCAACAGCAAGCAACAGTTGGCCACAGGAAATTTAATCTTTGTTGCGCCTACGGTGAATGCCAATGCCCAGAGCATTTTAACCCGAGCCCAGTTTCGCAACGTGGGAAACCGTTTGCGAGACGGGCAGTTTGTGGCCGCTCGCATCATCTGGCAAACGCAACCGGGCATCTTGGTGCCGACCACGGCGATCTCGCGGGTGGGCGGGCAAGACTTTGTATTTTTGGTGGCCGATCAACCCAATGACCAGGGGCAAGAATTTGTCACCCTCCAGCCCGTTGGGCTAGGTGCCATTCAGGGCGATCGCTATCAGGTGCTGTCGGGCCTGGAGCAGGGCGATCGCATCGCCGTGTCCAACATCCTGAGGCTCAACGATAGTGTGCCCATTGCACCCGAGTCAGGATCGTAGGGGAAAATCATGGCTCTTTTTTCGATCGCCACCAATTTTATTAAGCGCCCGGTACTGACCACCGTTTGTACCATCATCATTCTGCTGATCGGGGCGGTGTGTATTCCGCTGCTGCCAATTAACTATCTGCCGGATATTTCCCCCATTCAAATTCAGGTGCAGAGTCGTTACACCGGGGCGGATGTAGAAACCGTAGAAAACACCGTTACCACTATTCTGGAACGGGAAATCAACGGGGTTGAGGGCATGGACTACATGACCTCCCAGACCTTCGCCGGCAACAGCAGCATTTCAGTGCTGTTTCCCACCGGCGTGAATAGGGACATCAGCCAGGTCAACGTGCAGAACCGGGTGGCCCAGGCCCTGCCCCAGCTGCCCGGCCCGGTGCAGCAGCTGGGGGTGTCCACCCGCGCCTCGTCTAGCAGCATCTTGCTGGTGTTAGGCATCTACGCTGAAAACGGCGAATACGACGACATTTTTATCAGCAACTACGTTGACGCCAACATCACCGACGTCCTGAGGCGAGTCCCTGGGGTGGGGGATGTTCAGGTATTTGGCCTGAAGCAAAATGCCATGCGCCTCTGGCTTGACCCGCAGCGGTTGACGGCCCGGCAGCTGACGGTGCTGGATGTGAGCAATGCGCTGCGATCGCAAAACGTGGTGGTGGGCGCGGGCTCCATTGGCCAGGAGCCGGTGCCTGAGGGCCAGAATTACGAACTCCCCATCCGCATTCAGGGACGCCTGGAAACCGCTGCGGAATTTGAGAATTTAGTCATCAGAACTCTGCCCAACGGCAATCTAGTGCGCCTAAAAGACGTCGGCTATGCCGAGCTGGGGGCTGAGAACTATGTCAGTAATGCCCAGGTGAATGGTCAGCCGGGGGTGGGCATTGCCATTTACCAGCTGCCCGGCAGTAATGCCCTCGATGTGGGTGCCAACGCCATCGACACCGTGGAGGACCTGAGCCAGACTTTCCCGCCCGGATTAACCTATGCGACTGTGTACGACACAACGGAATTCATTCAGGTGTCGATCCAAGAGGTGTTCATTACCCTGCTGCAGGCGATCGGGCTGGTAATTTTAGTCATCTTCCTGTTTCTGCAAGACTGGCGCACCACGGTGATTCCTGCCATTGCCATTCCGGTGGCGCTGATTGGCGCGCTGGCCTTTGCCTTTGCCTTTGGTTTCTCCATCAACAGCCTCACCCTGTTTGGGCTGATTTTGGCCACGGGGCTGGTGGTAGATGATGCAATCGTGATTGTGGAGGCGGTGACCACCAAAATTTCCGAGGGGCTGACGCCAAAGCAGGCTTCGATCGCCGTGATGGATGAGATGGCGGGAGCGGTCGTTTCCACCTCCCTGGTGCTGATGGCGGTGTTCATTCCGGTGGCGTTTTTTCCCGGCACCACAGGGCAGCTCTACCAGCAGTTTGCGCTGATCATTGCCTTCTCAGTAGTGGTTTCGACCTTTAACGCCCTGAGCTTTAGCCCCAGTATGGCGGCCATTTTGCTGAGATCCCAGGCTGAAATGGAAGCCGATGCCGAGGGGGCAGGGGGTCCTCTGCAATGGCTGTTCGACAAGTTCAACCAGGGCCTGGCCTGGATCGCTGACAAATACAAAGACTCGGTCGCCTACCTGATTCGCATTCGCTACATCGTCATGGCCATCTTTGTGGCGGGTCTGGTGGCCACCTACTATATGTTTGTCTCGGTGCCTGGGGGGTTTGTGCCCTCAGAGGATCAGGGCATTATCATTGGCACGGTGCAAGGTCCCGATGGTGTCTCTGTCAGCTATACCGATAATGTGCTGCGATTTGTGGAAGGCAGCCTGGCCGAGATTCCTGAAATCGAGTCCTATTTTGTCGCCAGCGGGGCCGGGTTGCAGGGCAGAGGCCCCAACCAGGGGCTCTTCTTTGCCAAACTTACCCACTGGAATCAGCGCACCGGCAAAGGTCAGGATGTGAATGGCATCCTCCAGCGGGTCAATCAAAAATTTGTCCAAAATCAGCAGGCCAGGATCTTCGCCTTTAACCCCCCGCCGATTCCCGGCTTTAGCGCCACGGGGGAGTCGGAGCTGGAGCTGCAAGACCGCACCAGCGGGCGGTTCACCATGGATGACTTTTTGGGCGGGGCCCAGGATATCTTGGCGGCGGCCAACGCCAAGCCCGCCATCAACGGCTCGGCGCGCACCCAGTTCACCACCGGCACGCCCCAGCTGCAGATCGATATCGATCGCAACCAGCTCGAAGCCCTGAACGTCGATTTTCAGCAGGCGCTCCAGACCATTGGCGCTTCGATGGGGTCCCAGTACGTCAATGACTTCACCCTGGGCACCCGCAGCTACAGGGTCTTTGTCCAGGCCGAGGGAAACTATCGCAACACCCCGGACGATCTGCAAAACCTCTATGTCCGTTCCCGGACTGGCCAGATGATTCCCCTGGGCCAGCTGGCGACCGTCAGCCCCATCACCGGGCCGCAGATCATTCCCCACTTCAACGGCTATCGCTCGATTCGGCTACAGTTCAGAGAAGCCGAGGGCTATTCGAGCAGTCAGGCGATCGCGGCGATGGATGAGGCGGTAAGCGAAGCCTCGTTGCCGGGGATCGGCAGCGACTGGATTGGGCTGGCTAAAGAACAGATTGCTGCGGGCAGCCTGGGTGCCCTGGTGTTTTTGTTCGGCATCATTATGGTGTTTTTGACCCTGGCGGCCCAGTACGAGAGCTATGTTGACCCAATCATCATTCTGCTGACGGTGCCCCTGGCCATGCTCGGGGCGCTGCTGTTCATTGGCCTGCGGGGGCTCAACAACGATGTATATGTTCAGGTAGCCCTGGTGATGCTGATTGGCCTGGCCAGTAAAAACGCCATCTTAATTGTGGAGTTTGCCAACCAGTCTCGGGCGGCGGGGATGACTATTGTGCAGGCGGCCCAAAAAGCCTCAGAAGAACGATTCCGCCCGATTTTGATGACGGCCATTTCGTCGCTGGTGGGGTTCTTTCCCCTGGTGATTGCCACCGGGGCCGGGTCGGCATCCCGCTGGGCGCTGGGTACGGCCCTGTTTGGCGGCTTGTTGGTGGCTACGGTGCTGAGTTTCCTGGTGGTGCCGGTGCTGTACGTGGTGATCAAGAGCCTGGAGATGCATTTTTTGGGCTCAAAAACCCCACCGCCCCCTGGGGATGATGATGGTAACGGATTCAAGGAAGACGATGGCCACTTCCCTGCTGAGATACCCTATAGTCCAGAGATTTCGTCAGAAGCTGAAGAGCCGGTTCATCAGCCCTTTCAGGAGGGAGAGAATCCGGTTTGATGGGGGGCTTAATGCTGGTGGGCAACGCCCTGGGTAGGAGACAAGAGGATAAACCATGAACTGGCGCAGAATGGTCTACACCGGCCTGGTGAATACGGTGGTTGGGCTGGGGTTGGGGTTGGTACTGGGCAAGATGGTCCAGTCTCCCTATACCAGCCCGGCCTACCAGCGCCTGGGCCGGGTCTACCTGGTGGTAGGCGGGGTCGGAGGGTTCATGGTGGGATGGAGCTGGGAGGGGCTGCGGCAACTGAAGGAAAAGCGAGATCGGGAAGAAAGCCAGCGATCGCCTTCGGATGGCTCTGATATCCTCTAACAGTTCGGTTCCTAGCCATTGGTAGGGCATGGTAAGCAAATAGTTACAACGAAGTAGGCCATCCCTCTTCGTTCCTATCCTAATAGTCGAGGGCGATCGCAAATGGGGGAAAGAGATAGTGCGATCGCCCAAAACCACTCCACGCTCTGGTACTATAAAATACTGCAAACGCAGCACGGGCGATTAGTTCAGTTGGTAGAGCGCCTGCCTTACAAGCAGGATGTCACTGGTTCGAGTCCAGTATCGCCCATATAGGAAACCTAAGCCCTCAGGCCTTTTCAGGCGGTTGCTTCAGGCATCGCTAGAACTGACTGAACGGGGCTGAACTAGAATAAACGGAGGCATTTCTAGATCAAATAAGGAGACTCGGCCCAAGCCTCAGTTCATCACATTCGGCTCAGCAACGTCGAGCGCATCATTCCTAACGACGACAAGATTAGGCACTGGTCTCTTACGAGGTCATGGGGCCACAAAGCCTTTATTCAGCAATGGTTTGAGCCAGTTGGAGCGAAAATCCTGAAAGCACTTGTCTAGAGAGGCTTTCAGTGGTTTATCTCTGGTTAGCAGACCAGTGCCGCGACCGCACGTTATAAAGAAAAGATGTGATTCTGCTTACCTTTTTTCTTGCCATTCTTACGGATATGAGTGGCACCACACTCCGGACATTGCATTGCAGATTAACTCTGATTCATACCTCCATTATGCAACGCCAGGAAAAAGGCTCTGGGACAAAGCCCAGAGCCTAGTCCTATGACAAGCTAGAATTGCAATCAGTGAGGAATGAGTTGCCCGTTAAAGCAACGAGGGCCAAAGGTCTTCCGGTTTGTTAGAAGTCCTCGAGTTAAGCTGCACTCCCCCCATTCACCCATGGCTAGTGGTGGACCGTGGCTTGAACCGACTGCTGAGACGTATGGCTACTGTTGAGATGGCCATTCTGGTTAGGCTTGCGGGGCTGAATGAGTCCGTAGCCACCATGGTTGCGTTCGTAGACTACGTTGATTTCCTGGGTTGCTTTGTTTAGAAACATGTAGAAATCGTGGTCGATCAATACTAGCTGCTCTAGGGCTTCGTCCACAGTCATGGGTGCCATCGCAAAGTACTTTGTGCGCACCACCTCTTCGGGGAGTTGAGGGGCGCCGTTATTGAGTACGTGGGTGACATCTGTGGCTGGAGCTTCGTTGAGATAAGCCTCAGTGGTTTTGCCCAGGGTGCCCTGCATGCGGGTGTTGCGCTTTTCCTTGAACTTGCGTAGCTGTCGGCTAATTTTATCAGCCACTAGGTCAATGCTGGCGTAGAGGTTTTCGCTGCTCTCTTGGGCTCTAACAACGGCACCATCTACGAATAGGGTGACCTCGGCGGACTGGCGGGCTTCAATTCTAGGATTGCGGGCTACGGAAAGGTGGACGTCTACCTCGTTGGTAAGGTGCTTGAAGTGACTCACCGCCTTGAGGATTTTCTGTTCTACATGCTCCCGAATCGCGTCTGTGATCTCAATATTTCTGCCGTGGATAACCAGCTTCATAAAGCGGACTCCTTGATACGTCGCCTCATGGATTCACCCTAACACCTTGTATTCAGCACAACAGTGTCCGTTAGAATCCTTTGCATGGGTTGATAATTCTTGATTGCAAAGGGCCTGTAAAGCGGCTATTTGCGTTAATTCACGGTTGACAACGATGGAGCAAACCCACTGGGGATCAATGCTTTCCTGCCACGTATACAGTTTGGGATCGAGGCCCTTTGCCGATGTTTGGACTTTGCAAAAAAACTTAGTACAACGCCACCGCGACCAGCCCCAGCCCGATCGCCTGCTGCTGGTGGAGCACCCTGGGGTGTACACCCTGGGGCAGGGCTCTAGCCTCGATTACCTCAGGCTCCCCCCCGAGGAATTGCCCTACCCGCTGTTTCGCATTGAACGAGGGGGCGAAGTCACCCACCACTGCCCCGGTCAACTGGTGGGCTACCCTATCCTTAACCTGAAGCGGCACCAGCCAGACCTGCACTGGTATCTGCGCCAGCTCGAAGCGGTGCTGATTTTAACCCTGGCCCAGTTTGGCATCAGCGCAGTGCGGCAGCCGGGGCTGACTGGGGTGTGGGTGGGAGATATCAAACTAGCGGCGATTGGCATTAAGGTGAGCCGATGGATTACTATGCACGGCTTTGCGCTGAATGTGTGCCCTGACCTCAGCGGTTTCGAGGCTATTGTGCCCTGCGGTATTGCTGACAAATCCGTAGGCAGCATGGCTCAGTTTTGTCCTGGGATTACGCTGGAGTCAGTGTCCCCGGTGGTGGTGGAGAGTTTTGCCCAGGTATTTGGCATCCGCCCAATTATACAGAATGCCTTCCCACCGGGCCTTTGAACCCCTTAGCGGCACAAATGCTGCACTTGCCCCAGCGCTTCAGTTCGCCCCCTGGACAGTGGCAATGGCACTGGGGGCAGAGGGGCTGCTGGGCGGCCAGCTGCTGGGTCAACGCGGTCCAGCGGTCAAAACTCGCCTGCGGAGTTTCGGGCCGTTGAACGGATCGTGGTATGGCCTGGGGCTCAAAGCTGGGGTGCTGCCGCAGCCATTCGGGCAGTTCCGACGGTGAGGAAATGGGGACTTGGGCAGGCAGGTTCGACTTATTTTGCCGGTACCAGTCACCGCTGGAAAAGCGAATGTCGCTGAGATTGAGGTTCAGCCGATCGTTGAGCTTAGCCACGATTCGCAGCCGCTCCAGCATGAGGGTTTGTGCCCACATGGGGTTGACCACCGCCACATGGAGCACGTCTTGGTCAATCCGCATCGGGGCGGCCTGGCGGGCAACCCCTTCCCCCACTACCGAAGTCCACTGGTTTAAAACTCGACGAAATTCACCCCGACGGCGCCAGCGAGGCTGCTGCTCAAGCTGGTGGATGACGTTGTGAATGGAGTCAAGGGGCATCGAACAGTCCGGCGAGGGGGTGGGGCAGGGCAAGCGGCAACGGTGGCTTAGACAGGCCTTTAGGGCTAAATCATAACAAGGGTGCGCCCCAAATACCTTCAGGTCCGCTGTCGCCAGGCAGACCACAGAACCTGGTCCGAACTGGTCTATTCCACCTGCTTGAGGGCAGGGGGCTTGCGGTCGTTAGCGCGGCAAATTTTGAGAAGTCAGATTACTCTAAATTTAGGGCTCTTACTGGAGCCCGTCGCTGAACGTTGGGAAAATTACTCCATAAACTTGCATGGCTTCCATTCTTGACCCCCCCATTTTGACCAAAGTAGCCAAAATGAAGGAGCGCGTCTGTTGGCAGCAACCGGCGCTGAGATCGCGCCACATTGACCAGACTCGCCTGATCTTGGAGGACGGCCGCAGCGACGATCGGGCATTTTCATTTTTGGTGATTGGCGACAGTGGCTCTGGGCCGCACCCGGACCATCATCCCCAGCGGCGCATCGCCGAGCAAATGGTGCCCCACCTTCAGGACTGTCGCTTTTTACTGCACACCGGCGATGTGGTGTACCAGGTGGGCTCTAGCGAGCAGTATCCCGAGAATTTCATTAAGCCCTATCGGGAATGGCTGGTGGGGGGCGATCGCCCCACCAGTATTGCCTTTGACGATATGCTATTTCGCTTTCCGTTTTTGGCGGTGCCGGGTAACCATGATTACTACAACCTGCCCAGGTTGTACAGCCTTTTGGTGCAGCTGACCCGCCCCCTGCGCAACCTGCTGGGGCTCAACCTCAACCCGAACGTGGGCTGGCGGGGCTCAGGGGTGGGCGATACCTACGCCCGTGCCTTCTTAGACTATTTAAAGGGGCTGCCCGATGACCAGATTGCGGCTCATTTGGACCGCCACTATGGCCCCTGGGATGAGCAAACCTGGGGGCTGCGCTATCAGCCGGGGCGGTTTACTCGGTTGCCCAACCGCTACTACACCTTTCGCTACGGCGGCATCGACTTCTTTGCCCTAGATAGCAGCACCTTTAATGCGCCGCCGTTGGCTAGAGAAGGAAATGACAGCAAGCATCACCAGCGGCTGATGGCCAAACGGGAGGCCATTCAGCGTCAGCAGCTGCGGGTTAGGGAGGAGGCCCTGCACCTCGAGCGCACTAACCCCCACGCCCAGGAGCGGCTGGACGACCTGCAGGCCAAGGTGGAGCAGTTCGAAGAAATGCTGCTGGATATTGATAAGCAGGCTCGTTCAGGGCCTACTCCCCGGGTGGATACTGAGCAGCTACTGTGGCTGAGGGACGGGCTAACTGCCTCCTGGCAGGACCAGTCGGTGCGGGGGCGGATTCTTTTTTTCCACCATCCCCCCTACGTGACGGAGGCCACGAAGTGGGATCAGGGACAGACTATGGCGATTCGCCATAACCTGCGCTGGGTCTTGGATCAGGTGGCGGCGGCGGTGCCTGAGGTGGGCGCCCACCGCCCGCCCGTCAACCTGGTGCTAAACGGCCACGCCCACTGCTTTGAGTATCTCAAAACCGAGGACACGGGCCACGCCGACAGCCATATGAACTGCGTGGTCTGCGGTGGCAGTGGTCTTAGCCTGCGGCGGCAGCGCTCCGAGGGGACGATGCTGTACGAACCCCTGGGGGTCGATCCCAACGGGCAGATGGGGTTCAAGTTAATGGCAAAATCGCAGCTGTTTGTGGGACTGACGGGCCATATGGCCGAGCGAAAACGACCCTATTCCTTTGTGCGGATTGATGTGACGGGGGATGAGGTGCCTGAATTCGTGCTGACCCCCTACATCTCGGAGCGATCGCACCTAGATTGGCAGGACTATACCCTAGATCCCCTGGTGCTGAGGTAGGGCGATGGGGCCGAGCGGATCCCATCGCCAGCGGCGGTATCCGCTCAGCGATGCCCCCTGGGATAGGTCACCCAATGGTGCACCATGGAGGAAATACTGCGGAGGTGAGAGAGGTTCTCAATGGGCAGGGCTGAGGAGATTCTGAAATTTTGGTTTGGGGACCCAGCGGATCCCGATGGGGAGTATGGTCAGCAACGCCAGGTGTGGTTTAAGAAGGACCCGGCCTTTGATGACACCCTGCGGCGGTTGTTTCTAGCGGACTACGAGGCGGCGGCGGCGGGGGACCTAGAGCCCTGGCGCCACCAGCCGCGTGCCTGCCTGGCCCTGGTGCTGCTGTTAGATCAGTTCCCGCGCAATCTGTTTCGGGGTGAGGCCCGCAGCTTTGCCAGCGATCGCGCCGCCCGAGACCTCGCCTGCCACGCCCTGGCCCAGGGCTACGACCAGCAGGTGCTGCCGGTGGAGCGGATATTTTTCTACCTACCCCTGGAGCACAGCGAAAACCTGGCCGACCAGGATCGCTGCGTGGACCTGGTGCGATCGCTCCAGGCCGTCCACCCGGAGTTTGAGTCCCCCCTCGACTATGCCCTGCGCCACCGGGAGGTGATTCAGCGGTTTGGCCGCTTCCCCCACCGCAACGAGATTCTGGGTCGAGAAACAACGCCAGCCGAGGCGGAATTTTTGCAGCAGCCCGGCTCAAGGTTTTGAGAATGTTTACTTTTGAACTGTGAATTCGCCAGTTCAAAATTCAAAATTGGCCAATCGCTAGCCCCCCAGTCGATAGCCCCTGCCATAAACCGTATGGATCATCGGCGGCGTTCCCTTGGGTTCGATCTTGCGGCGCAGCAGGCGCATTTGGGCGGCGACGACGTTGCTGCTGGGGGTCTCCTGGTCATCCCAAACCCCCTGGTAGATCTGCTCATGGGTGAGCACCTGGTTGGCGTGGCGCAGCAGGTAGGCCAGCAGTCGAGTTTCTTTTTCGGACAATTCCACCGACTGGCCTCGACGATGGGCAAGCTGGTTAGCCTCGTCGAGGGTGAGATCGTCGTAGGCTAGGCGGGGCGGCGGGGCCGCCTCGAGATTGGGCGATCGCCGCAGCAGCGCCCGCACTCGGGCCAGCAGTTCGCGCAGCTCGAAGGGTTTGACCAGGTAGTCGTCGGCCCCGGCGTCGAGGCCATCGACGCGATCGTTGAGGGTGTCCTTGGCGGTGAGAAAGAGGACGGGGGTGCTGTCCTGGCGCGATCGCATCCGGCGACAGATCTCCAGTCCACTCAGCCCCGGCAGCATCCAGTCGAGAATCAGCAGGTCGTACCCTCCCCGACTGGCCAGGTCGCAGCCCGCCTTTCCCTCCGTGGCCACGTCTACGTCATACCCCTCTCGCTTGAGCAGGCGGCTCAGCGGGTCGGTGAGTTCAACTTCATCATCAACGAGCAAAATCTTCATGGAGGATAGGCAGGAGAAGATGAGGGAGATTGATCAGTGTAAGCGACACCGGCAAGGGCTCCGCCATCACAGGCAGTCGCGGATGGCCTGATCTAAAATCGCCAGCCCTTCGTCTAGCTCAGCTTCGGTCACGGTCAACGGTGGGGCAATGCGCCAGACGCTGCCCATGCCGGGCAGGGCGGTGATATTCATGCTCAGCCCTAGCTCCAGGCAGCGACGGGTGATGGCAGCCCCCGTCTCGGGGTCAGGAACCCGACTCTGCCGGTCTTTGACCAGTTCCACCCCCAGCAGTAGCCCACGACCGCGCACATCGCCAATGATTTCGTAGCGATCCTGCAGCGCTAGCAATCCCGCTTTCAGGTAAGACCCCCGGCTGGCGGCCTGTTCGGCCAGGTTTTCGCTGGTCAACACCCGCAGCACCGCCAGCCCTACCTCCGCAGGCATCGGATCCGATACGTGGGAGGTGTAGTAGATAAAGCCCTTCTCGTAGCAGTCGGCTTCGATCGCCGCGCTGGTGACCGTCGCCGCCAGGGGCAGCCCACCGCCCAGGGTTTTCGACAGGGTGAGAAGATCGGGCACCATGCCCAGTTGTTCAAAGGCAAAGAAGCTGCCCAGGCGACCAAAGGCGGTTTGGGCCTCATCCAAAATCATCAGCATGCCCCGGTCGTGGCAGTGGCGCTGCAATCGCTGGAAGTAGCCCTGGGGCGGGTCTACCACTCCCCCGGCGCTGAGCACCGGCTCGGCGATGACGGCGGCATAGGCCCCCACCGACTGGCTATCCACCAACTCAAAGCCCACCTCCAGGCAGGTCATGTCGCACTGGTCCTGGCAGTGACGGATGGGGCAGCGGTAGCAGTTGGGTGTGGGCAGGGCCAGGTTGCCGGGAATGGTGGGGCCGTAGCCTTTTCGGGCTGACACAAAGGTGCTGGCGCTGGCCCCGGCGGTCATGCCGTGCCAGGAAGCGCTCAGCCCCACCACCTCAAAGCCGCCCGTATACAGCTTGGCCATCCGCAGGGCGGCTTCGTTCACCTCACTGCCGGTGTTGAGAAACAGGGCCTTTTGCAGGGTGGGCGGCAGTAGCTGACAGAGGGTATCCGCCAGCTCGACCACCGCCGGCGACAGCATGCCGCTGAACAGGTGCAGCACCTCTTCGCAGGCTTTGTGGATGGCCTGCACCACGGCGGGGTGGTTGTGGCCGAGGGTGGCGCACATTTGCCCAGAAGTGAAGTCGAGAATTTTGTGGCCCTGGCGATCGTACAGGTAGCTGCCCCGAGCCCGCTCGATCAGCATGGGGGCAAAGCTGCCTCCGTAGCGCACTAGGTGATGCTCGACGATATCCCACATCGCTTCCTCTGAAGGAGCAGTGGCCAACGAAATAGGGGGCGAGGGGGGCGGAGTCGGGGTAACGCTGGCGTCCTGGGAAGAGTCAAGCATGGAGATACCTGGAAGAAGGACTGGTCCCATAAGGTTAGCGGCATTCCCCTGGGGATCAACGCGCAACCCCGGCCAAAGCACTAGGTCTGGGAACATGGGGCAAGGGCACCGCTGACCTAGACCGCTAGGTGGCCCAGCCCTTGGCCCGGTCTACGGCCCTCAGCCACATCGCAAAATTCTCCTGGGCTTCGGTCTGGCCCGCCTCGGGCTCAAACACGCGATCGATGGCGCGGCTCTCCACTAGGGTGCGGTAGTCATCCCAGAAGCCCACCGCCAGGCCTGCGGCAAAGGCGGCCCCCTGGGCGGTGACATCCAGCACCTGGGGCCGCTCAACCGGAATGCCCAGCACGTCCGCCTGGAACTGCATCAGAAAGTCGTTGTTGCAGGCCCCGCCGTCGACCTTGAGCTGGCGGATCGGGGTGCCGGCGTCCTGGTTGACGGCGTCGACCACCTCTTTGACTTCGTAGGCGATCGCCTCCAGTACCGCCCGCGCCATGTGCTCGCGCTGGGTGCCGCGGGTGAGACCCAAAAACGCTCCTCGGGCGCTCATGTCCCAGTGGGGTGCCCCGAGGCCACTAAGGGCGGGCACAAAGTAGACGCCGCCGTTGTCGCAGACCTGCCGGGCGAGAATTTCGGTTTCGGCGGCGCTGGAGATCAGCTGTAGGCCGTCGCGCAGCCACTGAATGCAGGCCCCGGCGGTGAACATGCTGCCCTCGATCGCATAGCCAATCTTGGGCTGTTTAGGATTCGCCGTCGCCTCTGACCAGGCCACAGTGGAGAGCAGCTGATGCTGCGATCGCACCACCTCATCCCCAGTGTGGGACACCAAAAACGCTCCGGTGCCGTAGGTGCACTTGAGCAGGCCAGGGCGATCGCAGCCGTGGCCATAGAGGGCCGCCTGCTGGTCGCCAAAGATGGCCGAAATGGGGATCTCGGTGCCGAAAATGGCCGGGTCGGTGTGGCCAAACAGTCCGACGCTGGGCTTGATAACGGGCATCATGTGGGGCGGAATGTTGAACAGCGACAGCAGGGTGTCATCCCACTGGCCGCTGGCGATGTTGAGCAGCATGGTGCGGCTGGCATTGCTGTGGTCGGTGGCGTGCACCTGGCGTCCGGTGAGGTTCCACAGCACCCAGCTATCGACGGTGCCCGCCAGCACCTGGTCAAAGTCAAAGGGGGGATCCGTCTCCTTCTTGGCCTGCTCCAGTAGCCAGGTCAGCTTGCTAGCCGAGAAGTAGGCGTCGAGCACCAGGCCGGTGCGATCGTAGATTTCCTCGGCCTTACCGGCTTCCCGCAGGGCGTTGCACAGGGGGGCAGTGCGGCGATCCTGCCAGACGATGGCGTTGGAGAGGGGCCGGCCTGTGCTGCTGTCCCACAGCAGGCAGGTTTCGCGCTGTACCGTTAGACCAATGGCGGCAATATCGGCGGGCTTGAGCCCCGCTTTAGAAATAGCCGACCCCATGGCCCACTCGATTTCTTCCCAGATCTCGCGGGCATTGTGCTCAACCCAGCCCGGCTGCGGATAGTACTGGGTGAGCTCTCGGTAGGCCTGTCCTGCGATCGCACCCTCCCGGTCAAAAATAATCGCCCGGTTGCCGGTGGTGCCCAGATCCAGGGCCATGATGTAGTTAGCAGTCATCGTACCTGTTGCGTTTGCAGCGCCAAAAGCGTAGCAAAATACGCCAAACTTAACCTCACCCCTTCGACAGATTTTACAACTTGACATGCTTTTTGGCATCGCGCGTCCTGCGCCAGCTAAACCCCTAAAATAGCTGGCGAGCACGGTGAGATCTATGGTTTGAAACTAGTTTGTGTGGCGAATTTTTACGGCATCAAGACATAAAGCCAGGGCGCAGGCCGGTTATTCTACATCCTCGAAATCATCGGAATTTCCGGGGAACATTGGTTGAATTATTTGAGACCCTACCCGGCAACGGCTCAATCCTTTAAGTCGATAGTGAATGACCTAAACCCGAATAAGTAGAGAAGCAGAATTAAACGTAGCGGTGGAGGTCAGCTGAAGAGCCGCCTACCAAGGTTGTTGCAGCCATGTCCCCCCCTGTTGCGAGTCGAACTGGGTTCAGAGGAAGTCGCACCCTGCAAGACTTGCGAGTGGCGTCTGGAGTGTCTCAACCCACCAGAGACCGGGCTGAAGCCCTTCGGTTAGGCCATCGGGGATGGACGCCTCACCACATTGCTGAGGATCTGGGCTGGCCCGCAGGGTGATTCATCGGTGGCAACAGGATGGACTGCATGGATTGTGGAATAGTCCCCGCCCAGGGCGTCTGCCCCAGTGTACGACAGCGGTGATGACAGCATTGTGGCAGTACGCCTGAACTAAGAGCACGCTGTCAATAGCCGTCAACTGGTGGAGCATCTTGCCCACATCCACGGTATCAGCCTCAGTCGAGGTCCCTTGAGGCGATTACTGATAACGCAGTCGACGCCTGAGTATTCTGGGGCTCTGGGAACTGGGACGGGACATGAGCTAGGGCTTAGTCGTTGGCAACCTCATCAGTGTCAGTTACATCCGGTTTATGAATGGGCCTGCCTGCCGTACCCAACAATTGTTTCAGCGCACCGGTATCGTTACCGTGATCATCCAGGATAATGCCTCGGTCCATACCAGTAAGGCCGTGCAACAGTGCCTCCCCATCTGGCAGACCCAAGGCTTGGAGTTCTTTCAACTGCCCCTCTACTGTTCGGAGATGTAGCTTGCTTCCCGAAAGACAATCTATTTCCTTAGAAGCGCAGTGGCCAAAGCTATATCCAGGAAAGGATCTGTGATCTCATAGGTATAGAGAAAAGCAAAGTAATCATCCCCTGGCTTAGGAGGGCTTAGGAAAGCTTGGGGAAGGGTAAGCGCTTAACGAGAGCTTTATAGGGCATCAGAAATCAAGATCTTTTTGTGAAGAGCATCAATATCACAGAACGTTTTTTGAAAAATCGCGAAAACTAAGATTAGATTCCATGGGCATTTCTCATCAGCAAGTGATTCATATGGTGGCTTCTGAATGCATGAAGCACACCTCGACTTAGAGAAGCCTTATGACTTTGGGTTTGGGTAACTGATCTGGACCTCACTCGACTAAAACCGCTATGTAGCAGCTTTTAGAGCTATAGCCTACATCTATAACGGCCAAAAGACTTTCACAGTAAGGCTCTCGATGCTCTCTATTTATAATTCCGCTATAAATCAATCAACTCATTTCATAAGCACTATGCTTTTTGTGATTTCCATCCTTTTTTCAGTCGGTTTTGCCTCCCTCATTATTAGTGTAATTAGCGTATTGTGGGCTATGGGTCGTATTTGGGAAAAGACTGAGATTGATGATTCCCCCTGGCAAATGAGTGGGGCTGAGAATCAGCGATCCTTATCTCTTGAGCAGAACCTTGAGGGTAAGGATTTTTATCGCCGAGCGGAAATGATCGCGTTCCGAAGTCAAAATACCCTGGCGAATACACCGATCAATGACGCTTTGGTGGTATCAATTCTTGACAAAATCAATCATCCCAGTCTAAGCAGCAGCTCTGGTAATCGCCGGATAAAAGCACGTAATAATTTCAACAGAGAAAGCCCCTTGTAAGATTCATGTTTTGGCTCAGTTTTGGACCTCTTGATACACTTGGCTCATACTGGCAAGAACACTGTGGAGCCTAGTAAGTAGATGGGCCAAATTAAGTCCAGTTTAGGTTTCCAGGTTTTCTCCCGCCGGAAGACGCCCAGCGGTCGCGATAGCGTTGCGAGGTAAAACGGCTGCCTTTTTCCGTTAGGAAGGTTGCCCCAACGACCAAATCAGGGCAAGCCGCTCAAACCCCTGGCTAGTCAAGGCTCGAGCATTGAGCGGAGTCGAAATGCGTCTTGTAAATAATTTAGACCTACGTGCTTATAGATGGGCAGAGGAGAGGAGCTACCATTCCGGTTCCCCGGCTCCTCTGCCTTAGCCTTTACGCCGACGTTTCAGCTAGGTTAGAGAACTGGCCAACAAAGGTTCTACCCCACCCTTAGCATCGAGGGCAAACAGATCGTCGCAGCCGCCAACGTGGTGATCGTTGATGAAAATTTGCGGGAGCGATCGCCCCCCGTTAGCCCGCTGAGCCATTTCGCTACGGGCGACTTCATCGCCATCAATACAGTACTCGGTGTAGGCAATTCCCTTTTGGTCGAGCAGTCGCTTGGCGCGAATACAAAAGGGGCAGCGGCTCCAGGTGTAGATTTCGACGGTAGGGGTCATGGCAGGCCTCCGGACTAATGTTGAGAGTTCTTTACACTTGATTTTAAGCTGGAGTTTGTTCAAATAGTGCTTAGCAATTTCTCGTCACTACCCCTTTCCTGGCTTTGTCTCACCCTATTTGAACAAACTCCAGTCCCTTAGGGACTAGCCAATAAATAAAGTCCCAGCGTCATTCCCGCGCAGGTGGGAATCTACTATGGAGTATCCACCCTCTCTGGTACCTTATTTCGATGCGAATCCCTAGGCTGCCGGCAGTCCTATTTCCGGCAGTCCCACGGCACAGTGTAGAATGGCAAAGGTCTGGGGTTGTAGCTCAGCAGGATAGAGCGGCCGCCTCCTAAGCGGCAGGTCGTGGGTTCGAATCCCGCCAACCCTGTTTTCATCCTGGCCATTGAATCCCTTGAAGGGCAAGCAATTCAGGGGATTCAAGAGAACATTAAGAGTAGTCCAAATAAATAATCATCCTCTAGGGCCAACGCAGTGCTGCCTGAAACTGCCGCCGCCGCATTCGAGAGACTCTGATGGGCAGAACTAATTCTTAATCATCGTGCCGTGGTAGACATCCCCCAGACAAAGGCGACTCGATCGCGACGACGCGGTAAAGCCCCACAGCCTGAGACGGCAGAAACTCCTGCCCTCAGCCGCAAGGAGGAAAGGGCTAAGCAGCGGAAGGCTAGGAAGGCCCGCAAAGCATTGATTCAGTACCTCTCGGCAACCTTGTTTGCAGCGGGACTGGTGGGAGTGCTGCTGGCGCTGCTGGGGGAGCCCAAGCTGGGGCTGGCGGCGGTGGTGGCGATCGCCTGCCTTGCTCTCTCCTTCAAATATCCGCGCCAGGCCATTTACGGCCTGCTCATCTACATTCCCTTCAGCGGCACCGTGACCTACGCCCTGGGGGGCAGCGGCATTTTGCAATTGGCCAAAGACGCCATCTACATCCCCGCGCTGATTGGGGTGATACAGTTTTGTCGCCGTACCCGGCAGCCGCTGATCATTCCGCCCGCGATCAAGATGCCGCTGCTGGCGCTGCTGGGGTTGTGTAGCCTCACCCTGCTGATGGTTAACGGTGGGCAGCAGTTGGCGGCGGCGGGGGGTGAGGTGCCGATTTTGATTGGCGTGCTGGGGCTCAAGGTGCTGATTGGCTATGTGCTGATTATTCCCTGCATTTACTACCTGCTGCGCGATCGCGAAGACCTGTATTTCCTGCTGCGTCTGCAGGTGGTGCTGATTCTGATCTGCTGCGGGTTGGGCTTCATACAGTTTCTGATGCTGAAGACCGGCCTTTGCCAGGGCACCGTCGGCGAGGGTGAAGACCTGTTCAAGGCTTCGCTAGATGCCCGGTGTTTTGTCGGTGGGTCGTTGCTCTACAGCGAGGCCCAGGGACAAATTCGGCTGCCGGGCACCTTCAATGCCCCCTGGCAGTGGGGCTGGTTTTTGATTTCGAGCGGCTTTTTTGCCTTTGGTACAGCTTTTAGCGATCGCAGCCCTATGTGGCGCATTGTTGGCCTGGCCTCCCTGGCGGCGGTGGGAGTGATGGCGGTGGTGTCGGGGCAGCGCATCGCCCTGGCGCTGGTACCGGTCACCATTATTGGGCTGCTGATTCTTACAGGTCAGGTGGCTAACCTGAAGCGATTTTTGCCTATCGGCCTTGGCTTGGCGCTCATTCTCAGTGTGTTTATGGCTCAAAACCCAGAGGTCGTCAGCGATCGGTGGGCTAGTTTCGAAAGCCGTTGGAGTGCCTCGCCGCCCCACGAGTTTATTGTGCAGCAGTTCGACTGGGCGCAAAAGCAGCAGCAGGGTATCTTAGGCCGGGGGGTGGGCCGGGCCACCAACGCCGCCCGCATTTTTGGCAAAACCGAACTGGTCGAAACCTATCACCCCAAACTCCTGTACGAGATTGGGCCTCTGGGGCTGTTGGCCACCCTGGCGTTATACCTGACGCTGACAGTGGCTACGTTCAAAGCCTACCGGTCGATCAAAGACCCCAACCTGCGGGGCTACGGTGCGTCCATGTGGGTGTTTGTCCTGTTTATTAGCTTCTTTCCCTACTACTATCCGCTAGATGTGGATCCGGTAAATGTGTATTATTGGCTGGCGGCCGGTATTGTGCTGAAACTGCCCGACATTGACCAGCGTGAGCAGTTGCAACAGCGTTTGGAGGCGGCCAGCAAACGCCGCAGGTTGACCAAGCGTGAGAAGAAACAGCTACAGCAGCAGGACACTATTTTGTTTGAGTAGACCAGTGGCATGGGCATGCGGCGATCGCCTTGCCCTAAGGCAGTTTCCGAGAAAGAAGATACCCCCAGGTAGGGGCGCAGGGCCTGCGCCCTTGAGCGGAATCAAAATTCTCGGGTATTTTCGTTTCCAGAATTGTCCTAAGCCTAGCGATTGCTAGAGGTAAAAGCGTGGTAGAAATCAGAGCGATAGAAGCCAAGCTTGATAGTACACTTGAACCTATCTCATGAAAGAAGATAGTCTGATAGTCTAGCCCCTACGGAGATAGCCCAATGGCACAGGTGAAGGTGAATAGCGCGATCGCCGAGGCAGATGTGCCAGAGCGTTTAGAGCCAGAATTGGTAGACGACGGAGCATCGCCCGCTGGGGAGGTCGTCGACTCCGACCAGATCGACGATCTCTTCAAGGACCTCAAAACCCTGCTCAGCACCGTAGAAAAGCTGCAAAAAGCCCGACAGGATGTGGGCGACATCAAACCCCTGATCCTACGGCTGCTGGATGGCGAACTGCTGGCGGGTGAGGAGCTAGAAGAGCTGCGAGGCGGCATTAGTGGCCTCTCCAAGCTGCTGAAGCTCTACGGCGACTACCAGACGGCCCTCGATCGCGCCCAGCCTGCCCGAAACATTTTGGATCAAATTCTCAAATCGTAATCATCCGAAGGGTGTCATAGGACGGCCTCAACTGACCTGGTAACGGTTTGGGTGCTATTTGACGACAGGAAGGCGCGACAGGCGGCGATCGATGTCTGCGGTTCTATCTTCGAGGCCACCCGGCGGCGGGCCATAGGATGAACCATTCTCCTTGGCGCAGTGCTGCTGGATACGGGGCTGGTCGATCACCCTCGGCATGCTGCGATCGGCGAGCAAACACTGCGCTGCATTGCCGCCGTCGAAGACAGCGACATTTGGTCGAACCTAGCAAGCTGAGTCGCTTTTATGCGACAATTACTCTATGGAAAGTACGCCGAGGCTCATCAAGTCCTATGTGACACGCGACGGCAAAACGCCCTTTAAGAACTGGATCAAGAGTCTTAAGGACAAACGCTCTAAAGCTAGAATCTTACAGCGCATTGATCGGCTACGACTGGGTAATTTCGGAGACTGTCGCAGTGTAGGAGCCGGGGTGTACGAGTTGAGGCTCAGCTTTGGACCAGGATTTCGGGTGTACTTTGGGCTGGCTGGGGCGGAGGTGGTGATTTTACTCTGTGGTGGCGACAAGGCATCGCAACAGCAGGATATTCAGCAGGCCCATGACTATTGGCAGGAGTATACAAGCCATGCCGACTGAAAGCTATGACGATATTTTGACGGAAGAGCTGCGAGATGTTGAGGTAGCGGCTGAATATCTCGCAGCGGCAATCGAGGGAGGCAATGTTGCCGAGTTTTTGATGGCGCTGCGCTATGTAACCGACGCCCACGGCGGGGTGGGCATATTAGCCGAGATTACAGACCTCAATCGTCAGAGCTTGTACAAAATGTTGTCTGAGCAGGGTAACCCAACGCTGGTTAATCTGATTGCCGTACTGAAGTCAGTGGGGTTGACCTTGTCGATAAGGCCCATCGAGTCCGATGCAGCATAGCCGAATAGCTACAGCTATCGATTGTTCCAGGCGGCTGCCGCGTCGCTAACGGCCTGGTCTACGGTCTTTTGCCCCAGCATCGCCGCCTGCAGGTTGTCGTAGACAATTGACTGCAGCTCCTTGATGCCATCCATGGCGGGAATCAGCACCTCCGCCTGGTTCATCTGCTTGGCACTGACCGATCGCGCCTTTTCCACCCCCTTAGTGCCCTCGGCGGCGAAGTAGGCATCCTCTAGCGCCCCGACGGTGGAGGGCAGCACGTTGGCAGCCTTGGCAAAGCTGAGTTGATTGGCGTCGTTGGTCAGGTACAGGGCAAAATCCAGGGCTGCATCGGGCACGTCGGTTGCCGCCGGAATCACCACGTTCATCACCGCCACGTTGGTTTTGCCGGTGTCGCCGGTAATTTGGGGGCCGCTGCCGGTGACGGCGGCAATATCGGGCGCGTTGGTCTCAATGGTGGGGAAGAACTCGGCCCCCGTAGACAGCAGCGCGACCTCGCCCGACTGGTATAGGTCGATGGCGCGACGGTGGCCCTGGGTCAGCACTTCCCGTGGCAATAGCTCCTGCTGGTAGAGGTCAGTCCAGTATTGAAAGACAGCCCGGCCCTGGGGGGTGTCGAAGGCGGCCTGGCCCTGGTCATCCACCAGCTCCACCCCCATCTGCACGAAGGATTGCAGCACGTCGGCGGAATCGTCGGGCACAAAGGTGGTGAAGTAGGCATACTTGCCGGTTTTGTCTTTGACCTGGCGGGCCACCTCGGCCAGCTCAGCGTAGGTGGTGGGAGGCTCGACCCCAGCCGCCGCCAGCAGATCCTGGTTGTGCAGGGTGACGTTGGTGGTCAGGTACCAGGGAATGCCAAAGCTCTGGCCGTTGAGGGTGTTGGCCTGCCAAATGTTGGGCAGATAGACCGCTTTATCGGCAGCAGATACCTTGTCATCCAGCGGCAGCCAGGCGTTGCGACCGGCCAGCTGAGCGGCAAAGTCGGGGTTGAGGTTAACCACGTCGGGGGCGGTGCCCGCCGTGACGGCGGTGAGAATTTTGCTCTGCATGTCGGCCCAGGGCACATCGACCCAGCGCACGGTGACCCCTGGATTTTGGGCCTCATAGTCGGCGATCAACCCGTTGAAGTAGTCAGTAAAGTCGGGCTGGAGCTGCATGGTCCAAAACTCGACCTCCTGGCTACCGTCGGCGGGTGCGGTGGCGCTGGGCTGGCCGCTGCCGCAGGCGACCAACCAGCTCACCATCAACCCCAGCAGGGCAAACAGGCCAAAGCGGGCGTAGGGGCGTAGTCTCATGGGGTTTGTTGGGGGTAAGGGCCGCGATCGCTACAGAGATGGAAATTAACCTGCCCAGGGATGCCTAACCCTGGCGGGCTAATTTACGGTTGTTCATTCTCCCTTAAATTGGGTTGTATTGGGTGGGTGGGATTGGGTAGGTGATATTGGGCGGGGCAAAGCGACCAGTCTTGAGAATCCGCAGCTGGCTTAGAGGATGACCTGCACCTGCTGGGCGCAGGCGATCGCCCGTTCCTTTGCCTCTTCCACCGTATCGCCCAAGGCCAGGGCCACCCCCATGCGGCGGTTGGGGTGGGCGACGGGCTTGCCAAACAGCCTCACCTTGCTGGTGGGCACTGTCAAAGCCTTATCCAGGCCAGCGTACTGGGGATGATTGCTCGTCCCAGCCGCCAAAATTACCGCCGAGGCCCCCGGCTGTACCAGGGTAATCGCCCCGAGCGGCAGGCCCATGATCGCCCGCACGTGCAGCTCAAACTCCGACTGGTGCTGGCTCACCATCGTCACCATGCCGGTGTCGTGGGGGCGGGGGCTGACCTCGCTAAAGTACACGATCTGGGGCTGGTCGGGGGCTCCGGCGATAAACAGCTCCACCCCAAACAGGCCCCAGCCGCCGAGGGCATCGGTGACGGCCTGGGCCATGACCTGGCAGGCGGCCAAGGTGTCGGGATGTAGGGCGCAGGGCTGCCACGACTCCCGGTAGTCACCCGCCTCCTGGCGGTGGCCAATCGGGGGGCAGAAGTGGGTGCCATCGATGGCCCGCACCGTCAGCAGCGTAATCTCGGTGTCAAAGGGAATGAAACCTTCGACAATGACGCGATCGCTCTTGCCCCGTCCCGCCTCCCTGGCATAGGTCCAGGCGGGTAGCACGTCAGCCTCCTGGCGCAGGGTGCTCTGGCCCTTGCCAGAAGAACTCATGATCGGTTTAACGACACAGGGTAGACCGATGGCGTCCACCGCGGCCAAATACTCGGCCTCGGTGCCGGCAAATCGAAAGGTCGAGGTCTTGAGGCCCAGTTCGTCCGCCGCCAGCCGTCGAATTCCCTCCCGGTTCATGGTCAGCTGGGTCGCCCGCGCCGTGGGGATGACGCGCCAGCCTTCGGCCTCGAGGGCGACCAGGGTCTCGGTGGCGATCGCCTCCACCTCTGGCACAATCAGCCCTGGGCGCTCCTGCTCCACCACCTTCCGCAGCGCCTCGCCGTCCAGCATATCGATCACGTGGTGGCGGTGGGCAACCGCCATGGCCGGGGCCTGATCGTAGCGATCGACAGCGATCACCTCCAACCCCAGCCGTACAGCTTCCAGGGCCACCTCCCGCCCCAGTTCTCCCGAACCCAGTAGCAGCAGGCGTTGGGCGTCGTCATGCCCGGGGGTGCCGAGGGGGGAAGCAGCGGTGGTCATGGGTAGAGTACTCCAGGTTTAGAACAGGGTGAAAAATAGTGACGGATTATTTTCTCAATATTAAGTGCTCACTTTTCCGAATTGTGTGTAACATCGCTGGTGATACCGGGCAGCATTGGCTGGGTGTCACCTCAGGGGCAACGGCGAGATCGATTCCATAATTAGCGGGTGCATAGTCGAAAACCTTGGTATATCCGGTCCAGCCTAGGCTCTGTCGATTTTCCGTCGGCAGATGTTCTCCTTTGGACTTGAGTTTGGTTTGCTGCTAATCCCTTAAAGAAGAAAAGTGGAAATTCTGAATTAAATTGTGTACCATTCGTTAGCACTTTTCCCCAGGGATGATTGCTCCACCTCTGTACCCCCAACGAAGCGCCTCAGGGTGGCTTTTAATTGGAGGTAGTTGGCCCTATTTGGATCTGCCTAGTTGTCTAGTAAGCCAGGCAGTTTTTCTGGTTAATCATCTGTTTTTCGGATACTGCTGTGGATAGTCTCAAAGCCATTTTTAATCGAAAGCCTCGGGGAGTTGGCATTGAGCTCACCCCCGAGAGAGTTAACCTGGCTCGCCTTAAAAAGCAGGGAACCAGTCTTAAACTAGAAAGTTTAGCCTCAGTAGAACTGCCGGAAGGCGTCTACGAAGAAGGGCAAATCCTCGATGCTGCCGCCATGGCGGACGCCATCCAGACGGTGCTGACGGAGAGCAAGCTCAAGGTCAAACAGGCCACCACCGCCATACCGGGCCGGGCGATTACTCGAGTTATCCCTGTGCCGGCTGAACTAGACGACGACGAACTGCGGGAAATGGTGCTCAACCAGGAGGCCAGTCTGTACCTGCCCTTTCCCCGCGAGGAGGCCGATGTCGACTATCAAAAGCTTGGCTATTTCGTAGATGAAGACGGCATTGAAAAGGTGCAGGTGCTGTTGGTGGCGGTGCGCAAAGATCTCACTGACCCCTACATCGAAGTATTTGGCCAGGCGGGGCTGATGCTCAACGTGCTAGAGACCTCTAGCTTTGCCCTGATTCGCACCATTCGCGAACAGCTGCGGCAGTTTACGCCCCAGGAGGCGGCAGCCGTGGTGGATATCGAGTTTGAAAATACCGAAATTTCCATTGTGGTGGATGGGGTGCCCCACTTCTCGCGCACCGTCCCCATCGGCACGTTTCAAATTCAGAGCGCCCTCAGCCGCGCCATGAACCTGCCCCCCTCCCGCAATACGGAGCTGCTCCAGGGCATGACGGTGCCGGTTCAGACGATGGACACCGTCGGCGCTCCCCAGATGGGCGGTGGCACCAACCCAGGCACCACCGCCATGCTGCGGGTGCTGGGTGAACTCTCCGATGAACTGCGTCGCTCCATCGATTTCTACCTGAACCAGGGGGAGGATATGGAAGTTGCCCAGCTGCTGCTGGCGGGGCCGGGGGCTTCGATTGGGCAGCTGGACGAATTTTTGGCCCAGCGGCTGAGCCTGCCCGCCAGCCAGATTGACCCGATCGCCGCCCTGTCCTTGGAGGTGAGTGAAGAGATCCCAGAGAGTCAGCGGCCTGGGTTGGCTACGGTAATCGGTCTTGGCCTGCGGGAGGTATAGCCATGTACAGTCTCGACATCAATTTCCTCAAGGACCGAGAGGTTCGGGTCTTTGAACCTAAGGCCCGAGCCCGAGGGGGTGGGGCCGCCCCGGGCGATCGTCGTCCCCTCATGTTTGGGCTGGCGGCCGCCCTGGTGCCCTTGGCTCTGGTCGGCGGCTACTGGGCTGTCACCCGCGGTCAGGTTAACCAGCTGCAGGCCCGCAGCGCTGAGCTGGATGGTGAATTGGCCACTCTCCAGTCTCAGCTGCAGGAAATTAGCGACATTCAGGGGCAAATTGACCTGGTTCGGGCTGAAAATAACGCCTTCGCGGCGGTATTTAACGAGATTGTGCCCTGGTCAGCGCTCCTCAACGATATTCGCACCCGTACCCCTAACCGGGTTCAGATTGTCAGCCTGAGCCAAACCGCCGGCAATGTCTCTGAGATTGACCCCAGCGCCACGCCGCCGCGGGCGGGCGGTCTCGATATCTCAGGAGTGGCCTGCTCCTACGACGATATCAACGACTTTGCCTTGGTTTTGCAGCGATCGCCCCTGTTGCAGTCCCCGTCGGTGGCCATTGGCCAGGCCCAGCAACAGCCCACGGTGCTCGATCCCCAGACCCAGGGCCGTTGCCCCGGTACGGCGGTTGGCGCGCCCGACTTCCTGATCGATTACACCATTAATGCCAACATCACCAGCACCCCTGCTTCCCAGCTCATCGATGAGCTAGAGCGTCAGGGCACTGTTGGTTTAGTAACGCGCCTCCGGGCTCTGAGAGAAAAAGGAGTGATCCAATGACCGCAGCCGGTGATTTCCTTCCCGCTGAAGATAACCAGGACCTAGATCAAGTCGGGCCCAGTTATCCCGTTGCCTTTGGGGTTGAATTTACCCCCAAAGTCCAGGGCATTGCCCTGGCGGTACTCGGTCTGCTTGGTGCCTTTGCCCTGTTCAACTTCCTGGTGAAGCCCGTACAGGAGCAAAAAATCTCCCTAGAGGCTGAGGTGGCCCAGAAACAGCTCCAGGTTGACCAGCAAAAGGCCAGCCTGGGAAATCGGGCCGAGCTCCAGGCTCAGCTCAATCAAGCCCTAGAGCAGCGGGTCGGCATCTACAGTCTGCTGGGCGACGCCCAAAGCCTCGATACCCTCCTGCTCGACATTAACCAGCAAATTCAAAATAGCAACGCTGCCGTTGCGGATGTTTTGCGCGCCGATCCTGCCCGCCTCGACAATGCCCAGCTAGCGGCTCTGGGTCTCAGTCGAGAGCAAATTCAGCGGGTTAAGACCGTATTCGCCGGTGATCCACAGCTGCAAGCCAGGCTTTACAGCTCAGAACTGCTCAGCTTTACCCCCAGCCCGTCGGTGCTCTTGGCCGACGGGCCCCCAGAGCTCAATGGCAAGCTAGAACGCTACACCGTTGCTGTATCCATGCAGGCGCTGTTTCCCCAGACCCAAAGCATCATGCGCAACCTTGAGCGGCTCGAGCCCCTGGTGGTAATTCGCGATGTTCAGCAGAGCATTGCCCCGCCGCCCGACGGAGCCACTGAAGAAGATCTGCTGGGCATCAGTCGCCTGCTGCTCACCGACTACACCCTAGATGTGCTGGTGCCTGTGGGTGACCCCAGCGTGCCCCCGCCCCCACCGGCCCCAGAGTCTCCCCCTGAAGGCGAGGGTGCTGCGCCTGCCGAAGGCACCCCTCCTGAAGGTGGCTGATTTCTATTCTTTGGAGTCTTTACCTGTCGCCGCTGCCCAGCGGCCCTGACCACCGCCTAGCCCAATTAACCCGTGCGGCCCTGCCGCCCCTGTGATGGAGGAGTGAACCCGTGAATCCCCTGATGAAACTACACCCATTTTTGTTTGGCAGTGCTCTTCTGGCCTTGGCTGCCCAGCCCGGTCAGGCTGCTGTGACCAGCATTACCAACGTGAGTCTTAACCCCACCGACACCGGGGTAGAGGTGGTCTTTGAGACCCAGGGCGGCGATGAGAGTAACGTGTTTACTGTGAACCAGGGCAACACCCTGGTGGCCGATATTACCCGTGCCCAGCTGAATTTGCCCAACGGAGGTGGATTTATTCAGGCCAATCCGGCTCCCGGCATCAGCCAAATTACCGTGGCACCCCTCGACGCCAACAGCGTGCGCGTCATCGTCAGTGGTGATGGTCAGCCCCCCAGCGGTGTCGTGGCTACGGACAATAATCAGGTGGTGCTCTCCATTAGCAACGATGGTCAGGTGGCCCAGGCCCCCACGCCGGTACCCGAGGAGATCGTCACGGTCCCTGATCCGGTCGCTGCACCTACGGTAGCCCAGGCAACTCCGGCCGCCCCTGCTCCTGAGGTGCCTGCCCCGGCCACTCCTGAGGTGCTGGTGCCCAACCCAGACGTGATTATCGATGGCAACCCAGTGCCTCAGCCGCAGGTGCAGCAGGCCCCGCCGTTTTTACCCCGGGCTGTGGCACCCCCGATTGGGGATATTGCGGTTGCTGAGGGCGTGCCGACCTTCACCACCATCGATCTGGGCAGCAACGAGCGTATTCCCAAACTGCTGCTGCGCGATGCTCCGGCTCGGGAGGTGCTGTCGTTGCTGGCTCGGACTGCTAACCTGAACCTGGTCTTTACCCCCGCCGCTGACGCACCGTCCGGAACAGCGGATGGTGCTGCTGCCGATGGCCCGTCAGTCAGTCTGGATATTGAGAACGAATCGGTGCAAGACGTGTTTAACCACGTCCTGCGGGTTACGGGTCTCCAGGCTAACCGGGTAGGTCGCAGCATCTATGTGGGGCCTACTCTGCCTGCCTCAGCTCAAAATATTACTGCTCGTACCCTGCGCCTTAACCAGGTAGACGCCACTGTGGCTAGCAACTTTTTAGTGGCCCTGGGGGCGGAGAGTGCTGTTAGCCGCGAGCGATTAGTAACTAGTGTGAATGCTGTTGCCGTCGCAGATGGTGCGCCTCCTTTGACAGAGACCCAATCGACTACCGTTGATCAGATCGAAACCAACCGGGTAGATTACGAAGATAGCCAGACGATTCTGCGGGGCCTCCAGGTCGTGGCTGACGAGCGCACCAACTCGGTGACTCTGGTAGGTCGGACTGACCTGGTGGCGATCGCCACCGAGCAATTGGCCCGCATTGACCTGCGCCGTCGTCAGGTCGCTATCAATGTCAGGGTGATTGATATCGACTTAAATGCTCTCGATGCCTTTGGCACCAGCTTTGCATTCCAGACGGGAGATTTTGGCTTTGTTAGTTCCGGCGGTCTAGGGGTTCTCAATATTGGCGCTGGGGTTCCGTCCATCCCTGTTCCACCCACGGTGCCAAATACAGCACCCATTTTGCCCCGTCCCTTAAGTGGACCTGGAAATAACAATACGTCCACCAACTTCCTGTTCCAGCTGTTGGCAACCGTACAGAACGGCAACGGAAAGATCATTACTGATCCAACCCTAATTGTTCAAGAGGGCCAAACGGCTACTATTCAGCTGACCCAAGACGTTGTCACCAACATTACCTCAACCATTGAAACCACCCCCAGTGGCAACCTGACCACCCAGGAAATCGAACAGACCCCCGCTGGCTTAATCCTTCAAATTGAGGTGGATCGCATCGATGACAATGGTTTTGTGTCTCTGTCGGTAGCGCCCAGTATTTCAGCGCCAACGGATACCTTCTCTGACGGTCAAGGAAATACCTTCTTCCTGCTATCTGAGCGGCAAATTAGTTCTGGACAGGTGCGGGTCCGCGATGGGCAGACCCTGTTGCTCTCAGGGGTTATTCAAGAATCGGAGCGCAGCAGTGTGACTAAAATCCCAATTCTTGGTGATATTCCTATCCTAGGGGCACTGTTCCGCAGCAATGTAACCGATAACCAGCGCCAGGAGCTGATCGTGCTGCTGACCCCCCAGATCCTGGATGACTCTGACCAGTCCGCCTTTGGCTACCGGTATACCCCCAGTGAAGAGGTACAGGAAATTCTCCAGAACCGAGGTCAATAGGGCCTGAATGGCCTAGCTGACTGGGGCGAGGGTGCTAGAACCCTGAGGGACAAATATCTCGGGTTGAAAGGGGTGGGATTGGCCTAGAGGCTGCCCGCCCCTTCCTTTTACGCCTCAGGCCGCGGGCCAGGGACAGAGCGGGCGCCTATTCCGCAAAATACCCGCCAAACATCACATAATCGTCGCTCTGAAGCTTGC
>JBGSNT010000048.1:0-24064 GCA_041739575.1 Nodosilinea sp. | reverse complement strand
CGCCGTTGCCGCCGTTGCCGGCATTGCCCAGGCCGCCGAAACCGCCGCCGCCGGCAAAGGCAATGGTGCCAATGCCGCCGACGCCAATGCCGTTGATACCCGCCATGGCCCCTCGGTTGGCATTAAAGCGATCGTCCACCGTGTCGATGGTGAGCCCCTTGGGCGAGGTGGGTACCGAGTCTTCCTGGTGGATGCCGATGCCGTTGACTCCGGCGATCGCCCCCCGATTCAGCGTGTATTTCTGCTTCTCTAGGCGAATAGCGGTGTTCTCCGGCTCCTGACGGGGAATACCGCTGCCCCCGACCGCCTGGTTATCGACAAAACGCATGTTGGCCAGGGTCACCTTGCCGCCGTTGATTAACAGCCCGCCCCCAAGCCCGGCGCTGCCCCCAGCCCCCTCTTCACCGTCAGCCCCGGCGGCCAGGCCGTCGGCCACGGTGAGGTCGCGCAGGGTAACCTCCCCCGCCTCTACCACCAGCACCCGGTGAGCCTGCTGGCCGCTGAGAATGTCGTCGCCATCGCCGACCAAAAACAGGCCGGTGCGAATGGGGGGCAGAGTGCTCTCCAGGGCAATGGTGCCGCTGACGGCAGCCAGCGAGATCAGGTCGTCTTCGGGGGTCTGATTGGCCATCTCCAGAGCCTCGCGCAGGCTGCCGGGGCCGCTATCGGCGGTGGAGGTAACGGAGATTTGCTTGAGCACCCCGGTCAGCGGTGCCCACCGCCAGGGCACCGGGGTTTCCACCTGGCCCAGGCGAGTTTCGAGCCGCCAGTCACCGCCCTGGTCGAGGTTGCCGCTGGGGGTCGTCGAAGCAGCAATGTCGGCTCCAGTCAGGTGCTGCATCGTCTGCACAAAGGCTCTGCCCGCTTCGCCCTGGGCCACCTCGCAGCCGTAGAGGAGTAGATCGGCACCGGGGGGAAGGAGGGCCCGCCAGCGGGCCAGATCAGATTGGTGGGCGGTCAGAGTATCAGCATTCAGGTCAGCCCCCCCTAGGGCCAGGTGCCCAGGGCTGCCGTGGCTGACCAGGTGTAAGCCCGCCGGGTGATAGTGGGCTAGGGCTTGGGTGATGGGGGTTAGGCCCTGGTGCGGTTCAAGAATGACCAGGTGCTGGTGGGGAGCCAGGTGCGATCGCCACAGCGCTTCGTCCCTGCCCACCAGGGCCCGGTCAATGGCGACCACTTCGGCCCCAGGGACCGAGCCGAGGCTTGACCCAGGCCAGAGCAGCACCAGCATCAGCCCTAGCCAAACCCAGGATCGCTGCATTGCCCGGAGCCATCGACCGATCTCGCCCATGCCTGTGCGCCCCTGATTGGCCATAAAGAAGCAAAAAAACATCTCCCACGGTAAAAATACTAAGCTGCTGTCGGCCTGGAAAGGTTATGTTGAGCATTTTTTAACGGCAACGGAGCTGTACCCAGCCCTGCTCAGGTTCGTCACCCGTCCCACTAACGAGCGGTTCAGGCTCACCCTAGGGAGCATGGAGCTAAGGCCTGACGGGAATCTATAGGGAATCTGCGGGTTATATGGTGTACCAGATGGCCAGGTTTTCTCCCTTCGGGAGACACTTCGTGAACGACTTTGCCCAACCTTCAGTGATCGAGGACTGAGCGAAGTCGAAGTCCGATCGGCGGGTACCTTATTTTCTTGCGAGTCCCTAGCCTTCCCCTCGACCAGCTATCCGCTCTTTTCTATCCCTGGCTTGAACGAATCGAGGCTTTTCTGCGCTTTAGGAACTTTTTGAACCAACTTTTTAGGCCTGGTTTGTATGATTAGGGAGTGCTGCCATCAGGTGGGTAAATCCTCACGGGTAGTTTCGGTGGGTCGCTGTTCATCCTGCTCCAGAGGTTCAACCCCCTGTGATTTTGTCGTCTCCTCCTTCTATTAATCGCGGTAAGTCTCTCTACGAGCAGGTGCACAAGGCGCTGCGCTCGGCGATTTTGACTGGGTCGCTGGCGCCGGGCGATCGCCTGGTTGAAACCCAGCTGGCCGAATGGCTCCAGGTCAGCCGTACCCCCCTGCGGGAGGCCCTGCGCCAGCTGCAGCAGGATGGGCTGGTGACCGCCGATGTCAGCGGGGGGCTGCGGGTCACCACCATCACCGCGGCGGATGCTGAGGAGCTATACGACTGCCGTTTAGCCCTGGAGGCCCTGGCGGTGGCGGGGGCCTGTCTGTACGCGACCGACGAGCAGCTTCAGGCGATTGAAGCCTGCGTGGCTAAGGCTGAGGGGGCTACCGCCAACAGCTACGGCAGCCTTAGCCACGAACATCTGCTGGATGTGGATTACCAGTTTCACCACCTGATTGCCGAAAGCTCGGGCAATCGGCGGCTGGTGTCGCTGCTCGACACCCTGTTTGATGCCATGGCCCTGCTGCGGATTCAAACGCTGCAAAAAAACCCCAATGTGCTGGATATTCGCCTGGAGCACCGACAAATCTACGAGGCTATTCTGAGCCGCAATGCTGAGACGGCGACGGCGGCGATTACGCAGCACCTGAAGGCAAGCAAAATTCGCGTGGTGACAGAAATTGAAGCGAGTCAGCCCGCAGCAGCCGATACCTAATCTCCCCGCCCCCCTGCCTCCTACTCCCCATCGCTGTAAACCCCCTAGCTAGCCTTAACCAATACGGGGATCTCACTCTGATAGGATCTCTGGAAAACTACTTAAGACCAGGAGGTGCTTCGATGTCTCAAACGCCAACTACGGGGGCTGATGCGGTAGATGCCGCGATCGCAGCGGGCCTTGACTTAGACGGCACGCCAATTCCCGCTGCCAAGCTGGACCTTTACCACCAGGTGATGGGCAAGGAGGCGGGGCGGCAGCGCAGTGGGGTGTCTAACTCGATGCGATCGCGGATTGTGCGCATTGGGGCCAAGCATTTTTCCCAGGATGAGCTGAATGCGATGCTGGCGGCGGCTGAGTTTGCGCCGCTGAAGGATAAAGAAATCGCCTATTTCTATGGCGGCAAGTAAATCTGGGGTCTAGCCCTGGTTGGTAGGGGCAAACGGCTGTTTGCCCTTGTCGGGGGTTTCGTTTGCGGGCGGGAAATGGCGAGGGGGAATCGGTCAAGCCCAAGCCTGCCGCTGGGGGGATTTCGGTCCCCCCAGGCCCCTACGCCCATGGCCGTTCCGCCGCCCTGGGCCCAACGGAAAGGGGTAGCTGATCTACGGTTTAAACCTGTGTTTTGCGGAGTGGCCTGGGGGCGATCGCATCCCATTCCCCTCAACCGTAGGGTGCACTGCCCACCACCCCAACGTTTTTCAAAAATCAACCTCCCAATGTCAGCCGAGCCTCGATCGCTAGGGCTTTGAGATCGTCCAGAACAGGTGCTTCAGCCGCCTCTCCCTGCACCAGCCACAGCAGATACTCAATATTGCCTGCGGGGCCGACCAGCGGCGACCAGGTGAGGCCCCGGTAGGCCCAGCCTAGGGCCTGGGCTGAGGCCAGCACAGCGGCGATCGCATCGGCCTGATCGGCCGGATCGCGCACGACGCCTTTTTTGCCAATGCGATCGCGCCCCACCTCGAACTGGGGTTTCACCAGCAGCACCACTTCCCTGGGGGGCATTAGCAAGGCCCAAAAGGCGGGCAGCACCTTGGTCAACGAAATAAACGACACATCTATTACCCCCAGGTCGGGGCGAGGGTCGCCCTCTGCGTAGAGCTGGTCGGGGGTTAGGTGGCGCAGGTTGGTGCGCTCGCGCAGCACCACGCGGGGGTCTTGGCGCAGGGCCCAGGCCACCTGGCCATAGCCGACATCAATGCCATAGACCTTTGCGGCCCCAGCCTGGAGCAGGCAGTCGGTGAATCCTCCGGTGGAAATGCCGCCGTCGAGGGCAATGCGCCCAGGGATGGCAATGGGGAAGTCGGCCAGGGCTTTGGCCAGCTTTTCGCCGCCGCGCGAGACAAAGGGCGATCGCGCCTTCACCAGCAGTTCCACATCCTCGGCAAAGGTGGTGCCGGGCTTATCCACCACGGCGTGGTTGACCTGCACCTCTCCGGCGCGAATCAACCGCTGGGCCTGCTGCCGCGAGTCGCAAAGACCCCGTTCTACTAGCAGAGCATCTAGACGCTGTTTCGCCATGGTCAACTCCTAAGGGACTTATCGGAAAATAACGTCCCCCCTGATCGGATTTCGACTCCGCTCAACCCTCGACATCTGAAGGTTGAGCGGAGTCGAAACCTGGCTGCTGGTAAAAGATTAACCTGCATATCCCTAGGGCACGGGCCGGGGGTTGAGGCCCCGCCGTCCGGCAATTTGTTCGAGCTGTTGTTTGACCAGATCGAGGCGGGGTTTGGTGCCCTGGCGATCGTATAGGTCACTGGCCTTGAGTAATGCCTGCACGGCCAGGCCGTCGGTGCCCATGTTGGCGTAGGCCAGGCCGCCGTTATGGAAGGCCTCGGCGCAGTTAGGTTCGGTCGTCATCACCTCAGTGAACTGGTCGATGGCGGCGGGATAACGGCCCTGGGCAAAGGCAGCACAGCCCGCCTCAAACTGGGTGCGGGCCTCATCGCCGAGGGGCGTGGAAAGCTCCACCACGGGTGCAGGAAAGAGGGCGCTGTTGCCCAGGGGGCGGCGGTAAGCCCACACCATCACCCCCATGCCAAAGCCGAGAATCGCCAGCACCACCGATAGCCAGATCGCCAATTCCACAGAATTTGATCTCCGGTACGTTAACAAGAAAATCGGGAACGCTCGGACAAAAGCCGTTAACCGACGATATCACCGCCAAGGAACCTCTACGCTTTGCCGGAAAGCCCGTCGGGATGGCTGAAGACTAAAACAAGCCTCAATCTAGCCCGATCTCAACTATGCCCCCTATGCACTACCTCCCAGGCAAATTCGCCATGGCGCTGTTAATAGCGGGCGGCATGGCGATCGCAGGCTGCCACCCCCAACAGGTACCCGGCTCTACTCCCTCCGGCGACCAGTCCCAGGATAACCCGATCGCCGAGCCTAGCTCCTCCGAAGACGCAACGCCAACCCCCATTGCCGCAGTCCAGGAAATCATCGCTACCCCCGTATCGGTGACCCTCGATCAGGGAGAGCCCATGCCCGCCCAGCTCAACCAAGCTCTGGCCTACGGCGATCGCGTTAGCACCGAAGATCAGGCCCTGGCCGAGGTAAAGCTAGTCAATGGGCCAGTCTTCCGCCTGGGCGGCCAGGCCTCCCTCACCCTGCGCCCCAATCAGCTCCTGCTGAACGCCGGACAAATGATCACCTGGGTGGAAGGCACCCTCACAACCCCGGTTGAAATTGTCACCCCCGCCGGGATCGCGGGGATTCGGGGCACCACGGTGTTTGTCAACATTGACGAGGACCCCGCCGCCCCCGTCGAATTTTTTGCCTGGGAGGGGCAGGTGGCCTTTCGGCTGGTGGCGGGCGGGGAGGAAATTTTGCTGAACAGTGGCGAACAGCTGTTTGTCTTCCCAGGGGAGCAGGATATCGACGCCCTGCGGCAGCGGGTGCAGCCCCTCGATCGCGCCACCGCCCTGCAACGCCTAGCGCAAAGCCCGCTGCTGAACGGGTTTAGCCGCCCGATTCCAACGCGACCTGAGCTTGAAGCCACGGTCGACACCCTCGACTAACCAGTGGCCCACGCCTTTGACGAAGGGCGTTGATTTCTACCGCAGCGTCGAGCCCGCCCCTGGCGAAATTTGATGGCGCAATTTTTCGAAACTGGGGTTGTGATAGCCCCCAGAGAGTGACACTTCATTGCCCATCTGGTATAGCCGAGGCTTTTGGGTCCACCATATAGGTAGAGGGATTCGCCACCAATCTAGGGAGGTGAGAGGTATGAGAGACTCCACCACGTTTTCAAATGAATTTCGGGACTTGCTGATTGGAGTGATAGCGTTGCTGCTAACTCTGATTATCTGGTCGGTGTTCTTCACTCCGGTAGCGATCTAACCCGTTGCATTCACCTTTCTGTTGGTGCAGGCGTGGAGCGGTTCATCGCCTGCATCGCCTCATTCCTAGGGATTATCCCGGAGTCTGCGATCGCATCGTCGCTGTTCTCTGAACTGGCCTTGATGAGGGGGCAAATTTTGTCAGGGTAAGCAGGCTCTATTTCATCCCTATTCAGCGTGACGCTTTTGGAGCCGCTGACGAATAGCATTTCTTTCTGCTGCAGCTAGAAACCGGGTTTCTTTTGCGGGTAGTCGGGGTTATGGCCCGTGGCCCAGAAACCCGGTTTCTGGATTGCGCTGGGTGCTACCCAAAATAGGCTGAGCGTGAAGAATAATGGTGTAAAGGGTGAAGTCGCCCTGGGGTGTCGGCTAGAATCGCGGTTATTGGGAGGTTGGCGGGGTTAAGTGGGCGAAATGAGCCCTTAGCCCAGGCCCAAGTAGCCTCTGCCTAATGACCTGCCCTCTGCTGTCAGGATAGCCCCATGGGTGATGCCCAAACCTCAACCGGCCCCAATATCTGGGTGGAAGAGAGCTTAGCCGCAATTGATGGCATCGCCGATGGTGCTGAGAAGGTACAGGCGCTGCTTGATTTGGCGTCTGAGTTGTTGCCGTCGCCGGCAAAAGTGCTGGAGCGGGCCCTCGCCGCCGCCGACACCATTCAGAATAACTCCTCCAAAGCCTTCGCCTTAATGGAGATCGCCCCCCGTTTGCCCGAATCTGAGCAAAGGGCGGTGCTGGAGCGGGCCCTCGCCGCCGCCGACAGCCTTCAGAATGACTACACCAAAGTTCAAGCCTTAATGGAGATCGCCCCCCGTTTGCCCGAATCTGAGCAAAGGGCGGTGCTGGAGCGGGCCCTCGCCGTTGCCGACACCATTCAGGATGACAACAACAAAGCCTATGCCTTAAGTGCGATCGCCCCCCAATTACCCGAATCTGACAAAGACTTGCTGGAGCGGGCCCTCGCCGCCGCCGACAACCTTCAAGATGACTACGCCAAAGCTCAAGCCTTAAGTGCGATCGCCCCCTGCTTGCCCGAATCTGAGCAAAGGGCGGTGCTGGAGCGGGCCCTCGTCGCCGCCGACAGCCTTCAGGATGACTACGTCAAAGCTCAAGCCTTAAGTGCGATCGCCCCCCGCTTGCCCGAATCTGAGCAAAGGGCGGTGCTGGAGCGGGCCCTCGTCGCCGCCGACAACCTTCAAGATGACTACGCCAAAGCTCAAGCCTTAAGTGCGATCGCCCCCCGCTTGCCCGAAACCAACCCAGATTTGCTGGAGCGGGCCCTCGCCGCCGCCGATAACATTCTTCGGTATGACGCCAAAGCCTACGCCTTAAGTGCGATCGCCCCCCGCTTGCCCGAATCTGAGCAAAAGGCCGTGCTGGAGCGGGCCCTCGACGCCGCCGACAACCTTCAAGATGACTACTCCAAAGCCTACGCCTTAAGTGCGATCGCCCCCTACTTGCCTGAAACCGAGCAAAAGGCCGTGCTGGGGCGGGCTCTCGCCGCCGCCGACAACCTTCAGTATGACCAATCCAAAGCCGAGGCCTTAAGTGCGATCGCACAACGCTTGCCCGAAACCAACCCAGACTTGCTGGGGTGGGCCCTCACCGCCGCCGATAACATTCTTCGGTATGACGCCAAAGCCTACGCCTTAAGTGCGATCGCCCCCCGCTTGCCCGAATCTGAGCAAAAGGCCGTGCTGGAGCGCGCCCTCGCCGCCGCCGACAACATTCAGGATGACCAATCCAAAGCCGAGGCCTTAAGTGCGATCGCCCCCCAATTACCCGATGCCGAAATCTTGGTGCAGCAATTTTCTGGCGATCGGTTCTCTCTGGTGCTTAACCTGGTTAAGGCGCAAGCAACCGATGCTCAAAAAGTGCAGCTCCTCAGTGCTGCCGCGCCCCATTTGTCGCTCGGGCTATTGCCAGCAGCGCTACAAATCATTGCCCAAGGTGCCATCAGCAATGAAGCCTTGCGAGTCGAGGCTCTCGGTAACCTGGCCCCCTATTTAGCCACCGAACAGTTCTCCATGGCGCTAGCTCTGTGCCAAACTGCCTCGGAGTCCCCAGGCAGCGCCATCACCCGCACATTTATTCATCAAGCAAATCGGGCCGCAGCCCTCACGCACCTGCTACCCTACCTCGCATCCCTAGACCAATACGAAGCTGCCCGTGGGCTCATTGAAACGGCGATTCCTAAACCCACTTACCGCGCCCCAGTGCTCACCGCATTAGCCACAGCCCTTTCTACAGAGCGGGTAGCCGATATCGTCGCCAAAACCCCAAAGCTCCTCAAAATTGCCAAAGACGACCAGCCCACAACCGCCGAAGAGCGGTTCACGGCATTGGTCAACGCCGTTTGGGATATGCTGCAAGCCCTCCCAGGGGATGAGTACCTGGGCAGGCGAGCCACCATCCTCTGTCAGCTCATCCCGGCCATGTCCATCGCTCAAATTGACAATGAGGTTTTGCCCAACTTGCCGTCTCTCTTTCAGTACCGGGCCGAAAATACAGAGCATGGCTACCTAGAAGATTCAGGCTATATTGCTCAAGTCTTGACCGCTATTGCCTCCCACAGACTGGCCATCGACCCAGCCATCGGCACAGACGTTTTCCAGAACCCAAATGTAGACGCAATTGTAGATAGCACGAAACTCATCCCAAACGATGTATACGGCCAGGTGATGGTGCTGAGTCGGCTTGCGGGCAATCGCGCCATCAACCGTGCCGAAACGATTAAGTCTCCCTTCAAGCAAGCGGCGGCCTGGGTCGAAATTGCCTGCCATACCTCAGACCATCAATACAAAGCCCTGCAATTGATTAACCGCCTGCCCAATGCCTATCTCCAAAGTCAGTACCTGCAACGGTTGATTCCTCACCTTCACCCTACTCAAAGCCTCGAAGCGGCCCGCGTTATCAAAGAAATCAACCGAGACTATCAGCGCACTCAATCTCTCATATTGCTAGCCTGCAAATTCCCTCAGTTCCGCCCCGATGCCAAGGCCGCTGCCCTGAGCTTAAAAAACCCTGTCCAGCAGATTGAGCAACTCAGTGTGTTAGCGGTTGAGGTGCCCGAGCTGCTGCCCGACATAATCGACCTGCTTGAAAAATCTCAACCTTCCCCCCAGACAGAGACTGCCCCTAACCCTGAGTCTGACGGGTCTGGTTCAGCATTAGAGGCAAAGTTAGCCCCCAATGCACTGGCTAAACCCGACACAGAAACCGAAGAGGCCCTGGCAGGCAACTCAGAAGGCGGCTCCGAAACGGCCTCACAGCCCAGGGACCTCTGGCGACAGACAGTCCAACGCAAAAACCTGCTCCAGGTGTTGGCTCCCCACCTGCCCATGCGCATTAACCGTGAGGTCAACCGTAAGGGCTCAATCGACAGCTCCAATGACCTGTGGGCTCGTGCTCTTTACCTCCTCGCCCGTAGCTACCGCGATGCCCTCCATGGCGGCAGCCTCCGCAACGAATCTACCGAGGGCAAAGACGCCCTCAACCTCAAAGACGAAATTGACGCCCTCTCTAACCTGCTGCTCATGCGCGACCTGGAGCCCCCCATGACCGTGGGCATCCTCGGCGGCTGGGGCGGCGGCAAGTCTTACATCATGCACCTCATGCAGCAACGCATGACCCAGATTCGCAGCCGCCCAGTAAACCTCGCCACCGAAGCCTGGCACCCCGACCCCAACCACGAAAAACTCTCCCCTTACGTCGGCCACATTTACCAGATCAAATTCGACGCCTGGACCTTTGCCAAGTCAAACCTCTGGGCCAGCCTGATGCAGACTATTTTCACTGGGCTAGATCGCCAGATTTCCCTTGAGCAGAGATTGCAGAAATGTTTCGCCGAGAAAGAAATTGATCCCTACGCTCCAAACTCGCCCTACAGCGACATCTGGAAAGTGCTTTACCAGGCTAATGACACTGATCGAGAGCATTTCCTTCAGCAAGTTTTCAAAGGAGACACCCTGGCCGAACTCAGCACAGAGCAGCAATATCGCGTTGACAAACTGCTATGGGATAAACGCAAAACCCTAAAGCAAGAAGCGATTGAAAAGCAACAGGATATTGAAACTGAACTGACTCAAGTCAAAGAAACGATTTCCCGGCAAGAGGTGGAGCTTAAAAAAGCTCAGCAAGCCTTAGAGAATGCACAAGATCCAGATAAGCAAGACCTTATTGATCACGTTAACCAAATTTTGGTCGTATCTGGAGCTTTACTAAAGAGCCGCCTTGGGGAAGAAACCTTCAACGAAATTCAACAAGGTATCGAAAGCAAGCTCCCCAGCGATCTAACACCTGAATCATTCCGGCGATTCCAAATAGAAGTGCGTCAGTTCATGACCAATATTCTGGAAGGCACGGATACTGACGGTAACCCCTTCAATTTCTCGGGCAAAGTTCTCAAACAATGGGCTCGACGCAACCTCAGCTTCATTATCATCTTCTGTCTCTTTGCCCTAACAGCCCTGATCGCTCCATGGTTCGTCGCCTGGAAGCTTCCCGACGCCATCGTGCCGCAAATCGTTGCGTTCATTACACCTCTGCTTCCAGCCGTTGCCATGGCCCAAAAGCTCTGGCGTGCCGGACAACAGTGGTACAACCAGACCAAACAAGCACTGCTAGACTGTGAAGCTGAAATTCAGGGATCACAAGCGGTCATCCAGCGTGAAACTCGGCGTTTCCAAATAAATCAAGAACATCGCATCCAAACCTTAAAAGACCAGATCGAGCAACTCAAGCAACAAGAGCAAAATCTTGATCAAAAGATGCAAACAGTTCAGGGGGAAATTCCTGCCAATGTCTATGCCTCACTCGGTGAATTCATCGCTCAACGGATTCACGAAGGTCAGTATGACCGTCATCTAGGGCTGATGCACTTCGTTAAAGAAGACCTGTCAAAACTGAGCGACCGGCTGTTGCCGCCCAAAATGGGAAGTGAAGAATTTGCCCACAAACTCGAAGACCTTCAGCAAGTCTTTCCCCGAGGCCCAGCCCGCGTCGTGGTCTACATCGACGACCTCGACCGCTGCCCCCCTCGTCGCGTCGTCCAAGTCCTCGAAGCCGTCCAGCTCTTGGTCAAAACGCCCCTTTTTATTGCCGTGTTGGCGATCGACGAGCGCTATATCACCCGCGCCCTAGAGCAATTCTACAAAGGCGTCTTACTTCGCCACGGCAGCCCCTCCGGCACCGACTACCTCGAAAAAATCATTCAGCTCCCCTACCGGGTGCGCCCGATCATGGCCAGCGCCCTGGAAGAATACCTGCGCTCCCAAGTCGTCATCCAAGACAACGCCACGGGCGGCAGCAAATTCAGCGAATTCAGTCGTCAGGAGTTCAACCTGCTGCTGGAGTGCTGCAAACAGGTAGACCTCTCCCCCCGTAGCCTCAAGCGCCTCACCAACGTCTACAAACTGTTCAAAATCGTCTGCCGCACCCGAGGCACTAAGGTCAGCTCCCAAGTGCAGCAAGCCATTCTGGCCCTGCTGGCCCTCTCCGGTCGCTACCCCGACCTCATGCGCGGCGTCTTCGACGACATCGAAACCTGTTACGAAGAGCAACGGGATAAAACAGAAGCCGACCGCCAGGGCAAACACCTCCATTTGGAATCCCATCTTCGGGACTTCTTTAGAGACTACTCCTTGCCAGAGAGCGATCAATATCTAGAGCGTGAGTTCGAAAAACTCCAGCATGATGCCCTATATACCAACATCCTGCCGCCAAACCTCACCCTGCAAGACATGAAGCACGAAATCTTCAACCTGATCCGCTCCTTCTCCTTTGTCGGCGACATCGGCGAAGACCCAGACGACTATCGACAGAGCGGGTTGATCGATAACGGTCTGCCCCACAGCAATAGGAAAATCCCAGCCGCCGATCCATAATGATGCTGATATCCCAAAGGCAACAGGGCAACCAAGATTATCAGAGCCTAGAAGAGGTGCTGGATGCCACATCCCCCATTGCCCTCTCTCCGAATCATTCCACGCTGATCAGATCCTTTCTAACGGAAACCGACTATGAGTGCGTCCATCCTTTCCATTCAGAAACTCGACTGCTCAGACGATGTCCCAGCCTATTTTGTCGCCAGTACAGCCCCCTACAACGTCGAAGATCCTGCCCAAGACTTCGGCACTTCTCCCAGCGGTGAACTGAATAAGTCCACTCAAGAGTACATCGCCGACATCGCCAACCAACTTAGCCAGCAAGACGACCACGACAGACCAGAAATTCTAATTGTTGTGCATGGCTACAACACCAGCATAACCGGGGTCAAAGAGTGGTTTGAGAGCATTCAAAAACATATTGCTGAGCACTGTCAAAATCGATCCAAAAAATTTCTTCTGATCGGCTATCGCTGGCCCTCAGAACAAATCATCTCTAGCGACCTAGCTAACTCGGGCATATCCAAGCTAGATTTAATTAAAGATAAATATAAAAGCAGTAGAAGTGTTCTGCCCGTCACCCTGAGGATAATTTCTAAATATGGCACCCTAGGCTTTTTGGGGAGCGGTGCTCTCCTATTGGTTAGCCTGCTGGCCAGAGCGCTCCAAATTCCAGGCTCAGTGACGGCCCTGGTGATAGCTTTGGTGCTTACTATGACGTGTTTGGCCGCGATCGCACCAATCATCACCATTTTACTGCTCCGCCTGGCAGGATATTTTCGAGATAACTACCGCGCCAACTACTACGGGATTCCAGACCTGGTTGAGCTGATCCGGCAAATTGATTCTGGCCTCATTCAAGGCGATTCTGATGCTGAAAAGGAGAAGTCAAAACAGTATTGGGATGACAATCGACTAAAACTATCGTTTATCGGCCACAGCATGGGCGGATTTGTGGTCACAAATACCGTTCGCATTCTCTCAGATGTGTTTGACTCCAGCTCCATAGGCACCCTAGACGCGGTAAATCCAGAAAAAGATCCGTCAAGCAAAATAGGTAATGTCTTTTGCCTGGGTCGGCTAGTGCTGGTATCGCCAGATATTCCAGCCGAAACCATTATTTCTGGAAGAGCCAATTTTCTAAAATCTTCCCTACGGCGATTTGATGAGTCCTATCTGTTTAGCAATGAAGGCGATATGGCCTTGCGCCTGGCGTCCACAGCCGCCAACTACTTTAGCTTCCCGACTAGAACCCAAGATGGTGGCTATCGACTCGGCAATGTCACCGTCAGAAGTGCTCAACCCGTGGAGAGCAAAGGTGGCAAAGAAAAATCCGAAGACTATGGTCTCATTGTCAGACTACCCAATGAACTGTTGGTCAAGCTACAGGGTAAAGCCGTTGCCCACCACCCAGAGCAATCCTTTGGTTATCTCTTGGGGGCTCAATTAGCCGTCATCAAAGATGGACAGCCCGTTAATCTGCAGGGCAAGCCCCTCAACGCCCTTCAGGATGGAGAAGCGATTGGCCCCCAGCAGGGAACCCTGATCAGCCTTAAGGCGGGGCAAATTGTGCGGATTCAGAATGGCCCAGTGGTCCGTCTTCAGACTCAAGCCGCTAATGGGTCGGAAATCTGGCGTTTTGTCGAAGTCCAGGCCGGACAGCTGGGTCGCATTCAAAATGACGACCTGTTTAGCCTAGACCATGGACAGTTTATTAAATTAGAGTATGGCCGGATTGCTCAAGTTCAGGATGGAGCGATCGTAGCCCTAGAGGATGGGCAATTTGTTTCGGGTTCAGCCGGTAAAATGTTTCAGGTTCTGAAGGGTCAGCTGTTTGAGATTCAAAATGGTCTCCCGGTGGAACTCGACAACCCCTTGCCCTTTGTCCAAGACGATCAGCTGGTCAAATTTCAAGCCGGGCAGTTCGTCAGACTTCAGGAAGTAAAGGAAGGCAAGATTTTAGAGAATCCACAGCCCATTGAGGTAAGCGAACAAGATAAAATTGCCATAGTAGGCCGCTTTCCTCTGGACTATCTTTATATTCGTCAGAAAAAGGCTCTTTCCAGACGTCAGGGAAGTGTTGCTTTAGCACCCAACGAAACCCCCATTGGCGAACTTTTTACGTTCTTTGACTGCACCGACTATGTTGAGCCATTGCAGAAAAAAACTGTGGGCATTGTTAGCAATGCCAAGCGTAGAAAAGCGTTGAATATCTGGGATTATCTCTGGTTGACGGTTGATTACTTCAGCGGCAAAATCGATACCCACGGTGGCTATTTTGGCAATGGGGAAGTCCTGAACGGTAAAGCGGTAAAACCTGAAGCAGCTTTCTCTAAATCAGCTATCTATGGCTTGGCTTGCCTAGGGTTTGAAAAATTCCTAGAGGAGTTGGGTGAGCAGGATGCCTTTAACCAAGATAAAGACCTCCAAGCCAGCTACACTAAGCTTTTGGAAGCTTTAGACGCTCAGGGGTCTGACTTCACAGACAGACAGAAAAGAAAAATTGCGGCAACCCAAATTTTCTCGGAGATTTGTCAGAAAAAACAAATCCAAGTGTTGCTGTCTCAAAAATGCTACGAGGAAAGCGTCTTGGGTCTGGAGGAAGGGCACCAACCCTAGGTCGGCTGTATCATGGATATAGTCACACTTTGTTACATCTCTGGCTATGGTTGCTGAATTGATTCCCCTCTCGCTGACATCGCTCCACAAACAGACCTGGGTTTGGCGGGGGCACACCATTGCCTACACCGCCGCCGGAGAGGGGACTCCCATCGTCCTCATCCACGGGTTTGGCGCCTCCCTGGGCCACTGGCGCAAGAATATTCCAACCCTGGCGGCGGCAGGGAATCGGGTCTATGCGATCGACCTGCTGGGCTTTGGCGACTCCGGCCAGCCAGATATTGCCTACACCCTCGACCTCTGGCAAGACCTGCTGGCTGACTTTTGGGCCGAGTTCATCAATACCCCGGCGGTGTTCGTGGGCAACTCCATCGGCGGGTTGCTCACCCTCATGCTGCTGGCCAACCACCCCGACAAAGCCAGGGCCGGGGCCGTGCTCAACTGCGCTGGAGGCCTCAACCACCGCCCCGAAGAACTACACCCGCCTTTGAACTGGGTAATGGGGGCCTTTACCTGGCTAGTCAGCTCACCCACCGTGGGGCCGTTGGTATTCAACCAGGTGCGCCGCAAGGGCCGCATTCGCAGTTCGCTCAAGCAGGTCTACCGCAACCCAGAGGCCATCACTGATGAGCTAGTAGACATGCTTTACACTCCCGCCTGTAGGCCTACCGCTCAAAAAGTGTTTGCTGCGGTCGTGACTGCGCCACCAGGGCCAAAACCCGAGGATCTACTGCCCACCATTGCCCAGCCGCTGCTGGTGCTCTGGGGCGAAAACGACCCCTGGACCCCGATTAAAGGGGCCGACATCTACCGCAAACTGGCCGAAGATGTAGCCCGCCCTGGCCTGGTCACTTTCCACAGCATCGCCGACACCGGCCACTGCCCCCACGATGAGCGCCCCGAGGTGGTCAATCCCCTGCTGCTAGACTGGCTGGGTACCTTACCTGGGGGGTGATTGAGGGCTGACCGTTGTGAATAACCGGGTCGCCGGGAATTCTTGTATGGAGGCATTCCTTACCGAAGGTGGATCGATGAGTTCACGCTCAGCCAAGACCGAAGAGGCTTTTCAGGCGGCCCTGCAAGACATTGAGCTGCTGTTCGATGAGACCTCTGACCCCGATGCACTGGCTCCACTCGAGTTACCCGATCCCTACGGGGCAACGTCTGCGGGCTTGCCCGGTTCAAGAAATACCGCTTTAGATCAGATTAATGACCCAGACGAACCAACCCAGAACACCCCATAGGCAACACTAGGGTGAGCTAGTCGGCAAGACTTGCCTGTCCCTTGCGGCGATGGACTAGTCATTTGCTCCTAGAGTAGGTTAAAACCCGATTAACTCTCGGTCTCTGTTGTTCTTACCCCCACGCCTATGTCCTCAGCCTTCCTTCAGGAGCGGCTCGATCGCTACTATCACCAGGTCAAGACCGTTATTTTGGCGCGGCAGCACCCGGTTAGCGGCCTTTTGCCCGCCAGCACTGCGGTGAATGTACACGGCGACTACACCGATGCCTGGGTACGCGACAACGTCTACAGCATTCTAGCCGTGTGGGGGGTGGCCCTAGCCTATCGCCAGCTGGATGACGATCATGGTCGCACCGTTGAGCTAGAGCAAAGCGTCGTTAAGCTCATGCGGGGGCTGCTACAGGCCAAGCTGCGCCAAGCCGAAAAAGTTGAGCAGTTCAAGGAGCGGCAGGATCCCCTCAAGGCGCTCCATGCCAAGTACGACACGGGTAGCGGGCTGCCGGTGGTGGGCGACGACGAGTGGGGGCATCTGCAAATCGACGCCACGTCGGTGTTTTTGCTCATGCTGGCCCAGATGACGGCCTCGGGGCTGCAAATCATCTTCACCCAGGATGAAGTCAACTTTGTGCAAAACCTGGTCTACTACATAGGCCGAGCCTACCGCACCCCCGACTACGGCATTTGGGAGCGGGGCAACAAAATTAACCACGGCAAGCCGGAGCTCAACGCCAGCTCCGTGGGCATGGCCAAGGCCGCCCTGGAGGCCCTGCGGGGGTTTAATCTCTTTGGCATGCGCGGCGGTCAGGCGTCGACTATCCACGTGCTGACCGACGAGATTGCCCGCGCCCGCATCACCCTGGAGTCGCTGCTGCCCCGCGAGTCTGGGTCGAAGGAAGTGGATGCGGCTTTGCTGAGCATCCTCAGCTATCCGGCCTTTGCCATTGATGATGAGCAGCTGGCCCGCAAGACCCGCAAGAAGATTACCGACAAGCTGCAGGGCCCCTACGGCTGCAAGCGGTTTTTGCGGGACGGCCACCAGACGGTGATCGAAGACAACACCCGGCTCCACTACGAGCCCGAAGAATTACGCCAGTTCGAGCACATTGAGTGCGAGTGGCCGCTGTTTTTCACTTACCTGTGGCTAGACAGTTTGTTTGAGGGCGATCGCGACCAGATTCTCTTTTATGAAGAACGGCTGAGGGCCCTCACGGTCGATCGCGACGGCCTGGGCCTGCTGCCCGAGCTGTACTACGTGCCAGAAGACAGCCTGGAGGCGGAGCGCCAGCAGCCCGGTAGCCAGCCGCGCTTGCCCAACGACAACCTGCCCCTGGTGTGGGCGCAAAGCTTGTACCTGCTGGGTCAGCTGATTCAAGACGGGTTGATCAAGCCCAGCGATATCGACCCCCTAGGGCGGCACCGCGCCCTGGGCGACCACCGCTACCCGGTGGTGCAAGTCGCCCTCCTGGCCGAAGATAAGGCGCTGCAAACGGAGCTGGCCACCTACGGTCTGCCCACCCAAACCCTCGAAGACATTGCCCCGGTGCAGGTGTTCCCAGCCCAGGAGCTGTCGTCGATCTACGCCGAGATCGGCAAAAACCACAAGCTAGACCTCAGCGGTCGCCCGGTGCGGCGGCTGCGCAGCCTGACCACCTCCCGCATGTTTCGGATCAAGGGCGAGTCGGTGGTGTTTCTGCCGTCATTTTTAGACCAGCAGCGGTTCTACCTCACCCTCGACTACCACTTTTTGGTGGCCCAGATTCGCAGCGAGCTGGCCTATATTTATGACCACTGGCGCGAGCCGGGCCGGCCCACCGTGACGCTGCTGCTGACCCACGCCATGTTTCAGCTGGGGCGCAAACCGATTTACGAGTCGCCGCTGATGGCGCTCATGCGGGAGCTCCAGGGCGATCGCTGCGATCACGTGCCCGTTAAGCTAGGCCCCCTGCACCAGCTGATGATGACCACCAGCCTGGAGCGCGTCGACAACGTCAACAACTACCAGCTGGGCACCACCACCCTGGGCTATTCGCCGCTGTGGACGGCTTACCTAGGCTTTGAGCCGGGCCACGACGGTCCCCTGTCGCTGCTCGAAGAGAACGACGTGGAGAATGAAACCGATCTCGACCGGCTGCTGACCCAGCTGCGGGAATCGAACAATACCTACGAGCAAATTGAGTTGCTCAGTACCCTCCAGCACCTCCACGGCAACGACTTTGATACCGGGCTGGGCGGCCCCAGCCGGGCCGTCACCGTCGAGAATTTGCTCGACGAGGTCTACGCCAAGGCCAGTCAGCTAGAGCAGTGGAGTATTTTGCGCCGCACCGCTGGTCTGCTGGGCAAGGCCGACATCACCCTGTCGGATGCGGTGACCGAGCTGCTGGTGCGCCAAAAGCAGATCTCTGTAGGCAAATCCTACAGTGAGGCTTCGCTGATTACTGAGCCGATGAGCCACAGCGAGATCATCGAAAAAATTCGCCAATTTGGTGGTGACGACGTTCGCGACCACGTGCTCACCCAGGAGATTCTGATCGACCTGAGCATTTTGATCAAAGCAGAACCGACCCTGTTTCAGGGATTGATGACCCTGCGGGTAGGCTACCTGCTGCTGCTGATTACCAGCGAACTGGCCCGCGAGCGCGGTATTACTCAAGATGAGGCCTACGGGCAGCTGATTGACCTCAGCCCCTTTGAACTCAAGACTCGCCTCCGCCAGGTGCTAGCGGGGTTCGATGGCCTCAATCAGGCGATCTTTCGCCGCGAGTCGCTGCACGTTAAGCCCCACAACCCAATTAACTGGCAGGTGGTACCCGTCGATATTGAAGAAGTGGTGTCCTCTGAAGAATCTGAACAGCCTACCCAAGACTGGCTCCGCAAGCGGATTATTGACGGTGAAATTGCCCGCATCTCCGAGGGATTTTATACCCAGGTGTGGGAGGTGCTGAAGCACTCCAAGGGCATCGTGATCGGCAACAAGTTTGACCGCAAAAACCGGATTGATAGCGATCGCATTCTCTCCGAAATGACCCCCGGCGAGCAAAATTTCGAGCGCCGCATCACCCACCTGCTGAACAAAATTCAGGCACCCGAATACCGCCACGTCAATCTCGAAGCCCTGCGTGAAATGGGCGAAATCTTCAAGGTGAACCCCGACCTCTACTTTGAGGACTACATCTACCTCGATGTGCTGATTGGCCACGCCGTCCGCCTCGGCTGGCTCGACCAGCAGCCCGATCGCGTCGCCCACTACGATGACGATCGAGCCGCCGCCTGGCACTCGTTCTACCAGCTGCCCCCGACCCAGTGCGCCACCTACATCGCCATGGCCCTACAGTTCCTCACCGTCCTCGGCGAGACCGAAGCCGCCGTTGAACCCCTCAATGAGGTAGCCTGACCCATCCCCTACCTGCTCCCCCTAATCGGCGCATCCTCCTCAATGCCCTGCTCCAGCTTGTACTGGGCAATCAGCTGGTTCATTTTGTAGCGCATGGTTAAATGGGTTTCGACCCCTTCGTAGGTGTACCGGCTGAAGCCACCCTGATTAATCAGTTGCTTGAGGTAGCTGACGCGATCGCTGGGGTTGGGGTGTGAGGCAAACCACGTCACCCCCTGGTTGCCGTTTTCTTCCTCTAGGGTGAGCATGAGGTTGTGGAGACCGTCGGCGGCGTAATTGCTGGTGGCCAGTAGCTTAGTGCCGAGGATATCTGACTGTCGCTCCATGTCGCGGGAATAGCTCGAGATGATCAGGTTAGCCGCCAAATTGGCCACCTCTGGCACGGGAATAAATGAAGCCAGACTGGCGGTCAGGTTGCCCTGGGTCATCATTTGAAACCCGTGGGAGAGCACCGCGTGGGAAATTTCATGGCCCAGCAGCCCCGCCAACTCTGCCTCTGAATAGCTTTTGGTAATCGCCCCGGCGTTGATAAACACTTTGCCGCCGGGCAGGGCAAAGGCATTGAGGCTGTCATCCATGATGACTTCGAAGCTGTAGGTAAACTCGTCGCGCCCAGCTAACTTCGCCAGCCGCTGGCCCAGATCGTTGACGTAGGCCCGAATCTCAGGGTCTTCCACCATCGGCAGCTGCTGCATCACCTGCTGTGCCGCCTGCTGGCCCAGGCCGCTTTCCCCCTGCATCAGCAAAATACCCGAGTTAATGGCGCTAAACGGCCCCAGCAGCCCGCCGGTTAAAATGTAGCCGGCGGCCCCGGTGACAATATTCGAGACCAGGTTACGGGTCAGGGTGGCATTCATCTCGCCGCGAAAGCGATCGATGTTTTGCCGGGACAGCTGGGCCATGGCCTCTGCCTCGGGATGCTCGGGATTGAAAATCACGAACTGGTTGGCGGTAATCGCCGCCTCAATCCACTTTTCCTGGGCCATCTGCACTTCGGCCTGGGCCTGGAGCAGATCGGGGTAGAAGGGGTAGCGAGTAACCGCCGCATCTAAAATTTGTAGGGCCTCGTCGGCCCGGCCCTGTTCGACCAGATAGCGGGCGTAGCGGGCCTGGCCCGGCAAAAATTCGGGATAGTTCTCGACCAGCAGGCTAAGGGGAACCAGGACCCGGTTGGGGAACTCCGACTCTGCCCCGGCCTGGGCCTCGCGCCAGTAGACCCGCCCCCCTGGGGGCAGCGCTTCGGGATCGAGAATGGGGGCGATCGCAACCTCTGTGGTCGTCTCGGCCAACCACTTAGAATCCTTGGCCGAGCGGGACAGGGCCTGGGCCGCCTCTATATCCCCAGCCTGGTAGAGGCGATCGGCCTCCATTAGCACCTGGCTCCGTTTGGCCACCTCGGGCGGCAGCCCGGCGAGCAGCAGCGCTGGGCTCAGGGGGGCACCATTGGCGGCATCCTCCGACGTAGGTCCAGCGGTGGGGTCAGCCTCCACCTGCAGCCCAGGAATGTCGGACTCCACCTGCGGCAGCTTTAGGGTGCCGTCGGGCTGCTCAGGGTAGGGAGTAGGCAAACTATTCTCAGGGATGGAGGCCGGATCAACCTCTAGGATTGCTTCGGTATTGGCCAGAATGGTCTGCTCTATGGCCCTGTCTATGGTGGAGGGTGCAGGGATCAGGCCAGGGGAGGCGCCCAGCATCGGCCCAGAGCCGAGCAGCACTACCCCCAGCCAGCTAGCGGCCAACACTGCCAAAAACCGCCCCAGTTTGCTCATAACCCCTGCAACTTATAACGCTGTTTAAAACTAATCTATCCAGTCGGGCTACCCGTGGCCAAGCCAACGGGTGGTAGACAGCGGTAGAAGCGCTAGACGAATCGACGGGGGCGAAGTTCCCCCCGATAGCGATGGCCATGGGCTGAGCACACCAGTCACCTCCCGTCGGCAAAGACTGGGGCGGCGCAATGGCGTATAGCTAGCGCCTCAGCAGGGGATGCAGAGGGCTTTAACCGATCTGACGCCGCATAGGCCTTAATTCAGACCAAAGCTTTGCCAAGCCAGAATGTGTGCTCCTATAATTTTGTTAAATAAATGTAACGGCAGCGCTCCATGACCCTAGACATGTTTCAACCCTGGCTCAACTTTGTCCACCCCGTGGTGATGTGGCTGCTTCTGGCTACCACCCTCTACGCCCTCTATCTGGGCATACAGGCCCGCAAAACCCGTCTGGCCGATGCCGAAACCCGTAAAGAGCTGATCAAAGGCAAATTTGCCCTCAAGCATCACAAGGTCGGCTCTGCGCTGCTGGCCTTTATGGTGTTCGGTACCGTAGGCGGCATGGCGGCCACCTATGTGGAAGCTGGCAAGCTATTTGTGGGGCCTCACCTGCTGGTGGGCCTGGGAATGGCCACTCTGATTGCTTCGTCGGCAGCCCTGGTGCCCTTTATGCAAAAGGGGAACGAAACGGCCCGGCTGACCCATATCACCCTAAATATGGTGCTGGTGGGGCTATTTGGCTGGCAAGCCCTGACCGGCATGCAGATCGTGCAGCGGCTGCTATCGAATCTGTAGCTGGAATCTACAGCTGGGTCGCCCTGGAAACCAGCGTCTCCAACCAAGCCGGGCCGCACTTGGTTTATAAAAAAGCCGCTGGATGCTGATCTCGCGGCTTTTTGGGGAGGTGCCAAACTGGGAGCTAGCCGTCGGCGTCAGGAGGGGCGCTGCTGCTCCCCCGCCGGCCCCAGTTAGACCAGAAGTAATGGCCTCGGTAGCTCTCGGGCAAGGGCAGGTTGTAACTTTGGTGAAAATCTTCTTGCACCTTACGGGTGAGCCGCTTAGACACTTGGCGCACCACCTGGTTCAGCAGGCGATCGCCCGATGCCTTGAGCAGGGAGCGGGGCACTGAGTTCAGCATGCGCGGCATGTGAATCTTGACCGCCAGGCTAAGATCCCAATCGACCTGGGTGAGGGCCGTGGCCGGGGACTGGGCCGCGGGAACATCCTTCAGACGCATCACCGCATGGAAATCGACGTCGTAGCCTGGGGGCACATACCCAGGCACAGGGACTGTGCCGATGCGATAGACCTGGTGATCAATCGGCGATAGGTAAAGGCCCACCTTAGGCTCAACCTCGTAGCCCAGCACCGAAAAGTTGCCTACCACCAGGGCATAGCCGTGGTCAGAGATCGGTTCTACCTTCATGGGGTGGGCGCAGCGGGTAAACCATCCCCGGTGGCTATTGAGGTAGCGACCCACGGTATCGCTATCGGCAGACATATCCATTTTGCCGGCGTAGTAGCCCTCTAAAACCAGCAGTTCATTGGGATAAACTTGGGCCTCTGCTTCGTCCGAGTCACCCTGGAGGAGAGGATCTAACCGCTGGGGAGAGTCTGCACCGGCGCCCATGGCGCGATCTGCATCGACGCCTTCTGCCTCCGCAGTCAAGGGGTCAGTATTCTGGGTAGAGGGGATGGATTCCAGAGTCACTGTGCAACCACTTGCTTAAACGACATCAGACAAGGTAATCGCGCCAAAGGTTGCGTCTGAGGCTTAACCTATCTTAAGGCTTTAGTATCTCAAGTGTGCCCCCCAGAACTGTCATACCCATCACGGTTTTGCCTAACCAGTCCTAGGACTGGTTTCTTTTTGGCTTGCCATTCCGTAGAATCAGGCCAGTTCTACACAATAGGAAAGTCGCGGTGAAAGCATTTGTTGCAGGAGCCACCGGAGCTACCGGATCGAGAATTGTGGCCCAGCTGGTTAATCGCGGTGTGCCGGTAGTAGCCTTTGTGCGGGATGCGGCGACAGCCCGAGCCCAACTCCCCATCGAGGTCACCCTGGTGGAAGGTACGGTCACCGATAAGGAGAGTATTCGGCGCGCCATGGCAGGCTGCACCGTTTTGCTCAGCGCCACCGGAGCCCGACCCAGTTTTGACCCCACCGGCCCCTACCAGGTCGACTACGAGGGCACCAAAAACCTCGTGGATGTAGCCAAGGACCTCGGCATCGAGCACTTCGTGATGGTGTCGTCGCTTTGCGTTTCTCGCTTTTTTCATCCCCTCAACCTTTTTTTCCTGGTGCTCTACTGGAAGCAGCAGGCTGAGGCCTATCTGCAAGCTAGCGGACTTACCTACACCATCGTGCGTCCTGGCGGATTAAAAGATGACGACGCTGACATCCGACCGCTGATTATGGCTCCCGCCGATACGCTGTTTGAGGGCAGTGTACCCCGGCTAAAAGTAGCTCAGGTATGTATTGAGGCTCTTTACCTACCCCAGTCCCGCAATAAGATTGTTGAAATTGTTGCCCAAGAGAACGCCAGCCCACAGCCCTATGAGGTCCTGTTTGCCGGAGTCGCTTAGGGTCGCAGCCCAACCCAACTGGGCCAGATTGCCCTGCGCCCCTCGCCCCTAGATGGGTAGCAGCCACCAGCTTACGCCGCAGTCAACTGGGCTCCGCCATAACCCCGCCAACAGATCGGCCAGCTCTTCGGCCAGCGCTACCCTAGGCGACCGACGACAGCTTACTTGTAGACTTAATTTGCACATTGTGAACCTCGACGTGACTAGCCCCCTCGGCCTGGAGCGCCAGTTCCACCAGCCGATCGAGCAGCGGCAACGTATCGACATGTCCACTCAAGATAACGGCCGATCCCCGCTGTTTGATGGCGAGCTGGGCAACGTTAGAGCGCCCCACGGCCTGATGAAAACTGGATTGGATTCGCTTGGCTAGCCCATAGTAGTCGTACTCGCCGTCTAGGCCCACACGTTCTGGTGGAATCGCCGATAGGCCCACCCTGATCTGGTTTAAGTAATCGGGCTTGGCATAGCAAACTCCGCGTATAACGTGACCGTTAACCATCAAGGACTGTGAGACTTTAGCCATCGAGCCTACCCCTGTTAAGGTGAGCATTAGTACTAGCGCGGTCGATTGGATACGCTAAAGACGTTACCCCTGGCCTGTTGGAATCGATGGAGTTAGCGTCCCATGATCAACGCGCTATTCGAGCAATTTGTTGAAGCTAGCC